>JAAWJJ010000019.1 GCA_022796875.1 Eubacterium sp. | reverse complement strand
GCATAAAAATACTCCTTTTCGATAAAAATTTTCATATTCTAATTCTTACCAAAAAGGAGCCATTTCTTTCCAAAAACACAATTTATTTTACACTACCGATGAACATTCTGCCAGATTATATTTTTAATCTGGCAGAATATTTGAGCCGTTCTGTTTCCGGTACTTTCAAAACGGCCATTGCCTGTTCTGCCGTCATTTTTAATGTATCCATTAAATTCTCAATGGCTCTTAATGTTGCCGTTTCAATTCCTTTTTCAATTCCTTTTTCTTCAATTCCTTTGCTTAAATTACACATATTCTGTACCTCGCTCTCTAATGTTTTTGTCATCGGAATACCAAAATCCTCCTGCAGGATTTTCTTTTTTTCTTCCGGTTCTTTTTCTGAAGTAAGAAGTACGTCTAACAGCTTTAGTATCCCTGCATAGTTATTTTCCGTCTTCGTCTGTTGTACTTCACTTCCCTGTCAGTATTATTATATGTGTTTTTATCTTATCGCAGGCCGGTAAAAGATTCTACAGGTTTTTAAAATTCAGTAGTTGGTACGGATTGCCAGGTAACTTTGCTAATAATTGCCATTTGGATAAAAAAATGCTATAATGAGGCATGTCTGTGCAGAAAGATTGCAAAATGCTGCACAGTTATGCATAAGATAATAACTGCGAAAGAGAAATAGAAGGGATAGAAAAATCATGTTATTCACTTCAATGATTTTCATATGGATCTTTTTGCCAATCGTTTTGGTTGGCAATTTTCTGCTCCAAAAAGCAGGCGGGAACAAAGCGGCAAATATATTACTGGTTATTGCCAGTATCTTTTTCTATGCATGGGGAGAACCGATTTATGTTCTGTTAATGATCTTTTCTATTTTTATCAACTGGTTTGCCGGGTATATGCTTTCCAAAACAGAACGGCATAAGAAAACCATTCTGATTCTGGCTATTGTAGTGAACCTGGCGCTGATCGGGTTTTTCAAATATGCGGGAATGATCGTTGCAACGGTCAATCAGCTGACCGGCGCTTCTTTTCCAATGCCGGAAATCGCCCTTCCGATCGGAATTTCTTTTTTTACGTTTCAGGCGTTGTCCTATGTGGTAGATGTGTACCGCAAAGAGTGCAGGCCTCAGAAGAACGTACTGAAAGTCGCATTGTACGTATCCTTTTTTCCACAACTGATTGCAGGGCCGATTGTAAAATACAAAGATATTGAAGAACAGATAGATACGCGAACCGTTTCTGCCTGTCAGGTGGCGCAGGGGATTCGCAGATTCGCCTATGGTTTTGCAAAGAAAATTTTAATTTCCAATATACTTGCATCCGTTGCGGATACGATTTATGCGTTGGATCTGACGGAGGTAACGTGTCCGATGGCATGGATTGCTTCCCTGATGTATACGTTCCAGATTTATTATGATTTTTCCGGGTATTCGGATATGGCGATCGGGCTTGGGAAAATGTTCGGGTTTGAATTTAAGGAAAACTTTAATTATCCGTATATTTCCCTGTCGATTCGTGAGTTCTGGCGCAGATGGCATATTTCTTTGAGTTCCTGGTTTCGGGATTACGTTTATATTCCGCTTGGCGGAAGCCGCAGGGGGAAACTGCTGACATACAAAAATCTGCTCGTCGTATTTTTCCTGACAGGTTTGTGGCATGGAGCAAGTTGGAATTTTGTATTCTGGGGGCTGTTCCACGGAGTATTTATTATCATTGAAAGAATCGGATTCAATAAGTTTTTGAAGAAACATAAAATATTTTCCTGGATTTATACGTTTTTCCTGGCAAATATCGGATGGGTATTTTTTAAACTTGAAAATATACAGGACGCTTTTGCCCATATTGGACGGATGTTCCAGCCATGGTCGGACATACAGGGCGCGCATGTTTTGCGTGAGTATGTAAATTTACATACGGTCTTTATTTTTATATGCGCAGTTGTCGGAATGGGACTGATTCAGAAACTGGGGAAAACGGGTCTGGCCCGCAAATGGAAATATTCCGTACCGGAGATCGTTTTTTGTGCGTTTTTGATTATCCTGTCACTGGCAAGCCTTGCCAGCAATACGTACAACCCGTTTATATATTTCCGGTTTTAGAAGCAGGGGGAGTGAAAAAAGATGAAAAAGAAAAAAACAGCGTACGCCGTTATTATACTGTTTTTTTTGCTGATTGGCACCGCATATCTGGTATGGCCGCTGGCAGGCAGGTTTGTAGATACGGAAAACCATGAGAAACGGGAACTTGCGGTAAGGCCGGTTTTTCAGATTTCCACAATAAGCGAGTACCCGAAACAATTTGAATCCTGGTTAAACGACCATCTTCCGTTTCGGAATCAACTGATCCGTTTAAATTGTGCGCTGGATTATTACGTTTTCCGTTCTTCCACGTCGGACCGGGTGGCGGTCGGAAGCAGCGGCTGGCTGTTTTATACGGATTTTGCGGATGGGAATCCGCTTGCCAATTATCAGGGAACGGATCTTTTGACGGAAAAGCAGTTAAAAAAGATAGCGGATAATATGATCGCGACCAGGGATAATCTTGCAAAGGAAAATATTGAGTTCGTTATTTTTATCGCGCCGAATAAAGAACGGATTTATGATGAATATATGCCAAAATATTATGGCGCTCCGGCAGAGGAATATGCGGTCAGACAGATTTGTGATTATTTAAAGGAGCATACGGATATCCGAATCGTCTATCCGATCGAGGAAATGAAAGAAGCGGAACAAAAGCTGGGGGAACAGATGCTGCTGTATCATAAAACGGACACGCACTGGAATGAACTTGGCGCATATATCGGCGGCAGGGAACTGCTTGCAGAACTGGGAATTGATATGCCTGCGTACGACAGTCCTGAAATATCGGTTGCGGAAATAGAGGATACGCCCGGGGATATGGCGGATATCCTGAATTTGAGCACTTTAATCAATCCGGGATATACCTATGCGCCGAGCGGGTATGACGGGCACAATTTTGTAAATGATATGTGGGAATTTTCTACCGAAGTAAGGTATCACGCACAGGGTGCGGATCCGCGGACCATTTTTGTTTGCCGGGATTCGTTTGGTTCCGCATTAGGAAACCTGATCGGTTCACAGTTTGACAGAAGCGTATTGGTACATAACGGCAGTTATACAAATGATTATGTGGAACAGGAAGAACCGGATGTTTTTGTATATGAATGTGTGGAACGTTATGCGGCTTCGGGGCTTCTTGAGTTTCGCTATGAATAAAAACAGGGTAAAATATCTATATTTATTATTAAAGTTTAAAAAAGTACTTGACATTCCACCTTATGGAAGTTGTATAACAAGGTCAGACACTGGAACTGAGGTATGAAAAATGAAGATCAAACAGGTGGAAGAACTGGTAGGCATTACAAAAAAGAATATCCGTTTTTACGAGGAGCAGGGACTGTTAAAAGTTGAGAGAGCGGAAAACGGCTATCGCGAATACGGACTGCAGGAAATCAAACGTCTTCAGGAAATCAAACTGTTACGAAAGCTTTCCGTTTCGATTGAAGATATGAGGCAGATTTTTAAAGAAGAAAAAAGTTTGAAAAGCTGCCTGGAATATCAGGTAGAAGAAATGGAACGCCAGAAGAGAAATCTGACTCGGGTTCAACGTTTTTGTGAAGAACTTCTGGATAAAAAAACTTCTTTTCAGACACTTCAGGCAGAACAGTGTCTGGAACAGATGGAACAACTCGAAAAGGAGGGAACGCAATTTATGGATATTGGTAAGACTGATATTCAAAGGAGAAAAATTATGGGAGCCGCGATCGGAGGCGGAGTGATGCTGATCCTTATGGGAATGTTCATTGTCCTTATGTTTTGGGGATATTCCGTAGAACCTATTCCAGGCGGCATCCTGGCATTTTTAGTTGCACTTCCGGCGGCAGTAATTATCGGGGTCATAGTATCAATTATTAACAGAGTAAAAGAGATCAGAGGAGGAGAAGAAGATGAAGCTTCTAAGTATTGAATACGTACCGGGTACGGAATATGAGGCGTTGGGAATGGTCAAAGGCGCTGTAGTGCAGACGAAAAATTTTGGAAAAGATTTTATGGCGGGTATGAAAACGCTGGTAGGCGGCGAGATTGTATCTTATACGGAAATGCTGAATGAAGCACGGCAGATCGCAGTGAAAAGGATGGTAGACGAGGCAAAAGAACTGGGTGCTGACGCTGTGATCGGGGTCAGATACGGTTCCTCCCAAGTCATGCAGGGAGCCGCAGAAGTCATTGCCTATGGAACGGCAGTAAAAATTTTAACTTAACGCAGTAAATAGGGCATCAATGAAATAAAAGAATAAAAAAACGGAGATTCCCCTGCAGATGTCGTATCAGCAGGGGAGTTTTTATGATGAACTGTTACATAAAATTCTGCAAAGGCGAAAAAAAGCTTGACTTTAAAAACTTACATATATAATATAAATTGCCGAAACTGCAACCCCCTGATCATGATACAGAGAGTTATTGATACGGTAATAAAAGGGCAAGCGGCAGATTAATTTTGACAGAAGAAAAAAATAAAATAACCGAAGCAAATTTTGAACTGCATAACGATGGAAAGCTTATAAGCCATAGTTGTTGGAAAGTGACGTGGCATGTGGATCATGTGGAAGTAATTCTAACGGAAGAATAACAACTCGACGAACGGATTCTTTTGTTCTGGAAAAAAATATACGTCTGTGATAAGATATGTTGTATGGTATCGGAGGGATAAGAATGAATTTGACGAAAGAAGAGCGGATGGGGAGCGGAAGCATACCGGGACTGATTCTGGCAATGAGTGTCCCGTCCATTATTGCTCAGGTGATCAACGTACTGTATAACATTGTAGACAGAATTTATATCGGACATATTCCAGGCGTGGGTTCCGCCGCTTTGACAGGAGTTGGACTGACGTTTCCAATTGCCGTTTTGATTTCGGCGTTTTCGGCATTTTCGTCTGCCGGAGGCGCGCCTCTTTCTGCTATCTGGCTCGGGAAAGGCGACAGAGAACATGCACAGAAAATTCTCGGCAGCAGTCTGTGGCTGTTGCTTATATTTTCAGCGGTATTGATGGGTGTTTTTTATATATTCCACAGGCCGTTTTTGTTTGCTTTTGGTGCAAGCAATGATACGATCGTTTATGCGGCGTCTTACCTGAAAATATATTTGGCCGGAACGTTTTTTGTACAGTTGTCCCTGGGACTGAATACGTTCATTATTGTACAGGGGCAGGCGAAAACGGCGATGTTTTCCATTATGATCGGAGCCGTTGTGAATATTATCCTTGACCCGGTCTTTATTTTTGTATTTGGATGGGGCGTGAAAGGAGCGGCGGCGGCGACCGTGATTTCACAGGGTGTCAGCGCGTTTTGGAATTTGAAATTTTTGCTCGGAAACCGCTCCACATTAAAGATCCGGCCGGCGTTAATCCATTTTGACAAAAAGATAATAGGGGATATTCTGGCGTTAGGAATTTCTCCGTTTATTATGCGGTCTACGGAATGTCTGATCAGCATTGTCATGAATCGCCAGCTCCAGATTTACGGGAACGATCTGTATGTCGGGAGTATGACGATCATGCAGAGCGTCATGCAGTTTTTGACGGCGCCGCTTGCAGGATTTACGCAAGGAGTCCAGCCGATTATCAGTTACAATTTCGGCGCGGGATATTTTGAGAGGGTAAGGAAACTATACCGGATCATGATCGGCGGCAGTTTTATTTATGGATTTTGTTCGATCGGGACGGCTATTCTTTTTCCGGAATTTTTTGCCGGTTGTTTCACGACGGAAACGGAGCTGATCGGCCTGGTAGGAACCGTGATGCCGGTGTTTTTGGGCGGAATGTTGATTTTTGGCGTTCAGCAGGGGATTCAGCCTACATTTCTCGCACTGGGCCAGGCAAAAATTTCCCTGTTTATTGCGTTGCTTAGAAAAGTGATACTTCTGGTGCCGCTGGCTCTTATTTTTCCGCTGTTCTGGGGAGTGCGGGGCGTCTATTATGCGGAACCGGTTTCGGATATTATCTCGGTTTCGGTGGCTTCGGTGCTGTTTCTGGTAAATATTAACCGGATTTTGTCAAAAGAGTCGCTGGATAAGATTACATAACTGGAGTACGGGAAATACGTGAAAGGGATATTTATTTTATTTATATGAAGAAGAAAAAATTAAAAAAAATAGGTGTTATTATACTGGCCGTTTTTGCCGTGTTGATGATTGCCTGTATTGTTTATGTAAAGGATTATTATCACAGTGATGAAACTGTAACTGATTTTCTTACAGGAACGGAAACCGTTTCTGTTACGGAGATTGGGAACGGTTTATTTTTGGATGGGCCGGGAGAGGAAACGGCAATGATATTTTACCCTGGAGCAAAAGTAGAATATACGGCGTATCTGCCGCTTTTTACAAACCTGGCGGAACAGGGTATAGACTGCTTTTTGCTCAAAATGCCGGGTAATCTGGCTGTTTTCGGAAAGAACAGGGCAGATGACGTTCTGGAAAATTATGAATATGAGAGCTGGATTCTGGCGGGACATTCGCTGGGCGGCGCGATGGCGGCTTCCTACGCTTCCGAACATCCGAAAGAATTGGACGGCCTGATTTTGCTTGCGGCGTACCCAACGAAAAGCCTCACAGCAGGCCAGTTGTTTGTACAGTCGATTTACGGCAGCGAGGATTGGGTTCTAAATATGCAGAAACTGGAAGATGGCAGACAATATATGCCTGAAAATTACTCGGAAATCTGCATAAACGGAGGGAACCATGCCGGATTTGGTGCATATGGAGAGCAAAAAGGGGATGGTAAGGCAAAGATCAACCGGGAAGAACAGTGGGAAAAAACGGTGGATGCGATAAGGGACGCTTGTCTGGCTAACGGAATCGGAGAGGAAAAGCAGAGCAGGCAGTATTCGGATATGGAGGCGGTATCGTGAAAATCATAATTTCACCGGCTAAGAAAATGAATACGAATACGGATTTGCTGCAGGTAAGAGGGTTTCCGGTATTTTTGGATAAAACGGAAGAATTAAAAAGGCGGATGCAAAAGCTGTCTTTGGAAGAGGCCATGTCGTTATGGAAATGCAGCCGGAAACTGGCGGAGCTAAATTACAAAAGATTCCGACATATGGATCTGCGCAAAAATCTTACTCCGTCCATTATTTCTTATGAGGGGATTCAATATCAGTATATGGCTCCGTCGGTCATGGAAGAGAAACAATATGATTATTTACAGGAGCATTTGCGTATTCTTTCCGGTTTTTATGGAATACTTTCCCCTTTCGACGGAGTAGTGCCGTACCGCCTGGAAATGCAGGCAAAGATGGAGCTGAACGGGAAAAGGGATCTGTATGGATTTTGGGACGAATCTGTTTATCGTGAACTGACGGCGCGGGATCATGTGGTCTTAAACCTCGCGTCAAAAGAGTATTCAAAAGTGGTAGAGCCGTATCTGCAAAAAGATGATGTGTTCGTTACCTGTATCTTTGGCGAATTGTTGAACGGGAAAATCATCCAAAAAGGCACCATGGCCAAGATGGCGCGGGGAGAGATGGTGAATTTTCTTTCTGCTACGGGAGCAGATGCGCTGGAAGATGCGAAAAAGTTTGACCGGCTTGGCTATCGGTATCGGGAAGAACTTTCGTCGGGTACGGAATATGTATTTATCAAAGACAAAACAAAAGAAAATGAGAATTGAGAAGTTCGCAGAAAGAATAAAAGAATTAGAAGTTATGTATAGATGAAAGGTTTTATATAGATAAGAGGTTATTATGGGACAGATTAACAGAGAAGACATGTTGGAACTTACGCGCCGGATGACTGTGAGCCGTAATTGCTTTTTTCGGGTCGCCGGAGCATATTTTGACGAAGAAGGATATGTTGACGGTACGTTTAACACGCATTTTTTGAAATTGCCCAGGGCGGAACAGGAGAAGAATTTGAAACTGGCAAAAATGATTCCTTTTGCCAGGACGAATCAGGAACTGAAAGAGTACCCTTTTACAAAAGATACGCTGAAACCCGGAAGTACCCGGCAGTTTTTAATGGGTCTGTTAGAATCGGAATTAAAAAATGACGCGATGCTGGATATTTTTTATGAAACGCTTGGAGAACGCTATCAGAAAGGAAAAAATTATGTGGTGTATTTTTTCCTGGGAAACTATGATATCCCGAGAAAGGGCACGGACCAGGCGGATCAATGGGAGTCCGAAGAGGTATACCGTTTTCTTGTCTGTGCGGTCTGCCCGGTGCGTGGAGATTATGAACCGGGAGATCCGGAATGCGGGTTTTTATTTCCGGCATTTAAAGACCGCAGCGGAGCGCCGGAGTATATCGACATATTTTGCGGCGAAGAACACCGTGAATTTATGGAGTTGTTGGGAATAAAAAAACTATGAAAGGGTGGCATTACATAAGGATGTTTAATCCAAAGACTTTGTAATCGGCCAGAATGATTGGAGTGTAGGCAAATTCAAATCATACGGAAGAATTGCTAAATGGCAAAATCAATCTTTGAGAGATTAGGCGGCGAATATGAATAGCAAGGAGATTATCTAATACCGTGCTTAATTACATATACCAATCTTCTCACAAGTGGTAAACGGAACGCCTGCCTTGCTGAGATCGGCAGGCAGGCACAGGAACGCTCCCATAGGCTCATAGAGAACATGAAAAAGACACAATGCATAACTAACGTCTAAAGGAAGAAAATTCCTTAGAATGATTTGCACGAAGAGAAAGAAACCTATCAAGTCGGGGAGGAAATAAATGAAAAAATAAAGGATTTTTTAGTAAGCGGCATAAAAAAAGGCGATTTGCGTGATGACATAAAAATCATGCCCACTATCATGCAGTTTTGGGGGATGTTGTCAGGGCTTATCCAGTTGGCGACAAATAAAGAGGAATACATTGAAAAAACAATACACTTATCTAAAATTCAGTTTTTAGAATATGGTTTTGATATGTTATACCGTTTGATTGATAAGGAGGGAGCGAAATGACTACGGACAAGTACTTTTCCCAAACCACGTCTGAAAGGGAAAAAATATATGGTTTTAACTTCCTGAAATACTCCTTTCCCATTTTCATGGGTATTTGGACAAAGCAGGGGGCAATACGCAATATGGACGAATTTTTTAAGACTGCAGGCATGTAACCAATAGGCAAAGTTTTTTATGCAGGTGCAGCTTCTAAAAAGGGGGGGGGCCAAAGCACATAGCCAGAAAGATTGAGAGGTGATTGAAGTGAGAATAGCTAAAAAGAAAATAGATGTTGATGCAATTTCTGGCGCAACCAATTCAAGCACTGTCATGAAAAGGCTGTTGAAAATGCGCTCAAAGGAGGACAGTAAGATATGAACGAAAAAACGAAATGGATACACTGTCCTGTTTGCGGAAATAAGACCCGTGACAGAATTAGAGAAGATACAGTTCTGAAAAACCATCCCCCTCTACTGCCCGAAGTGCAAGCAGGAAACATTAATTGAAGTAAAAAATTTGCAGATAACAGCCATTACAGAGCCAGACACTTTAGATGCAGAGCCGATGATTTTGTGAGAAATCACAGTTGTTGGTTCTGTTTTCTTATGGACTATTAACCACCGGCGTATTTGACTTTACAAAATGCATTTGTTACAGTATTGATACCGGTACAACGAATACGGAATTGATATGTCAGTGTCCTCGGGCGCCGCCATACATATTTAGTTTTGTAAAAATAGTAAATTATGGATATAATAAGAGTGAGAGAAATGGAAAAAACAGGAATATTGATTTGTTATGGGGATTCTAATACTTACGGGTATGATCCGCAGTCCTTTATGGGAACCCGTTATCCGAAAGAAGTGCGCTGGACGGGGATTGTAGGTCGGGAGAGCGGCTGGAAAGTGAAAAATTACGGTTTAAACGGTCGGACAATTCCCCAAAACGAGAGCCAGATACAGGCAGTAATAGATATCGTTCATAAATATGGACAGGAAGAAATTCCGGTATTGTTTCTGGTTATGCTGGGAACGAACGACCTGTTGACAGATGCATTGGCAGACGCCGGGAAAACCGCAGAAAAAATGGGCTATTTTTTGGAACGGATTATGCAGGCGGAATCGGTGAGGAGAGAAAAAGTGAGCGTCTGGCTAATAGCGCCGCCAATATTGAAACCGGGCAGCTGGATTGAAAATGACAGGCAGATTACGGAATCCGAACGACTAGGAGAGCGTCTGGCATTGCTGGCGAAGCGCCTGAAGATTACATTTACAGATGCAGGGAAATGGGAACTTCCGGCAGTGTATGACGGAGTTCATTTATCAGAGGAAGGGCACCGGCGTTTTGCAGAGGAAATAATAAAAGATTTCCTGAAAAAGAAAGGAAAAGAATATGAAAATATTGGTCACTTACCAGAGTAAATCAGGTTTTACAGAAAAATATGCGCAGTGGATTTCACAGGAATTGTCCTGTGAAATGAAAGCGGCAGAAGAAGTTACGGCACAGGAAGCCACGGCATATGATTTGGTCATCCATGGCGGCTGGCTGATGGCAGGCAGTATTAACGGATTGGAAAAGATCAGAAAAATGAATCCGAAAAAACTGGTGGTTTTCGGCGTGGGATTAGCTGAAAACGGAAGTATGGACGAGGCGGTAAAAAAACGGAACCACTTGGAAAATACTCCGTTTTTCTATATGCAGGGCGGTGCAAATCCGGAGAAACTCGGATTGTTTTCCAAACTGGTAGTCAGAATTGCCACAAAAAAACCGTTGACGTTTTTGGATTTGAGCAAACAGGAATATACGGACGGCCTGATTCAGTATGTCAGGCAGATGGATATTCCGGCAGGAAATTAGCCTGGCCGCCGGATGTTAAAAGACCGCCGGATATGAAAAGGTCGCCGGATCAGGCTTCAGGTGTTATAAAAGTCAGGGGGGAAAATAATGTGCTGACATATTCTCTTACGAAAAAAGGAACGGAATCGCTATATATGCATTTGTATGATTGCATGAAACAGGATATACTGGAGGGAACGTTAAAGCCGGGGGAGAAACTGCCGTCTAAGCGGAGTTTTGCCAAAAATCTTGGCGTGAGCAATATTACCGTTGAAAATGCGTATGGGCAATTGCAGGCGGAGGGGTTTATTTTCTCGAAGCCGAAAAAAGGATACTATGTTACAAAGCTGCCGGACAGCGCGTTTTTAGCATCAAAGCAGCCGAAAGTATCGGGAAATGCGGCGGTTACAGCAAATATGGGGATGACGGAACTGTCGGGGAGAGAAGACAGCAGGATAGATCTGGTGAGCAACAAAACGAATCCGGATAATTTCCCGTTTTCCATCTGGGCAAAGCTGATGCGTGAAGTGATTTCTGCAAAAAGCGAAGCGCTGATGCAAAAATCACCGGCAGGAGGCATCCCGGAATTACGCGGTGCAATTTGTATGCATTTAAAACAGTTCCGGAATATGGAAGTGGATCCGGAACAGGTGATTGTCGGGGCCGGAACGGAGTATTTGTACAGTCTGCTGATTCAGTTATTGGGATTTGATAAAGTGTATGCGCTCGAAGAACCCGGATATCGGAAAATTGCGCAGATTTATGAAAGCAATCAGGTTGTTTGCGAGCATATTCCGCTGGACGGTGACGGCATGGCGGTAGAGGAACTGGAAAAGCATCATGCGGATGTCGCGCATATTTCGCCGTCGCACCATTATCCGACCGGTATTGTTACTCCGGTCAGCAGGCGTTATGAACTGCTTGGATGGGCAGCGCGTGAAGAGAGCCGTTTTATTATAGAAGACGATTATGACTCGGAATTCCGGTTAAGCGGCAAACCGCTGCCGACGCTGCAGAGTATCGACGTGGCGGGCAAAGTCATTTATATGAATACTTTTACCAAAAGCCTTGCGGCTACGATCCGGATTAGTTATATGGTTTTGCCGAAGCCGCTGCTGCGGGAGTTTACGGAAAGGCTGGGTTTTTATTCCTGTACCGTATCCAATTTTGAGCAGTATACGCTGGCAAAGTTCATCCGGGACGGATACCTTGAGAAACATATTAACCGTATGCGTAACTACTACCGCGGACTTCGTAATGCGTTTGTGCGGGAAATAGCAAAAAGCGGCCTGTCGCGGATTTGCACCATCCGGGAAGAGGAAGCTGGCCTGCACTTTCTGCTGTGTTTCCGGACGGATTACGGCGATCGGGAGCTGACGGACCGCTGTCGTAAAGCAGGGCTGTATATTACCGCGCTTTCGCAGTACTATATCCGGGAAGAGGATCAGGAAGATTCGCATACGCTGATCGTCAATTATTCCGGACTGAAAAAAGAGGATATTGAAACGACGGTTGCATTATTAAACGGGATTTTCTCCTAAGTGTTCTAAATGGAAAATATTACAGAAAGTATTTCGCTTTTTGGACTGAAAAAACATACATAAACAATGAAAATTTATACAAATTTCCTATTGCATATTTATAAGCCAGAGGCTATGATATTACTAATGTACCCTTATGGATAAGCTGGTACCGTACTAGGCTTTTTCGTGCGGGTCATATAGAATTGTTCGGGAAGAAAGTATCCTGAATATCATTGCAAATGAATTAAGAAAGAGGGAAAAAGTATGAAAAAGGCAATAGCATTTATGATGGCTGCAGCGGTATGTTTCAGTATGGCAGCCTGCGGAAACAATTCAGCGGAAAGTAAACCGGCGGCAGGCGGCGCGGACGCACAGGTAAGCGCATCGGAAACGGAAAGCACAGATACATCCGCGAACGCAGAAGAAGCGGCGGGCGGAGAAGAGCAGCCGGCAGACGGAAAAGCATTGATCATGGCGACAAACGCGGCATTCCCGCCATATGAGTATTATGAGGGCGATGAAATTGTCGGCATTGACGCTGAAATCGCAGAAGCGATCGCAAAAGAACTCGGAATGACACTGGAAATTGACGACATGGAGTTTTCTTCCATTATCACGGCGATCCAGACGGGAAAAGCGGATTTCGGTGCGGCCGGCATGACGGTGACTCCGGAAAGAGAAGAAAATGTAAACTTTACCGACGTATATGCGACGGGCGTACAGGTGATTGTCGTACCGGAAGATTCTGAAATTGCTTCTCCGGACAACCTTGAAGGAAAAATGATCGGTGTGCAGGAATCTACGACAGGACATATTTTCTGTTCTGAAGACTATGGCGAAGACCATGTCCAGGCATATCCGACAGGCGCGAATGCGATCGAAGCGTTAAAAACGGGAAAAGTGGACTGCGTGGTTATTGATAATGAACCGGCAAAATCTTTTGTAGAGGCAAACGAGGGATTAAAAATTCTGGATACGGAATATGTAACGGAAGACTATGCGATTGCAATTGCAAAAGATAACGAGCAGTTATTAAAAGACATCAACGAGGCAATGGCGAAATTAAAAGAGGACGGAACGATACAGTCCATTATTGACAAATATATTACGGCAGAATAAAAGGCCTGTCAGGCAGAATGTTACATAAGGAATGCAGGAAAAGCAGGAAAATGAGGGCAGCTGTACTTAAGGAGTACGCTGTCCTCTTTTAAAGGGGAGAAAAAAGATGCAGGAATGGTTTCAGAAAATCGGTTCTGATTTTTATCAGACGTTTATTGCGGAAGACCGATGGATGCAGTTTGTACAGGGGTTTTCGGTTACGATCCGGGTGGCGGTACTTGCGTTGGTACTCGGTATTGTTATTGGTATCGTGATCGCGGTCATACGTTCCGCGCATGATTCGCAGAGAAAGAAGAAAAAAGGTGTCGGACAGGTTCTGTTAAATATTGCAGATTTGATTTGCCGCATCTATCTGACCGTAATCCGCGGCACACCGATGATGGTACAGCTTTTGATTATGTATTTTGTTATATTTTCTTCCAGCCGCCGTTCCCTGCTTGTGGCCGTATTGGCGTTTGGTATAAATTCCGGCGCGTATGTTGCGGAAATCGTACGAAGCGGTATTATGTCGGTAGACTCTGGGCAAATGGAAGCGGGGCGTTCACTGGGATTGAATTACGCGCAGACAATGCGTTATATCATTATACCGCAGGCGATCAAAAATATTTTGCCGGCATTGGGGAATGAAATGATTACGCTGTTTAAGGATACCTCTCTGGTATCGGCCATTGCCTTAAAAGACCTGACAAAGACGGCGCTGACGATCCAGGGCGTGACCTATCAGGCATTCATGCCATTTATAGGCATTGCCGTAGTGTATCTCGTTTGCGTTATGATTTTGTCTAAAGTATTGAGTATGATTGAAAGGAGGCTGCGGAACAGTGATTTACGTTAAAGATCTGAAAAAAAGCTTCGGAAACCATCAGGTGCTTTCCGGAATTAACGAACATATATCGCCGGGAGAAAAGATCGTCATTATCGGGCCGTCCGGTTCCGGAAAATCTACATTTCTGCGATGCCTGAATCTGCTGGAAGAACCGACTGGCGGTACGATTACGGTAGACGGTATCAATATTACGGATCCGTCGGTAGATATCGATGCGGTCCGGCGTAAAATGGGGATGGTATTTCAGCAGTTTAACCTGTTCCCGCATCTGACCATTAAAGATAATATTACGCTGGCTCCGGTGAAACAGAAGCTTATGACTGCGGAGGAAGCGGAACAGAAGGCAAAACAGTTGTTGGAACGCGTTGGGCTGCCGGATAAGGCCGATTCTTATCCGATTCAGCTTTCCGGAGGACAAAGGCAGCGTATTGCAATTGCAAGGGCATTGGCAATGAATCCGGAAATTATGCTGTTTGACGAACCGACTTCCGCCCTGGATCCGGAAATGGTAGGGGAAGTACTGGAACTCATGAAAGAACTGGCGGACGACGGTATGACGATGGCGGTTGTAACGCATGAGATGGGGTTTGCCAGAGAAGTAGGCACCAGAGTATTATTTATGGATGAGGGAGTGATTGCGGAGCAGAATAATCCGCAGGATTTCTTTGATCATCCGCAGAATCCGCGTTTGAAAGAATTTTTATCGAAAGTATTATAAACCAACAAAAGTGATAAAACCTATTACGCAAAATGCAGTGAATACGAATCTGAAAGAATATTTTTTGTTTTCTCTGTCATACTAGTACAATAAATCAAGGCAGGGGAAATATATGTTATCAGCGGACAGAGCAGGCGACATACTGATGATAAAGCAGAGGAACAAAGGGAAAATAAAGGAGCCGGAACCGGATTCTGTGGCGGACCTTTTGCAGGCAGAGGAACGGTTCCGGGATCATTATTACTGCCAGATTGAGGCCGTGGATAATGGCTTTGCCGGAAGTATGCGTTTCCCCGGTATTGTGAACGGAAGCAGAAGTTACCGTTTTGCCATTATGCCGGGGATTTTGTATTTTTATGAGTTGGAAGGAAACGCGCTGCAGCAGTGCGCGGAGCGCCTTTTGGAAAAGAATAACCGCGCCGATTACGGAATCGAACGGTTTTTGTATGATCTTCTTGTGCTGCATATTGATAATGACCTGAACACACTGGAAGAAATTGAAAACCATATCGTACATCTGGAAGAAGGGGTATTGCAGGGAAGACTGCAGGGATTCCAGCATACGATGCTTCAGGTGAAAAGGCGCATCCGCAGTTGTTACCGGTATTATGTACAGCTTTCGGAGCTGGGACAGTGTCTGCAGGATGACGAAGCGGAAGTTTTTTCGGAAAATAAACGGGAGTTGTTTCAAAAATATTCGGAACGGACTCAGAATCTGGCGTCGGAAGCGCAGATTCTGCGCGAATATGCGATGCAGGTACAGGAAGTGTATCATTCGGAGATCGAAATCCGCCAGAATAACGTTATGAAAATGCTGACGTTGATTACGGCGATTTTTTTGCCGCTGACACTGATCGTCGGCTGGTACGGAATGAATTTTGAACATATGCCGGAGATCGGCTGGGAATACGGATATTTGTTTGTCATTATTTTAAGCGCCGTTATCGTAACGTCTGCGCTTATGATGTTTAAAAAGAAAAATTACTGGTAGGGCGTTACCGGGAAAGAATAAACAGGGGAAATTATGGGAACGGAAACAGAACAGGCGTTACGGGAAAAGCTGGAAGCCGTGTTTGCAGGCGACATAGATAAAATTGTGTTAAGCAACGGAAAAGAATCGGAATACAGAAAAATTACGCTGGAAAAACGGGAAAAAGAGTATCAGGCGGAAAAATTTACCCAAAAACAGGCATTCCATGAAACCGTGTGCACAGGTAGTGTCCGCACATATTGCGAGGAGCAGTTTGCGGCAGGCTTCCGGCAGTGTAACGCATGGGGAAACGGTTACGAATACTGTATTAAAATATCCAAAAAAGGAAAAGTGATGTTTTCCAGAGTAAAGCAAAAACAGGCGGTAAAGCTTCAGGAAAAGAATAACCGGCAAAAGTTCTATTACTTAAAAGAGGGAGAAGCGATAGCGCCGCTTGTGGATATGGGCGTTTTTACCAAAGACGGAAAAGTGGCCGCTCCGATGTATGATAAATACCGCCAGATTAACAAATTTGTGCAGTTTATAGACGAAGCCGTGACAAAATCCGGCAAACAGAGCCTGCATATTATAGATTTCGGATGCGGAAAATCTTATCTGACTTTTGTAGTGTATTATTATCTGTATTATGTGAAAAAGATTCCGGTAACTATGGTGGGGTTGGACCTGAAAGAAGACGTCATAAAAAAATGCAGGGAAGCGGCGCGGAAATACGGGTATGAACATTTAAAATTTGAAGTGGGAAATATTGAGAATTATAAAAGTGAAAAAGCCGTGGATATGGTAATTACGCTGCATGCCTGCGATACGGCGACCGATTATGCCCTGTACCATGCGATTCGCTGGAATACGGAAATGATCATTTCCGTGCCGTGCTGCCAGCATGAATTGTGCGGGCAGATGGAGAGCGGGCAGTTTGGAATTTTAACCCGTTACGGCATTGTAAAAGAACGGACGGCGGCGTTGATGACAGACGCCATCCGGGGAAACCTGTTGGAATATTGCGGGTATAAAACGCAGCTGCTGGAATTTATTGATTTTACCCATACGCCGAAAAATATCCTGATCCGAGCCGTAAAAAGCAATATTTCCAGGGAGCATAAACAGAAAATGTTGGAGGAAACGAGAAGACTGATGCAGGAGTTTCACTTTCGGCCGACGTTGTACCGGCTGCTGGAAGAGGGCGGGATGGTGTGAAAAAATTTCTTGCAAGCCCAGTAATTTTATGTTATAGTAAGCAGGAAATGGGCAAATGATGTTCTAACGGCAAACAGGCATGTGAGCCGGCAGGCATTATGATGCGAAAGAAAACAAATAAGAATGTTCTAACCACAAGGTTTTATACCTGAAAGGAAAGGCGCGGATAATAAGAAAAGCGGATTTTGGAATGTTGTCCCTGTACCTTGTGGTACAGGTTTTTTTATCTTATTTCAAAAAAATCCTGTCAGGCGGACTTTTTCTTCTTAGTACATTCGGAAAAAAGGAGGGTGCATGGATACAAGAGTAGCAATTATTGCGATCGTAGTGGAAGATGTGGAACAGGTTGGAAAGTTAAACGGTATTCTGCATGATTACAATAAGTATATTATCGGCAGGATGGGGATTCCTTATCAGAAACGGAATGTTTCACTGATCAGCATTATGGTAGACGGCCCGGCAAATGTGATCAGCACGATTTCCGGAAAGATCGGAATGTTAAACGGCGTGTCGGCAAAAGCCGTTTATTCAAAGCTTACGTCGGAAGAATCGGCGTAAAAGCTGGAACATGCAGATACGAAAAAACGTTGTGGAGTTTAAGGAAAACGCGAATATGAAAGAGTTAATCCAAAAGTTAAAAAAAGAACATACGCTGTCAAAAGCGGAGTGGACGGAACTGTTTACGCACAGATCGCAGCAGACGGGGGAATATCTGGCGGAGGAAGCCCGGGCGGTGAGCAGGAAAATATTCGGAAACCGGATCTATACGCGCGGGTTGATCGAATTTACTAATTACTGCAAAAACGACTGCTATTACTGCGGAATCCGGAAGAGCAACCGCAATGTCAGCCGTTATCGCCTGACGGAAGCCCAGATTCTGGAATGTTGTGAAAGCGGATATGAGCTTGGATTTCGCACGTTTGTACTGCAGGGCGGCGAAGATGGGTATTTTACCGATGAAAAAATGCTATTAATTATTAGGAAAATAAAGGAAAGGTATCCGGACTGCGCATTAACGCTTTCGTTGGGGGAGCGTTCTAAAAAAAGTTACGAAGCGTTTTATCAGGCGGGAGCGGACCGTTATCTGCTGCGTCATGAAACGGCGGACTGCGGGCATTATCGGAAGCTGCATCCGGCGGAATTGTCTTTGGAAAACAGAATGGATTGTTTAAGGCAGTTAAAGGAGATCGGTTATCAGACCGGCACCGGTTTTATGGTCGGTTCACCGGGGCAGGGAGCGGAACAGCTTGCCGAAGATATGTTATTTATCCGCAGCCTGAATCCTCAGATGGTAGGAATCGGGCCGTTTGTACCGCATCATGATACGCCGTTTGCAAAAGAAAAGGGCGGTACGGTGGAATTGACGCTTTACTGCATCAGCCTGCTGCGCCTCATGCTGCCAAATGCGCTGCTGCCGGCAACGACGGCGTTAGGGACGATCGTACCCGATGGGCGCGAGCGGGGGATTCTGGCAGGGGCAAACGTCGTAATGCCGAATCTGTCGCCGGTCGGCGTACGCAAAAAATATGAGCTGTACGATAATAAAATCTGTACCGGGGAGGAAGCGGCCGAATGTCGGAACTGCCTGCAAAGCCGTATGCAAAGCATCGGCTATGAACTTGCCGTTGATCGTGGAGATTATAAGCCTCCAGTGTAAAACATCGGTACAAATCGGTACAAAAAAGAAACGAACAGATCAGTAAATGGACAGATCAGTAAATAAACGAAAAAGAGGGGAAAATCATGTATAACATAATGTCACCAAAAGCGGCAGAATTTATCAGCCATGAAGAAATTTTGGAAAGCCTGGAATATGGCGAGAAGAATAAAAATAACCGTGAATTAATTGATCAGATTCTGGAGAAAGCAAGACAGCGCAAAGGACTGTCGCACCGGGAAGCCATCGTGCTGCTGGACTGCGATCTGGAAGACAAAAACGAGGAGATCTACAAACTGGCGGAGCAGATTAAAAAGGATTTCTACGGAAACCGTATCGTAATGTTTGCGCCGTTATATTTGTCAAATTACTGTATTAACGGCTGTGAATACTGTCCGTATCATTTAAAAAACAAACATATTGCCCGTAAGAAACTGACGCAGGAAGAAATCAGGAAAGAAGTTATTGCGCTGCAGGATATGGGACATAAACGTCTGGCGATCGAGGCAGGGGAAGATCCAGTCAACAATCCGCTGGAATATATTCTGGAGTCGATTCAGACGATTTACAGCATTAAGCACAAAAACGGCGCTATCCGCCGTGTCAATGTGAATATCGCGGCGACGACAGTGGAAAATTATACAAAGTTAAAAGAGGCGGGAATCGGTACTTATATCCTGTTTCAGGAAACATATCACAAAGAAAACTATGAAAAACTGCATCCGACCGGGCCGAAACATGACTGGGCGTATCATACGGAGGCGATGGACCGTGCGATGGAAGGCGGGATCGACGACGTCGGGCTGGGCGTATTATTCGGCCTGAATAATTTCCGTTACGATTTTACCGGCATCCTGATGCATGCGGAACATCTGGAAGCTTATAAAGGCGTAGGGCCGCATACGATCAGCGTTCCGCGTGTCCGCCGTGCGGATGATATTGATCCGAGCACATTCGATAACGGTATCAGCGATGATACTTTTGCGAAGCTCGTTGCCTGTATCCGGATTGCCGTACCGTATACCGGCATGATCGTATCGACAAGAGAGAGCAAAGCCAGCCGGGAAAGAGTACTGCACCTGGGGGTATCCCAGATCAGCGGCGGTTCCCGTACGAGCGTGGGCGGCTATGTGGAGGAAGAACCGGAAGAGGAGAATTCCGCACAGTTTGACGTCAGCGATAACCGGACGCTGGATGAAGTGGTCCGCTGGCTGATGACGATGGGGTATGTGCCGAGTTTCTGCACGGCCTGTTACAGGGAGGGCAGAACCGGCGACCGCTTCATGAAGTTGTTAAAGAGCGGCCAGATCGTCAACTGCTGCCATCCGAATGCACTGATGACGTTAAAAGAATATCTGGAAGACTACGCGTCCCCGCAGACCAGGGAAATTGGCGATAAGCTGATCGCGGGAGAGATCGACGTGATTACAAACGAGAAAGTGAAAGAAAAAGTCGTGGATTATTTAGAGCATATTCACGAAGGAAAACGCGATTTCAGATTTTGATGGAAATCAGGTTCTGATAGAAATCAGGTTCTGCCAGAAAGAAGAGAGATGGTTTGCGGGGTATCGCAAGCCATCTCTTAGTGTAAAAAGTCTATTGTAAGAAGTCTATTGTAAGAAATTTATTCTTCGGCGTCTTCGGCGGAAGCAGGCACTTCCGTGACTTTGGCATTTTCAACGAGAAAATCCAGCACTTTTTCTTCCGTCAGTACTTCTCGGAGAGCGTCTTCACCGTAATCGTTTTCCATTTCTTCGGCGGAGCTATAACCGTAGTTTTCCGCATACCGTTTTACTCCGTCCTGGTATTCTTCATCAGAAAGCGAGATATTTTCTTCTTTGATCAGGGCGTGGATCGTCATGCTGCGGTAAACCTGCTGCATGATCTCATTTTCAATATCTTCTTCGCTCAAACCAAATACTTCATAAATGTCCTCGACATTTTCATAGCCGAACATCTGGCTGTAACTTTCATAGTTGGCTGTAACGTCGTTTGAGCAGACTTCATACAATTCGTCGGAATAGTTTTCAAAAGAAGAAGAGTCAATAATCTGCTGGAGTAAATTTTCCTGCAGCTCCAGGGTACTGTTTTCTTCATTGTCTTTTTCCAGTGTTTCAGTAACCTGCTTTCGCATGTCCTCTTCGGAATCGTAGCCGAGAGAATCTTTTAAAAATTCATTTGTAAGTTCCGGATAGATTGCTTCGGAAATTTCAGTTACCGTAATATCATAATCTACAGTAGAACCGGCATAAATCGCTTCTTCATCGTCGGCATCATAGGCGATGGAAAACTGCAGTTTATCGCCGGTATTGACGCCGGTCAGCTTTTCGTCAAATTCCGCCCCGAACTCGCCGTTTCCAAGGCAGATTTCGTAACCGTCTTCCGTATAATCGTCGATCACTTCTCCGTTTTCGGAAACGGACATAGACATTTGAATATAATCATCTTTGGCGGAAGGACGGTCTACTTTTTTATATTCTATATAATCATAAAGAAGATTGTCGATCTCTGTATTGATATCGTCTTCGGTGACCTCCACCATTGTTTTTTTGGCGGAAAGGCCGATATAATTTCCCAGTGTGACATTGCCATAGTCCTGATCCGTTAAGGAAACGGTATATTCCGTGTCCGATGCGGAAATGTCTTCGCCGGAAGAGGAATCATTAGAATTTTCCCCGCAGCCGGTGATGAAAGCAAACGGAAGTGCGGCAATGAACAGCCATGCAAGTTTTCGTTTCATTTGTGTTCTCCTCTTTGTTTATTATTTGCTTTTCGCTGTATCAGTTTATCATTTTTTTAATCCGCTTTCAATTCTTTCCACAGATTGTTCATGATTTCGTTGATTTCCGGAGAAGACTGCGTACAGACTTCGCAGTTTTCGGTTGCGCTGTCCGGCGGAACCAGCGTTTCGTTAGCCCGTTCTTCTTCCGGCATGGAATTGATCACGGCTTCGTTTGGCGTGGAGTAATAAATATATTCAAAATTTTTCCGCGCGATATCTTCCCGGCACAGAAAATCCAAATACTTCATCGCGGCATCCATATTGTCACAGTATTTAGTGACGCCCCAGGAATCCAGCCAGACATTGGAGCCTTCTTTCGGAACGACGTAAGCCAGGTTTTCGTTATATTCATGGCCGAGATAGGCTTCACCGGAATAAACGACGGCCATAGCGGCGTTTCCGGCCACAACTTCATCGCGCGCTTCATCCACAAGATAAGCGCCAACGTCCGGTTTCTGGGCAAGCAGCAGATCATACGCTTCCTGTATTTCGGCTTCCTTGTCAGAGTTTAAGGAGTACCCCAGGTATTTTAAGGCGACCATAAAAGAATCGCGCATACTGTTCTGCATGATAATGTCCCCGGCATATTTGCCGTTGAAAAGTACGTCCCAGCTTTCCACCGGTTCCGATACTTTGGAAGTATCATATAAAATACCGAGCGTTCCCCAGAAATGCGGTACGGTATATTTGTTTTCCGGGTCGAAAGCCTGAGAAAATTCCCAGTATTTCTCTCCGATGTTATCTTTGTTTTCCAAAGCGTTGATATCAATTTCCTGCAGTTCCCCCTCGGCAATGAGTTTTTGCAGCATGTAGTCGGAAGTGCAGACCAGATCGTATTCGATCGCTCCGGAACTGTATTTGGTATACAACTCTTCCGGGGTCAGGGCTTCTTCATATTTGATTTCGATTCCGGTTTCTTCCGTAAACTGGTCCAGGACGTCCGGGTCGATATATTCTCCGTAATTAAAAACGGTTAACGATTCGGAACTTTCGCCGCCGCCCGAATTTTTGCATCCGCCGACGAGGAGAGTGGAGGAAGCCAGGGCAGCGATCAGAAAAGCGCTTAATAATCTTTTTTTCATTCAGTGTTTCCCTTTCTTCTTATATTCTGTATAAAGTTGTTTATCTTATATTCAGCCGTTTATCTTATGTTCAGCTGCTTATCTTATATTCGGCTGTTTATCTTATATTCAGCCGTTTTCTTTTTCGGCGTGAAGTTTATCAGGCACAGAATCAGAAAAACGGCAACGAAAATAATCGTGGACAGGGCGTACATTTCCGGCTTGATACCTTTCCGTATTTCTCCGTAAATCATTGTGGAAAGCGTATTGACGCCGGCGCCTTTTGTAAAATAAGTGATGACAAAATCGTCCATCGACATCGTAAACGCCATCAGAAATCCGGCGGCAATTCCGCTTGCCAGCTGCGGCAGCACGATTTTTACAAATGAGTATGCCGCGTTGGCGCCCAGGTCGCGGGCCGCTTCGTAAATGCTGATATTCATCTGCTTGATTTTCGGCATGACGCTTAAGATGACATAAGGAATGTTAAACGTAATGTGCGCCAGCAGCACGCTGCCGAAACCGAGCGGTATCACATGTACAAATACGAGCATTAAGGCAATGCCGGTGACAATATCCGCGTTAACAAGCGGAATATTTGTAAATACCATCATGACCTGGAAGTTTTTGCGGCGCATCGCATGGATGCCCAGTGCGCCGAACGTACCGATCAGTGTGGCGATCAGTGCGGAAGAGAGGGCAAGCACGATCGTAACGCCCAGCGCTTCCATAATCTGTTTATTGGAAAACAGCCGTATGTACCAGTCAAAAGTAAAACCGCCCCACGTAACGCGCGAGCGGGAATCGTTAAAAGAGAGCACGATCAGGACGAAGATCGGCATATACAAAAACAGCATGATGAGCACGAGATAAAAACGGCTGATAAACCCTTCTATTTTTTTTACCATATGGCTGACCTGTCCCCCTCCGAATCGCTTTTTGTTGTAAATATCATGCTGATCAGGACAAAGATCATTAAGGAAACCGAAAGCCCCGAGCCTAACGCCCAGTTCGAACTTTTGGTAAATTCCTGTTCAATGATGTTGCCGATCAGCTGTAGCTTGCCGCCGCCGAGGACGTCCGCTACGACAAAAGACGTCATGGACGGAACAAATACCATGACGATGCCGCTTAACAGTCCTGGTACGGACAGCGGTAAAATGATTTTACGGAATACTGTAAAACTGCCTGCTCCCAGGTCTTTCGCCGCTTCGATAATATCGGCGTCGATTTCCGTGATCACGTTGTAAATCGGGAGCACCATGTACGGCAGATAATCGTATACCATGCCGATCATGATCGCGGCGGGCGTGTTGGCAACAGCCAGCGGTTCCAGGCCTATACCCCGGAGGATAAAGTTTAAAATACCGTTGTTGGACAGTATCATCTGCCAGGCCAGTATCCTCAATATAAAATTCATCCACATCGGCAGGATGACGATAAAAAGTGAAAATCCCCGCCGGCCCATATGCAGCCGTTCCATGGCCAGCACTAACGGATAGGCCAGGAGGATGCATACAAGAGTGCATCCCACGGCGATTTCCAGCGAAAAAATCATGGCCTTTAAGTGAATCGGTTCAAAAATCGCCAGTATATTTCCGAGTGTAAAAGTACCGCTTCCGTCAGCCAGGGCATAACGGAAGATCATGATCATCGGGATCACGGTAAAACCGACGACCCAGATAAGATACGGCGAAGAGAGCCAGACACGTTTATTGACCGCCGGATTGGCTTTTGTTCTTTTATTCATCTTCTTTTATGACCTCCGCGTCCTCGGAGTGAGGTTTGTGCATAATCTGAATGTTATCCGGCAGGATGGTCAGTCCTACCCGTGTACCGATCTGAGCAGGGTTCACGCTCTGCACGATCCATTCGTAGCCGTCTGCCCGTACTTTTATTTCATAAATGGCTCCTTTGAATATGATGGAAACGACAACGCCGCTTAACAGCCCTTTTTCTTTTGGCACGATCACAAGGTCTTCCGGGCGGATAACGACGTCCACCGGTTCGTCTTTGCCGAATCCGGTGTCCACGCACGGGATCGGCGTATGCTGGATTTCCACAAGGCAGTCTTTGCGCATGATGCCGTCTATAATATTGCTGTCCCCGATAAAATCGGCGACAAAAGCGTTCTGCGGTTCGTCGTAAATGCTTTTGGATGTCCCCATCTGCTGGATAATGCCTTTGTTCATGACGATAATCCGGTCGGACATCGTCAGGGCTTCTTCCTGGTCGTGGGTAACATATACAAAAGTAATGCCGACTTCTTTTTTGATTTTAATCAGTTCCCGCTGCATCCTGTGGCGCAGTTTTAAGTCCAGCGCGCCGAGCGGTTCGTCCAGTAAAAGGATCTTCGGCTCGTTGACAATCGCCCTTGCGATCGCGACCCGCTGCTGCTGGCCGCCACTTAAAGACGTGGTTTTCTGTTTCTCATATCCGTCCATGTTTACCAGCTTTAAGGCGTAGCCGATCTTGTCTTTGATATACCCGGCGCTTTTCTTTTTTAATTTCAGGCCGAATGCAATATTTTCTTCCACATTCATATGCGGGAACAGAGAATATTTCTGGAAAACGGTGTTGATATTGCGTTTTTCCGGTGGAAGATTCGTAATGTCTTTTCCCTCAAATAATACTTTTCCGCTGTCCGGTTTTTCAAAACCGCCGATAATGCGCAAAGTCGTGGACTTTCCGCAGCCGGAAGGACCGAGAAGCGTAACAAATTCGTTGCGGGCGATTTCCAGATTAAATTCCTTTAGTATTTCCCTGCCGTCAAAAGATTTGCTGACAGTGTCGAGCTGTAAAATAACGTCGTCCGTAAGAATCCCTCCCCCTTAAAAGTTTGGCGGTGAACTGATCCAGAGAAACACGGCCGCCGTATTGCAGGCGGAACTGATCCTGTGCTTTCTGTTCGCCGGATAGATAAAGGAATCCCCTTTACTTACCAGGTAAGCGTTATCACCATAGTGTACTTTGATCTTTCCTTTTAACACGTAGCCGAATTCCTCCCCCTCATGGGGCTTATCTTCGGGCAGCGTCTGCCCGGGGGCGAGCTCCACCCGTATCGGTTCCAGACTTTTGGACTGGGCGGTAGCGATCAGCCATGTGATTTTGCTGCCGCTGTCGTCTTCTTTTTCAAAATAGTCTTCTTTCGGGTATACGACCTGTAAATTATTTTCCTTATAGAAAAAATCAGACAGGTTGGAGCCAAGACATTCCACGATATCGTATAATGTGGAAACGGACGGGGCGGTCAGTCCCCGTTCCAGCTGTGAAATGAATCCTTTCGTCAACTCGGTCCTGTCTGCCAGTTCTTCCTGCGTTAATCCGTTCTGGTTGCGCAAATTGCGGATACGGATACCTATTTCTTCTTCTATCGTCATATGTAATTCCTCGTGTCTTTTTGGCCGGGCGGCCGGGAATACGGTCAATGCGTATTCAACGGGCGTCCTGATTGTGGTTCTGATTCTGGTTTAGTATTACTTGCATAATTTGTATAGTAATACCAGCACTTATGATTATACATATACTAAACTGAAAGTCAAGTATAATTTACAGTGAAAGGGGATAAAAAGTTAATAAAAAATCCGATAGTCTCAGAATATGATTAAGAGATATCGGATTTTTGGGTTTTCTTTCTCCGGAAAAGGTTCGCGTTGTATAGATTTTAACAGTCTGTTTATTTTCTTCAAAGTGTTTTCCGGTTATGGTTCAGGTAAGCAGGTTTCGCCGGGATATTTCCAAAGCTTCGGCACAGGCGATTCCCGGAGCGGATTATACCGGCAAAGCGTTGAGGCCGAAAGTGGTTCTGGTATATCAGGGAAAGCAGGTTTCCGGAACGAATTATACCGTCGATTACCAGAATAATGTAAACGCAGGGACGGCCAAAGCTGTCATTACCGGTATAAATAATTAAAAAATCCGGGAAAACGATGTACTATGGAAAATATTCCAACGTATTGAAAGTGGAAACGAAGCTTTCGCCACCGGCAATCCATGTGTTTTCCAATCGGAAAGGACAGGCGGCGGTTAGCTGGAACAAAGTTTCCAAAGCGTCCGGAATCGAGATTTCTTATCGGAAGGGCAATGGAGCGTATAAGGTTTTAAGCAGTAATCTTCTGAACCGGAAAAATAAAGTATATTTGTGTGAATTGGCAGAGGGAGCGCCCTATACGTTTCGTATGCGGGCGTACCGGCTAAAAAACGGGAAAAAAGGTTACAGCGATTACAGCGGGAAAACGGTCGTAATCAGTCAACAGGGCTCAGTGTTCCGGATATGCCAGGGCTATGAAAGCTTTGTGTGACGGAATCGGGAGCGGATGCTATTATGTGCATGCAGACAGCAATTCCATAAAACCAAGCCATCAGTGGAATGAAGTGTGCGTCAACGGAAACTGGTATATTACAGACGTGCAGGCAAATGACAGTTCCGGCTTTTACGCCTTTTTCCTGGTCAGCGACAGTACCTATGCGGGGATGTCCGGAATGAGCTGGGATCGGAGCAGCGTGTCGGCCTGCCCAAAGGATTATTAAGCAATCAAATCATTCGTTTCTTTTTGCCGCAGCGGAAGAATAAGAAACGTCAGATTACATATACTTTTTGAGAATCAGTATTGGTTATATATTGAAAAACTGTAACAGATTTTATCTCAAAGGGGGAATGTGTGATGTGGCATGAAAACGATCCGGACAGGCCGGTCAGCCGTCTGGAAAAAGAAGAGAAAAAAGCGCCGTCAGCCGCTTATCGGTCGGATGCAGCGGTAGAAGAGCCGTCATATGAGGATTATGATTATCTGGCAAATTCCGCTTCGGCAAGCGATATGACAGGGTTAATCCCGTCGACGATACTGGATGAAGCGCAGGCGGCTTCCTATGAAGACGTTTATGATTATCTGCCGCCAAAAGCAGATGCAGAACAGATGAAATAGGGAAAGAAAGGGAAAAGAAAGGAGTTTCGTCGGCGGAACTCCTTTTCCGCTTTTTAAAAGTATAAAATTTATCTAAAGAAACAGAAATCTCCCCGGCTATCAGTTGACATTAAAACGTACAAATGATATAAAAGAGAAGATTAAATAGTTAACATTGTTAATCATATAGATCAGGATGAAATTATATGAAACGTGAGGAGAAAAAATGATTAAAAAGTGCGTCCAGAAACCGTTTTTTGTGTTGGTGGCAATTATTATTGTTCTGGTGCTGGGGTTTGTCAGCCTGACGAAATTAAAAACAGACTTAATGCCGGATATGAGCATGCCATATCTGATCGTCATTACGACATATCCGGGCGCAACGCCGGAAAAAGTGGAAAATGAACTGACGAAACCGATTGAAAGCGAATTGGGCACGATCAACGGGATCAAAAGCGTGACCAGTTCCAGCGCGGAAAATTACAGTATGGTAATGCTGGAGTTTGAGGAAGATACCAACATGGACTCCGCACTGGTAAAAGTAAATGCGGGATTAGAGGCGGTCAGTACGCAGCTTCCGGACGTTACCGGCGCGCCGAACGTCATGGAAATGAATCTGGATATGATGGCGACGATGTACGCCAGCGTCAGCTACAAGGGGTATGATATTTATGAACTGACGGAGTTTGTCAAAAATACAGTCAATCCGTATTTTGAGCGTCAGGAAGGCGTGGCCAATGTTAATAATATTGGTATGGTGGAAAAAACGGTAGAAGTCCGCTTAAGCCAGTCGAAAATAAATGAGATCAACGGGAAAGTCCTGGCGAAAACAAACGAAAAATTAGGGGATGCGCAGCAGGAACTGGATGATGCAAAAAACAAACTGGAAGACTCCCAAAGCGAAGTGGCGCAGCAGAAGCAGACGCTGGGACAGCAAAAGGCGGATACTTCCGCGCAGCTCGCGCAGACACAGCTCCAGCTGGATCAGGCAATCGCCACAAGGGCGGCCTACGAATCGCAGCTGACAAGCCTGAAAGCGCAGCAGTCCGCGCTGCAGGCGGAGTTAAAGGCGTACGAGGATAATGACGTAAAGAAAAATTATGATGAAATTAACGGCGCTTTTGCGCAGATGCAGAAAAATTTCGGCCAGTACGCACAGGCGGCAGGAATAACGATTCCGGAAAATATTACATATGCATTGGAGCATCCGAAAGAATTAAAAGCGTTTACGGACTGGATGGCCGGGATGGGGCAGCAGGAAGCGGTCAGCGCCCTGACGGAAGAAAATCTTTCCAAACTGGCGGAAATCGTGGACACCAGAATACCGCAGATCGATACGGCGCTTGCCAATCTGGAAACGGAAATTGCCGGTGTGCAGGCCATGGTGGAAGCCGTTACGGCACAGATGAACGAACTGGATTCCGGTTATACGCAGGCGGCTCAGGGATCGATGGAGGCATCCGTGACTTTCGGTTCGGCGGAAGCACAGCTTTCGGCTGCGGAAACGGCGATGGAAGATGCGAAATCCGAATTGGAAGACGCGCAGAAGCAGCTTGACGATTCTACGGAATCTGCTGTGGAAAATTCCAATATCGACGAACTGTTAAAGCTGGATACGCTGTCAGGCATTATTTCGGCGCAGGATTTTGCAATGCCGGCAGGGTATATTGACGACGCGCATGATAATCAGTGGATGTTAAAGGTCGGCGATGAGCTTGAAACAATGGAAGAACTGCAGTCGCTCGTTCTCTGTAATATAGACGATATCGGGGACGTAACGCTGGCGGACGTGTCGGAAATTACGGTAATTGATAACGCGGAGGAAAGTTATGCCAGCGTGAACGGCGAGGAAGCGGTCGTGCTGTCCGTTTTTAAAGGAAGCACTTCCAGCACGAATGAAA
This sequence comes from Eubacterium sp., assembly GCA_022796875.1. GTDB lineage: Bacteria > Bacillota > Clostridia > Lachnospirales > Lachnospiraceae > JAAWJJ01. The sequence goes on along the minus strand of JAAWJJ010000019.1, from coordinate 19,321 downwards.
CGTCCAAAAAATGTAAGGAAGCGATCGGAGAACTGGAGACCGAATACGAAGGGTTAAAGATTGTGCCGATCGTTGACCAGGGCGATTATATCAACATGTTTATCAGCACTATTTTGAGCAGTATTCTGTTCGGCGCGATCCTGGCGGTTGTCGTATTAATCCTGTTTATGAAAGATATCCGTCCGACGCTTGTCGTGGCGTTCAGTATTCCGTTCAGCGTACTGGCGGCGATCGTATTGATGTATTTTTCAAATATTTCGATCAATATTATGTCGTTATCGGGACTGTCGCTTGCGATCGGTATGCTTGTTGATAATTCTATCGTTATTATGGAAAATATTTACCGGTTGAGATGGCGCGGCATGGCGGCTCCGCGCGCGGCGGTGCAGGGAACAAAACAGGTGGCTGCGGCGATTACTTCGTCTACGCTGACGACGATCTGCGTATTTTTGCCAATGATATTTACGACGGGCCTTGTCCGGGAACTGATGCTGCCGATGGCACTTACGATTACTTTTGCTTTGGTAGCGTCGTTAGTGGTGGCGATGACCATAGTGCCGACGATGGGATCCGTTTTACTGAAAAAGGCCAGTCCGAAGAAATTTCCGCTGTTTGAAAAAATACAGAATCTTTATGCGTCTGTGCTGCGGTTTTTCCTGAAAATAAAAATCATTCCGTTGGGACTTGCGCTTGTTCTGCTGCTGATTTCCGCTTATGCGATACTGAAACAGGGAGCCAGCCTGTTTCCGGATATGGTAAGCGACCAGGTGACGGTAGCCGTGACCGTGCCGGAAGAAACGTCGCGGGAAGACGCGTACAAATATGCCGATGAAATCATGGAAGATATGCTGCCGATTGAGGGGATTGAGATGATCGGAGCCATGGATTCCGGCAGTGAAAACAGTATTATGGGCAGCATGGGGTCTTCCGATGAGATTACAGGATTTTCATTCTATGTCCTGCCGAAAGAAGAAACCAAGACAATCCGGGGAATTAAGCAGCTTTGTAAAGAAATAGAAGAAAAGACAAAGGATTCTCCGTGTGAAATAAGCGTGGCTTCTTCCGCATTCGGTGATATGGACCAGCTGCTGGGCAGCGGCCTGGATATCCGTATTAAAGGGGAAGAACTGGATACCTTGCTGGATATCAGCCAGGATATAGAGGATATTCTTGCGGATGTGGATGCCGTGGAAAATATTTCCAACGGCCAGGAAGAAGCGGATACGGCAATTCATCTGGCAATTGATAAGAACAAAGCGATGCAAAACGGCCTGACAGTCGCGCAGATTTATGCCGGAATATCAGACCGCCTCAAAACGGAAGCGGATGCGACGACAATGACGATGGAGGACAGTACGGTCAATGTGCAGATCGTAGACCATACCGACGACCTGAAAAAAGAAAACCTGCTGGATATGGAATTTGAAGTGGATACAACGGATGAAGACGGAAACCCGGAGAAAGAAAAACATCAGTTAAAAGAATTTGCAGCGTTGGAAGACGCGGTTGGCGTCGCATCGGTAGAACGTCAGGATAACGAACGTTATATCAGCGTTACAGCAGATTTGAAAGACGGATATAACATTACGGTAGTTTCAAGGGAAGTGGAAGAACTGCTGAAAGATTACAAAATGCCGAAAGGGTACAGCGTTTACTTTGGCGGTGAAACGGAAACGACCGGCGACATGGTAACGCAGATGGCGCAGATGTTACTGATCGGTTTGGTGCTGATCTACCTGATTATGGTAGCGCAGTTCCAGAGCCTGCTTTCTCCGTTTATCGTAATCTTTACGGTGCCGCTTGCTTTTACCGGCGGATTTTTAGGCATGATGATTGGCGGAGAACGGCTGACGTTAATTACGTTGATCGGATTTTTGGTATTGATGGGTACGATTGTAAATAACGGTATTGTATTTGTGGATTATGTCAATCAGCTGCGGCTGGGCGGCATGGACAAACACGACGCGCTGGTTGCGACCGGAATTACCCGTATGCGTCCGATCTTAATGACGGCGTTAACAACGATTCTGGCTATGTGCCCGATGATTATCAGCCAGGACGCAGGGAACTCTTTGAGCAAGGGAATGGCGATCGTCGTTGTAGGCGGAATGTTATATGCGACATTAATGACGTTGTTTGTCGTACCGGTCATGTATGATATTCTGTACCGCAGACAGCCTCGTATTATTGATGTCGGGGACGATACAATTGACGACGCTCCAGACGATGCGGCTGAGTTTATCGCAAAGCTGAAGCAGGACGGGAAGTTGGTTTCCATAGAGAAAGATCAGTCTTAACCGATAAAATTCACCGGGTAAGATGGGGCATATGGAATGGAACGATAGAAATTTATCAAATCAGATTTAACAGAAATACGGCCGCACAGGCGCCGATGGATACGAGAAACAAACTGGCGCCTTTGAGTGCCAGAAAAATACAGAGAGCCAGGGCAGCCAGTCCGACAAGCGGATTGTCGGTGGCGTCCATAATGGCCGGAAAAGTCATAACGGATAACGTGACGTACGGAACGTAATATAGAAACGACCGTATCGTCACGTTATTTATTTTTTTACGGATCAGAGTCAAAGGCAGGACGCGGATCAGATAAGTCACGGACGCCATGACTAAAATGTATATGTAAACATTAGCATGCATGGTAGATGTTATTCCTTTCCAGGAGTATTATTTTTCGGGAACACTGTTTTCCGGAGCGGGAGTTTCCGGAATATCGTTGTCTTCCTTTACCGGAAACAGAACGGCGGCGGCTCCGGCAATTATTACGGTCAGAATAATAATTCTCATGCCGGCGGAAATGTCTTTTAATATCGGCAGCCGGGAAAACAGAAAACTTGCCAGCATGGAAATCAGAACGATGCCGCCGATCACTTTGCTTTTTTTTGCCTCCGGAATGATGATTGAGAGAAACATTCCGTACAGGGCAACGCTCAGAGCCGTAATCACGGGAGCCGGTAGTATGGTTCCGGATACTACGCCGAGAAATGTGCCGAACGACCAACCCGGTACCGCGATACAGATCAGCCCCAGCGTATAAAAGGGATTCAGCTTACCCGGAAAGCCCATGGATACGCCGAAGATCTCGTCGGTAACGGCGATTCCCATCAAAAGCCGCAGGCGGATCGGAACCGACGGAGGCAGTTTCTGGGAAAGCGAGCAGGACATTAACATATATCTTAAATTTATGATAAACTGCGTAACAGCCATTTCAATATAGGCGGCTTCCGCGCCGATCAGCGTTACCGCGGCAAATTCGCCGGCGGAAGTGCTGTTAGTCAGGCTCATCAGCGTGGCCTGAAAAGCGGTCATGCCGATATTTTTCGCAACGATTCCCAACGTAAAGGACACAGCAAGGTATCCCAGAAAAATGGGAATCCCGTCGCGAAGCCCTGATTTAAAACAGGAAAGATTTGTTTTCATAGTTCCTCCGACTTTAAAATGACAACCAGTTCTGGTCAATTTCTTTTTTGAGCATTTCGAATAAAAGGAGATAATCGGTTTTTAATTTCCTGATTCCGGATAACGCCTGTTCATTGCTGTAGGTATGGGCAAGCAGGTTTCTCGTTGCCAGCAATTCGAGCCAGGACTCGCAGTCGTTGACCATACGGCATTGATAAGCCGTTTTTATAATTGCTTTTGGAGAACCTGTTTTGGATTCGGATCTTCCATGCTCTTCCAAAAGTTCTTTCATAAGTTTCCAGGATTGTTCGAAGCAGATTTCAAATAACCCTATCAGTCCCGTTTGCTCTACAATATTGTAAGGTTCTTCCAGTTTTACACCCTCTCTTAAATTTGCCAGGGCTTTACAAAAATTATCGTATTTTCTCATATAAAACGATTCCGTCCCTTTCAATTTCTTTTTTCAGTTCCGCGCTGATTTCGCTGTCAAGATTCACGACGTCAAACATTAAAAGAGTCCAAGCTTCTTCCTCGAGATCATAATAGAAATCAAGGCTGCTGCCGCCGCTTACCGCTAGGTCAATATCACTTCTCTCCGTGTTGGTTCCGCGTGCGCGCGAGCCAAAGAGGATCACTTTTTGAATGTTGTTTTTTCGGGCTATTTTTACGATATCGTCTTCAACCCGTTTCTCAAGATGATATTTCATGTCTGTTTCCTCGGTTTTTCAGGATTTTTATACAGTATAGCACAAAAGGCGGGGGAAAGAAAATCATAAAAATTATTTGTATTCCCTGCGGATTTTCTATATAATAGTAGCATAATTCTATTTTGAGAAAAGAAGGAGCAATTATGGGAAAATATTTTGGCACGGATGGGTTCCGTGGAGAAGCAAATAAAGTACTTACTGTAGACCATGCATTCAAAGTGGGCCGGTTTATCGGATGGTATTACAGCCGGAACAAAGCGGCGGGTGAGCGATGCAGCGTAGTGATCGGAAAAGATACCAGACGTTCCAGCTATATGTTTGAGTATTCGCTGGCGGCAGGGATCACGGCTTCCGGCGCGGACGCTTATCTGCTTCACGTAACGACGACGCCGAGTGTATCGTATGTGGTGCGTACGGATGATTTTGACTGCGGAATTATGATTTCTGCGAGCCATAATCCGTATTATGATAACGGGATCAAGCTGATCAACGAAAAAGGTGAGAAAATGGACGAAGAAACCATTTTAAAAATCGAGGAATATATTGACGGAAAAATTCCAGAAATCCCACTGGCGACGGGAGCAGCCATTGGGCGTACCGTTGATTACGCGGCAGGACGGAACCGCTATATCGGTTATCTGATTTCACTGGCGACCCGCTCTTATAAAAACATGCGCGTTGGCCTGGATTGTGCCAACGGCAGCGCCTGGATGATTGCAAAAAGCGTATTTGACGCATTGGGGGCAAAAACTTATGTCATCCATGCGGAGCCGGACGGTACGAATATCAATATGGATTGCGGTTCTACCCATATTGAAAAGCTGCAGGAGTTTGTAAAAGATAACGGCTTGGATGTTGGATTTGCATTTGACGGGGATGCAGACCGCTGTATTGCGATTGATGAAAACGGCGACGTTGTAAACGGCGATTTGATTTTGTATATTTACGGAAAATATCTCAAAGAGCGCGGGAAGCTGAACAATAATACGGTTGTGACTACTGTAATGTCGAATTTCGGTTTATACAAAGCGTTTGACGCCGCAGACATCGACTATGAAAAAACGGCGGTCGGTGACAAGTATGTTTATGAAAATATGGTGACGAAAGGGCACCGGATCGGCGGGGAGCAGTCCGGCCATATTATATTCAGCAAATATGCATCAACCGGCGACGGAATCCTGACCGCGATCAAACTGATGGAAGTTATCATTGAAAAGAAAACATCGTTAAGCAGGCTGTGCGCACCGGTTACAATTTATCCGCAGGTTTTGAAAAACGTACGTGTCAAGAGCAAACCGGAAGCACAAAACGACGCTGACGTACAGGCAGCGGTGGAAGCGACAAAAGAAAAACTGGGAGAAAACGGCAGAATCCTGGTGCGCGAAAGCGGTACTGAGCCGGTGATCCGCGTGATGGTGGAAGCTGCTACAAAAGAAGAATGTGAGCAGTATGTAGACGACGTCATAGACGTAATCAGAAAGAAAGGGCATGTCGCGGAGTAAGGAAACAGAAAAAACCAAACAGAAAAAGATTAAAAACAGGCAGAGCCGGGAATGTCCGGTTTCTGCCTGTTTACTATTTTATGAAATTAGGAGCGTTATCTCCCTGCGCGTTTCCGCAGCGTCGGATCCAGAATCCGTTTGCGGATCCGCAGGCTAGTCGGCGTAACTTCGAGAAGTTCATCCGAATCGATAAAGTCAAGTGCCTGTTCGAGGCTTAAAATTTTCGGAGGAACCAGCGTCAGCGCTTCGTCGGCGGAAGAAGAACGGGTATTTGTCAGGTGTTTTTTCTTGCAGACATTCAGTTCGATGTCTTCGGCGCGGGAGCTTTGTCCGATGACCATGCCGGCATATACTTTTTCGCCCGGCCCGATAAATAAAGTGCCGCGTTCCTGTGCGGAAAACAGGCCGTACGTTACGGATTCCCCACTTTCGTAAGCGATCAGGGAGCCTGTCTGCCGGTAGGCGATATCGCCGCGGTAAGGTTCATACCCTTCAAAAATCGTATTGATGATACCGTTGCCTTTCGTGTCCGTTAAAAATTCGCCGCGGTATCCGATCAGGCCGCGGGACGGAATTTTAAATTCCATACGGGTATAGCCTCCGCTGATCGGGTACATGTTTTGCAGTTCCCCTTTGCGCTGGCTCAGTTTTTCAATGACCGGGCCGGTAAATTCCTCCGGGACGTCTACATAAGCCGTTTCTATCGGTTCCAGTTTATGGCCTTTTTCGTCGGTTTTATATAATACTTCCGCTTTGCTGACCGCGAATTCATATCCTTCGCGGCGCATGTTTTCGATCAAAACGGAAAGATGCAGTTCCCCGCGCCCGGATACTTTCATGCAATCGGTGTTTTCCGTGTCTTCCACCCGCAGGCTGACGTCAGTATTTAATTCCCGGAGCAGGCGATCCCGGATATGGCGGGAAGTCACGTATTTTCCCTCTATTCCGGCGAGTGGGCTGTCGTTTACGAGAAAGTTCATGGACAGCGTCGGATCGGAAATTTTCTGGAATGAAATCGGTTCCGGCGCTTCCGGCGCGCAGATCGTATCCCCGATATGGATGTCGGCAATTCCGGAAACGGCTACGATAGAGCCGATGCTGGCTTCCGTGACATCGACTTTGTTTAAGCCGTCAAATTCATACAGTTTGCTGATGCGCACTTTTTTTACTTTGTCAGGTTCATGGGCGTTGACAACGACCGCTTCCTGATTGATTTTCAGGCATCCGTTATCGACTTTTCCGATACCGATCCGGCCGACGTATTCGTTATAATCGATCGTGCTGATCAGAACCTGCGTATTAAGGTCCGGGTCGCCTTCCGGTGCCGGAACATAATCAATGATCGTTTCAAAAAGGGGCGTCATATCTTTCTTTTCGTCGTTTAAATCGCGTATGGCGTAGCCGTCCCGGGCGGAAGCATAAATAAACGGGCAGTCAAGCTGTTCGTCGGAAGCGTCCAGATCCATAAACAGTTCCAGGACGTCGTCGATGACTTCGTCCGGCCTTGCTTCCGGGCGGTCGATTTTATTGATGCATACGATCACCGGATGGTTTAAGGCCAGCGCTTTCATAAGAACGAATTTTGTCTGCGGCATAACGCCCTCAAAAGCGTCGACAACAAGGACGACGCCGTCGACCATTTTCAGTACGCGTTCTACTTCGCCGCCGAAATCCGCGTGTCCGGGCGTATCAATAATATTGATTTTCATATTTTTATAAAAAACGGCGGTATTTTTCGACAGGATAGTAATTCCGCGTTCTCTTTCTATGTCGTTGGAATCCATAACGCGTTCCTGGACTTCCTGATTTGCGCGGAAAACGCCGCTTTGTTTTAATAATTCATCAACTAAAGTAGTTTTACCATGGTCAACATGTGCTATAATTGCAATATTACGTATATCTTCGCGTTTTGTTTTCATAATAATCCTTTCTTTTATGATACTGGTATAAAACAACATTTTATTTTACCACAATATATTTTTTTCGCAAGAGGTTTTTGCGCTTTCTATAACTATATTTTTACTTCAGAAAGTTGAAACGGAGCCTGCGATTTACTCGCTATTTCTTGACACCACAGCAAAATTGTAATATTGTATTTTTAGTATAAAATATCCGGAGGCGCTTGCCATATGCCCGTTCGGGCAGAGCATTTTGCGCATTGCCGATGGAAATAAACAAAAAGCCATCATGTCGGCCTGTAAAGCTGCAAGTGGGCGGAAAGGTAATATGGTAAATTTAGTCATCTTATTGGAATGTTTTGGCATATGCCTGTCTGTGATAGCGCTGCTTCTTTTGCTTAATGGGGATGGAGCCAGGGAACAGAAGCTTTTGATTATCATTATGTGCGGCTCACTGGTTCAGAATATAGGTTATTTATTGGAACTGACGGCATCTACGCTGGAGGCTGCCATGACGGCGGTAACAGTGGAAAACGTGGGTTCCGCTTTTGTACCGTTATGTTATTGCTGGTTTATTTATATCTATTGTTATATTACGCCGCCCAAAATTCTGTTAAGGATTCTTGGCGTAATCAGTTTCTTTGTCCTGCCTACGGTATTTTTTAACTGGCATGGCCTTTTCTATCAGGAAGTGCAATGGGTGGCGGATGTGAATGGATTTTATCATGTCAGCCTCACATATGGTCCGCTGTATGTAGTTTTTTTACTCAGCCGTATTATTATCCCCTATGCTCTTTGTATACTCACACTGGTAAGTGCTATCCGCGGGCGTTCGGATCAGCAGGTCAACCGGCAGTATTGGACGATTCTGGGGTTCTCTAGTTTTCCTGTTGTCATATTGATCGCTTATATCTTCAAATTGATAAAAGTATACGATCTTACGCCGGTAACGCTGGCAATATCTATGGCTATGGTCGTTATTGTGGTCTGGAGCCGCCGTAATTATGATTTCCGCCATCTGGCGGCGGAGAAAATTCTGGAGAGTCTGGGCGACGGCGTGATTACGTTGGATGACCATGACCGGCTGGTCAGCTATAACAGAGCGGCGGCGGATATTTTTACCCGTTTGCCAGCCCATAAGCTGGGAGAGAATATCCGGGTAGTGGAAGATTTTCGTGAGGAAATGCTTAATGAGGACATTCCCCAGAGTTTTACGATCAACGAACAGCATTATGAAAGCCACAGCAAGCATATTAAAGATGAATACGGCAGGATACAGGGCTGCGTCATTTTAATTCTGGATATGACCGATATAAAGGCCTATATCAATGAGATTAAGCGCGTGCGGCGTCAGGCAGAGAAAGCCAGCATTGCGAAAAGTGAATTTCTTGCCAACATGTCCCATGAAATACGTACTCCGATGAACGCCATTATCGGCCTCAATGATATTATTATGGAAGAGTGCGGGGATACGGAGATCTATGCCCATGCCAAAGATGTACAGTCCGCAGCAAAAAATCTGCTGGCGATCATCAATGATATTCTGGATCTGTCCAAAGTAGAAGCAGGCAAGATGGAGCTGGTATGCATAGACTATTACATAAAAGTTATGGCGAATGAGATCATAGGAATGATGGATATGGCGGCCTCCCAGCGGGGACTGATCCTGAAATATGAATGTGACGAAACGATTCCCTGCCGCTATAACGGCGATGACGGCAGAATCAAACAGATTCTGATCAATATTCTTAATAATGCCATCAAATTTACGAATAAAGGTTATGTCCGGGCATATATTACCGGAAAACCCGGAAAAAATGAAGGGGAGGAACTGCTTATTTTCTGTGTTGAGGATACCGGCTGCGGTATTCGGAAAGAGGATCTCAATAAGATCTTCGAAGATTTCCGGCAGGTAGACTCCAAACGGAACCGGAGCGCGGAGGGCACCGGATTGGGGCTTGCCATTGTGAAGTATCTGGTGGAATTAATGGAAGGTACTATTGAAGTGGAAAGTATCTACGGGGAAGGGACAAAAGTTACAATCACGATTCCTCAGAAAATCGTAGATGCACGTCCGGTTTCAGAAACGCCGGAGATTACTCAGACAGAACAGAAAATCACCGACAGCTTCACCGCTCCCGGGGTAAAAGTACTCATTGTCGACGATAACGTAATTAACCGCAAAGTGGCCAGAGGGTTTCTGAAAAATTATGATTTTGATTTGACCGAGGCGGAAAGCGGGCCGGAGGCTATTGAGCTGGTGCGCGTCATCCGGTATGACATTATTTTTATGGATCATATGATGCCCGGTATGGACGGCATTGAGGCGGCGGATATTATCCGCAGGAATTGTGGGGAAAACGGAACCGCTCCTGTAATGGTGGCGTTGACTGCCAATGCCATGGAAGGTATGAGGGAACATTTTCTGGAATGTGGTTTTCAGGATTTCATTTCCAAACCGCTTGACAGGAAAGAACTGAACCAGCTTTTGCTGCGCTGGGTACCGGAAAAGTACAGACAGACAGAAGACAGAAAAGAAGAATCCAAACCGCTGGATGCAGTGGCAATTCAGATTGACGGGGTGGATATGAAAGCCGCAGTACAATATTACTCCGGAGATGAAGACGGTTTTGTTGATCTGTTGGAGCTTTATTGTATGGATGGCAAACGCAAGACGAAGCTTCTTCGTGAACTTGTGGAAACAGATCTTTTACGATACCAGATAGAGGTACATGGTTTGAAGAGCGCATCCGCCAATATCGGGGCTATGGATGTTTCGGCCATGGCGCGTGCGCAGGAGAATGCTGCCGCACAGGGGGACAGGGAATTTATTGCCGGGCAATTTCCGTTGCTGCTTGCGGAATACGAAACTCTTCTGGCGAATATCGAACAGTTTCTGGAAAGGCGCAAACAGGAAATTGGCAGGAAAGAAAAGCTTCCAGCCCTGCCGGTACAGGAGTTAAAGGAGCAGACGGCAGCAGCGCTGGAAGAACTGAAGCATTTTCGGTCTCAGAAATGTGCGGAAAGAGTGGATATGATGCTTCTTCATGAACTTCCGGAAGAAGAGGTGGAAACTCTTCTTTTGCAGATACGGGAACAACTGAGATTATATGAGGATGATTATGCGGAAGAACTGTTGAGTCAGCTTCTCGGCATACTTGAATAGGAGGTAAAACATAAATGAGCCAAACGGAAAGCAGAGAATCTAAAAAATGTATTTTAGCAGTAGACGATACTGCAATTGTTTTAACGAGAATAGCGAATACCCTGAAAGACGAATATGAAGTAATTACTGTCAATTCCGGGATACGGGCTCTGAAATATCTGGAACAGGAGAAGCCAGATCTGATTCTGCTGGATATTCAGATGGCGCAAATGGACGGTATTGAAACATTGCAGGAAATACGTTCTATGAAAGACCGTGCGGACATACCGGTAATTATGCTTACCGGTGTGGAGGATAAAAACTTTGTTCTGGCAAGCGCCAAGTTGGGGATCTGTGATTACATACTGAAGCCTTTTTATGCGGAAGATCTGCTGAAGAGGATTCAGGGAGTTTTTGAGCAGGAAGAACAGAAGCATAGGAAACCGTGAGAAAGCGAGGAATTGTAGAATGAATACTGCTATGGAGAAAGAGGAGCTTGAACGGATACTGGATCAGGCGGTTAAGGATGTGACGGAGCGCACAGCAGGCGTGCGTCTGCATCAGGGAAATCATTCGCCGGGGCAGGACCTTTGCACGGTCCAGATCACTTTTGACCAGGGGTTTCGTACCAGCCTTACGCTCTGTGCGGATACCGAACTGCTGTACCGCATGGCATGCAATTCTTTTCATGAGGAATCGGTCAGTTCCGAGGACCTGGAGGAGTTTAGCAAAGAATATTTTAATGTACTCTGCGGCAGGATAGCCGGAGCTATGTTTCGAGCCACACAGGTTCCAGCTCATTTTGGCCCGCCTGTGTTTTATCGCGGGCGCTATGAGCCGGAGGGGCGTGAGGTACAATTTGTGCTTACGTATTCTGACGAATGCTGTGGCGGTGCGCAGCTGATTCATCATGTACCCTGTTTCGATGAGAACGGGGGAGTTTCGAGTGAAGCCTGATAGAAAGGAGCATGTGAAATGAGCAAACGAATTATGGTGGTAGACGATTCCCGGCTGGTTCGGGTTCAGTTGGAGGATATTCTCAAAGGTACGGATTATGAAATTACGGCATACTGCCGTAGCGGGGAGGATGCAATTGCGCAGTATGGTGAAGTAGCTCCTGATCTGGTTACGATGGATATTATCATGCAGGGAATGGACGGGTTGGATGCCGCCGAGTTTATTTTAAAAGAGCATCCGGATGCAAGGATTGTCATGGTTTCGTCCCTGGCATACGACGATACTTTTGAGAAAGCCAAAGCCATTGGCGCCAGAGGGTTTGTGGACAAGCCTTTTCATCAGGAACAGCTTTTAAAGGTATTTGAACAGGCATTGTCCTGACAATCTGACGTATTTCAGGAGAAATTTTTATTATGATTAAAATATTATTCATTTGCCACGGCAGGAAGTAAACATAAGCCTTGAAATGCTGATATTTACCAGGAAAAATGCTAATTATCAAGTGAATTTACAGAGGTTTTACAGAGAATCAAATCATAGATAAGAAGTCCAGTGCAAAAAAAGTAAAAAAATCGAAAAACAGGTTGATTATTTCTCACAATCTGTATATACTATGATTAGAAGTAAATGTCTGCCGCTTGCTGATGGTGCGGGGTATAAGTGATTCAGTTCGTAAATAATGCCACTTGCTATACAGGTGGTATATAAATGGTATAGTTTGTAAATGCTCCCCATCGACTGAAGTCGGTGGGGAATTTGCATAATAAGAAGTTTACCCAAAGGAGAATGATACAGTATATGGTTAGCTACTACTTTTTTTCAGTCGATTAACCGTCCGATACCATCTATTGTCATAACCGTTTTACGGCAGATAATTTTTTTAGTGCCATTTATTTATATATTACCAGTTCTTTTTGGAATTAACGGAATTTTCTTTGCACAGCCAATCAGTGATTTACTTGCAACGGTTCTTTCCGTATGGCTTGTTTTGAAAGAGAAAAAAAGAATGTGTAGCAACACTTAACTAAAGAATCAATTATTAGGCAATGCAAATTCATCCTTAAGTTTCTGCATAAATCTCCCCGCTGCTCTTGAAAAAACCTGATATTTTTTCCATACGATACATAATCCCGCTTCTGAAACAGGATACAGCGGTCTGAAACAAAGATTGCTGTCACCGCTTGTATTGATTAGTTTATCCAAGGCGATTGCATAACCAAATTCCATTTTAACAAAGCGGGAAGCATTATATAAAAGATCGTAGGTAGCAACGATATTTAATTGCGATACATCTTTTCGCAGCCAGGCAACCATATCGTCGCTGATTGCTGTTTGGTGAGATAGGATGAGAGGTTTGTCCCATAAATCTTCGGCACAGATACTCTCTTTTTCTGCTAACGGACTGTCCTTTCGCATTAAAACTCCCCAAGTGTCTTTTACCGGAAGCCTGATAAAATCATACTTTGAAATATCAAAAGGTTCTACTAACAGACCAAAATCAATCAGACCTTTATCTAACCGGTCTACAATATGTTCAGCGTCGCCGCTATAAATGTGATAGCGAATTAGGGGATATTCTTCCTGTAAATCTTTTGCTACTTTCGCAATCGTAGAAACAGCTTCCGTTTCACCACTTCCCATATGAATTTCACCGCTTATATTTTTATCAGAGGAAGAAAGCTCGGATTTTGTCTTTTCCATTAAGGCAATCATTTCTTCTGCACGTTTACGAAGCAGCATTCCGTCCTCTGTCAAGGTAACTTTTTTGCTTCCTCTGATAAGGAGCTGCTTTCCAACTTCCTCTTCTAAATCTTTTAATTGTCTTGACAGCGGAGGCTGTGTCATATTCAAAGTTTCAGCCGCCCGTGTTATGCTTTCCTCTCTTGCTACGGCAAGAAAGTATTGCAATACTCGAATATCCAAAAGTGCTTCTCCCTTCTTGATTTTTGTTTACAGCTTTATTATAGTACGCGTTTCCATACTTTTCAAGTATGGAAAGCCATTCGATATATGTATTTGATATTTTAAACTTCTGAATCTATACTAAAAGCAAGGAGAATTTTTGATATGCTTCCCATTCTCACAAAACATCGTAAACACCTGCTTGATTCAGTACACAAAGGTCAAAAGCAAATAGATTGCTTGGACTACTTAATCTACTCATTAATAAAACAAAAGTAAACGGAGGAAACCATTATGAACGATTTTATTTTTCACAACCCCGATAAAGTGTATTTCGGAAAAAACCAGCTTGAACATCTCTCTGAGGAATTATTGAAATTTGGGAAAAAGGTTTTGCTGGTCTATGGTGGCGGATCTATTAAGAAGAATGGTCTTTACGACAGTATTGTAACCATTGCTAAGGACAGCGGCATTGAGCTGTTTGAGCTTTCCGACGTTGAGCCGAATCCAAGACATTCCACGGTCAATAAAGGAGCGGCAATTTGCAAAAAAGAAAATATCAGCGTTGTTCTTGCTGCGGGCGGCGGCTCAACAATCGACTGTGCCAAAGGAATTGCCGCAGCCGCACTTACCGAAAATGCCGATGTGTGGCCGCTTGTATCTAACGGAGTATGGGTAACGGAAGCTCTGCCTGTTGTCGCTATTCTTACAAATGCTGCAACCGGTTCGGAAATGGATGCTTGGGGAGTTATTTCCAATATGGATACAAACGAAAAAATAGGTCTTGGCGGTACTGCTCTTATTCCGAGAGCCGCATTTGAAAATCCCGAATACAGCTATACGCTTCCGTCTTATCAAACTGCCTGCGGTGCTTTTGATATATTCAATCACATTTTAGATAACTATTACCTTGCAGGCGAGGCGACTTTTGATCTGTTGCTTGAAATGCAAGAGGCAGTTATGCGTACCGTAGTAAAATGGGTGCCTGTTGCAATGAAAGAACCTGAAAATTATGAGGCAAGAGCAAATCTGATGTGGGCGTCCTCTATGGCATTAAACTCAATTCTTGACGGAGGAACGGTACACGGCTGTGCTTGCCACTTTATGGAACACGAGCTTTCCGCTTACTATGATATTACACACGGACATGGACTTGCGATTGTAACCCCTCGTTGGCTTACTTATATTCTGGATGAAACAACTGCTCCCGCAATTTACCGTCTTGGCGTAAAAGTGTTCGGTATTCCCGAAAATCTCTCTGCAATGGACGGAGCGAAAAAAGCGATTGAAGCAGTTACAGGTTTTTGCTTTAACACACTCAGTTTACAGCCTAATCTTACCGATTTAGGCATTGATGAAAAGCATTTTAAAGTTATGGCGGAACACGCCTGTGCTGGTGGCTCGATAGCAGGTCCAAAAGAGCTAACCCCGGCTGATGTTGAGGAAATTTTCAAGATGTGCTTATAAGGGAGAGCGGAAATGAAAAGGTGAATAGAATATGAAGATTTTAGTGTTAAATGGTAGTCCGAGGTCGAAAGGCAATACAAAAAGGATGATAAATGCTTTTCGGGAAGGTGCAGAAAGTTCCGGTCATAAGGTGGATATTATTGATGTATGCAAAAAAAGAATTTCGGGATGTCTTGCCTGTGAATACTGCCATACCAAGAGTGGCGGGGAATGCGTTCAGAAAGATGATATGCGGGAAATATACACCTTGCTCCGGGACGCAGAAATGTTGATAATTGCTTCGCCTATTTATTATCATGGGATTACAGGGCAGCTTAAATGTGTGATTGACCGTTTCTATGCGGCAGCATATCCTCAAAAGCCTCCGCACCTGAAAAAAGTGGCGATGATATTAAGTTCCGGCGATGCTGACATGTATGACGGCGCAATGTTTTCTTTTCAGGGGGATTTTTTGGATTATCTTGGTTTGGAAAATGCAGGAGTCTATACAGCACACGGCGCTGAAAATAGTTCACGCAAAAAAACAGACGAACTTTATCATTTCGGAAAATCTCTGACGGACTGAAAACAGAAAAGAAACAGGAAAAGCAGGAGGAATAAATTATGGATATAAAAACACCTAAAATCGCATTGGGTGCTTGGTCTTGGGGTGCAGGAGCAGCCGGCGGCGATCAAGTATTCGGGAATCATTTATTTGAAAGTGATTTACAGCCTGTGTTTAATAAGGCTATGGAATGTGGTTTAACTTTATGGGATACCGCTGCCGTTTACGGTGAGGGAAGTTCTGAGCGTATTCTCGGAACTTTCCTCAAAGATGTACGCCGGGAAGATATGATTATCTCTACCAAATTCACACCGCAAATTGCCAGCGATTCTGAAACCGCAATGCAGGATATGTTAAACGGCAGTAAGGAGCGTTTGCACACTGATTTTATAGATGTATATTGGATTCACAATCCGATGAATGTAGAAAAATGGACGCCGGATTTAATTCCGTTAGCGAAAAGCAGACAAATCAAATCTATCGGCGTTTCCAATCACAGTCTTATCGAAATCAAGCGTGCAAACGAAATTCTTGCAGCCGAGGGATTGAAGATTTCGGCAGTACAAAACCATTTCAGTTTGCTTCACCGTTCTTCAGAGCGGGCGGGCATTCTGGATTACTGCAAAGAAATGGGTATCACCTTTTATGCCTATATGGTGTTGGAACAGGGCGCTTTGACAGGCAAATACAACAAAGAGCACCCGTTCCCCACCGGGACAGGCCGGGGAGATTCCTACAATCCGCATTTAGCAGAGATGGAAGCATTAGTAGCTGAACTGAAAAAGGTTGGTGAAAAATATAATGCCAGCCCTGCACAAATTGCAACGGCTTGGGCAATCGCAAAAGGTACGCTTCCGATTATCGGCGTTACAAAAGTAAAACAGGTAGAAGAAGCGGCGGCTTCTGCCCGGATTACATTGACTGTCGATGAAATTGACCATTTAGAGAAATTGGGCGATGAATCGGGTGTTCATACCCTGCGTGAATGGGAAAAGGAGATGTAATTTTGAATGCCGAAGAAATAATCAAGTGTTTTACCGATAACATTGAGCCTGACAAAGAAAAGAAATTAACCGCCGATGAATTGTTTCAGGAAGCGATAAAAATAACAATGGAAATGAACAATCAGTACCATACGCCGGAGGAGCTTCGGGAGATTATGAGCCGTTTGACGGGAAAGAAAGTTGATGATACTTTCCGCTTGTTTCCCCCGTTTTACACAGACTTTGGAAAAAACATTTTGATAGGAAAAGATGTTTTTATCAATTCCGGCTGCCATTTTCAAGATCAGGGCGGTATTACAATCGGGGATGGCGCGCTGATTGGTCATAATGTGGTACTGGCTACGATCAATCACGATCTGATACCGGGAAACGGTAGAAAAAATCACTATGCACCTGTTAAACTGGGTAAAAATGTGTGGATTGGTTCAAATGCGACCGTTTTGCCGGGGGTAACAGTTGGAGATTGGGCAGTTATCGCAGCAGGCGCAGTTGTTACAAAAGATGTGCCGCCCTACACAGTTGTAGGCGGTACACCTGCAAAAATCATCAAAAAAGTGAAAGGCGGTGTCTAAATGAAAGTTTTAGCGATTAACGGAAGCGCAAGAAAAGACGGCAACACGGCCATTCTTATCCATACAATCTTTGAAGAACTGAACAAGGCCGGAATCGAAACAGAAATGATACAGTTTGCCGGTAATGTGATAGAACCCTGCAAAGCGTGCTGGGCGTGCGGCGGACAAAAAAATTGTGTTCACCGCAAGGATATGTTTCGGGAAGTATTTGATAAGCTGAAGAACGCAGACGGAATAATTCTCGGCTCTCCGGTTTATTCCGCAAATATATCGGCAAATATGCAGGCGTTTTTAGAGCGCGCAGCGGTTGTCTGCGATATGAATGCCGGTTTATTGAAACATAAAGTAGGAGCCCCCGTTGCAGCGGCCAGACGGGGCGGCGCATTATACGCCATTGATTCAATGAATCACTTTTTCCTGAATCACGAAATGTTTGTGGTAGGAAGTACTTATTGGAATATGGCTTACGGACAAATGCCCGGTGATGTTTTGAACGACAAAGAAGCACTTGCGAATATGGCTAATCTCGCAGAAAATATGATTTGGCTTTTGCGAAAGACAGAACAGGAGGAAACCGTATGAAACGTATTTTCGTATTTTTCCTGATCCTCATTTTTTCGTTTGGTCTTGTCGCTTGCGGCAACAGCGAGATAGAACAAAGGGAAACAGAAATACACGCAAACGATGCATCCACAGAAGCAGAAAACGGAGATAAGGCGATGAACAATAATCAGGAAAATAATACAGGAAATATATTGGTCGTATATTTTTCTGCCACAGGTACAACAAAACAACTTGCAGAATATGCTTCCGATACTCTAAGCGCCGATATTTATGAAATTATAGCGGATGACCCATATACAGAAGAAGATTTGGCTTATTACACTGACGGTCGTGCAGATCGTGAGCAAAACGATTCCTCTGCCCGTCCTGCTATTTCCGGCGGTGTAGAAAATATGGAGCAGTACGATACGATTCTGCTCGGCTATCCGATTTGGCACGGACAGGCGCCGAGAATTATCAGCACTTTTCTTGAAAGTTACGATTTTTCTGGCAAGACAATTATCCCGTTTTGCACCTCGCACAGCAGCGGTATAGGTTCAAGCGATACAAGCCTTTATACTCTTGCAGAAAATGCAAAGTGGCTTGATGGACGCCGCTTCTCTGCAGGCACTTCAAAAGAAGAAATCGCAGCCTGGCTTGACGAAATGGGTATTTCTCAGAGTGTTTCCCCAAAAGTCGGCGTTTTTGATTTTGACGAAAAAACCGTAATGCTGAACAGCGGTTATGAAATGCCTATTAACGGACTTGGAACATACAGCCTGCATGGCGACGAATGTAGAAAATCTGTCCGTACTGCACTTGAAAACGGTGTACGGCTCATTGATACGGCTTCTGCTTACGGCAACGAGGAAGAAATCGGGGAAACAATCAGAGAAGCTATCGAGGACGGTATTATCAAGAGAGAAGATATTTTCGTCATTACCAAAATTTATCCGGGAGAGGAAATGAAAACCCCGGAGAAATCCATACAATCCTGCCTTGACAAACTGGATATTGGATATGTGGATATGATGTTGCTCCACCACCCGGACCCCAACGATGTGAAAGCGTATAAAGCTATGGAACAGTTTGTAGAGGACGGTAAGATTCGCTCTATTGGTCTTTCTAACTGGTATGTGGAGGAATTGATGGAATTTCTGCCGCAGGTTGATACCGTTCCTGCGCTGATACAGAATGAAATCCACCCCTACTATCAAGAAAATGATGTCATTCCGTTTATTCAGGAAAAAGGCATTGTAGTTCAAGGCTGGTATCCGCTTGGAGGCAGAGGACATACAGGAGAATTGCTGGGAGATTCGGTGATCTCCGAAATTGCAGACGCTCACGGTGTATCTTCCGCACAGGTCATTTTGCGCTGGAATTTGCAAAAGGGTGTTATTGTAATCCCCGGTTCCAGCAATCCCGATCACATTAAGGAGAATACAGAGTTATATCATTTCACCTTGACCGGGGACGAAATGGATCGTATGAACTCTTTGGATCGTGGCGAAAAGCATGATTGGTATTAAATGGCATTATGATGTGGTATAAAAAAAGTTGACACCATATTCTCAAGGATTTGAGATATAATCAAGAGAATAAGGAGTGAACAAAATGGCAGAAAACAGACAATATGACCACGAATACAAAGTACAGGCAGTGAAGC
>JAAWJJ010000018.1 GCA_022796875.1 Eubacterium sp. | reverse complement strand
GGAAATATAGGATTTTCCGGAAAGAAGTGGATAATCTGGAAATATAAAATTTTCTGGAAAGAAAAGGATAATCTGGTAAAAGAAGATTTTAGGAAAGTCTTATAGAATAATACATAAGAATGTGTAAAAAAGATAATAGTATTTGAATCACAGAAAAAAATAGTATATAATGAGCGGTGAGAAAAATTGAGAAGAGTAGGAGGAAAAGAACATGTCAACTGTAACAAATTACAAACGGAGTGAGATCGGACCGGGGAAAGTCGGGTTTTCCAAAACACGTTCTATTATCGAAGCAGCATTTTACGGTAATAATGTTGTGAAAGTAAATACGTTGAAAGAAGCCTACGAACTGGCAAAAAATTCTCCGGGAACCATCGTAACGGACATGCCGGTATATCGCGGAGAAGAATTTGGCCTGGAACCGGATGCAAAAGTACTGTTGTTTAACGACGGCTCTATTACCGGACGTTATGCGCCGGCGCGCCGTATTACCGGAGAGCCGGGAGTGGACTGCGACAAGCTGGATAAATTGGTTATGGATGCGGTATACGACACCAGGTGGGAAACGATGTATCATGCAGAAGTATATATCGGCCTGGATCCGGAGTTTATGGTAAAAGCACATCTTTTGATTCCGGAAGGAGAGGAAAACCTGATGTACTCCTGGATGTTAAACTTCCAGTATATGTCCGACCAGTATGTCAAAATGTACAAAAATTCCAAAGTTTACGAAAAAGAAGCGGATATTTATATTTTCTCCGATCCGCAGTGGGCAGGCACTGACCAGACGGATATTTCCGATCCGAACTGCCTGTGCTATTTTAATACCGAAACGAACTGTGCGGCTATTCTGGGCATGAAATATTTCGGCGAGCACAAAAAAGGAACACTGACGCTTGCATGGGCGATTGCAAACCGAAACGGATACGCTTCCTGCCACGGCGGACAGAAAGAATATACGTTAGAAGACGGTTCCAAATACGTTGCAGCGGTATTTGGTCTTTCCGGATCTGGAAAATCAACGCTGACACACGCAAAACACGGCGGAAAGTATCCGTCAATCAAAGTGCTGCATGACGATGCCTTTGTGATTAACTCCGAAACCTGTTCTTCGATTGCACTGGAACCTACTTATTTTGATAAAACAGCGGATTATCCTTGCGACTGTGAAGATAACAAATATTTGCTGACAGCGCAGAACTGTTCCGCGACATTGGATGAGGACGGAAAAGTCGTTCTTGTAACGGAAGACGTCAGAAACGGAAATGGCCGTGCGATCAAATCCAAACTGTGGTCTCCGAACCGTGTAGACAAACTGGACGCTCCGGTTAACGCTATTTTCTGGATTATGAAAGACCCTACGATCCCGCCGGTTGTAAAATTAAAAGGTTCTTCCCTTGCGGCCGTTATGGGCGCTACGCTGGCAACAAAACGTTCTTCCGCAGAACGGTTAAAGGAAGGCGTGGATCCGAATGCGCTTGTTGTAGAACCGTATGCGAACCCGTTCCGGACGTATCCGCTGGTAAATGATTATGAGAAATTCAAAAAACTGGTAGAAGAGAAAAACGTCGACTGCTATATCATCAACACCGGCGACTTCATGGGGAAAAAGGTGCAGCCGAAAGATACGTTAGGCTTACTCGAAGCTATCGTTGAGAAAAAAGCGGACTTTAAGCAGTGGGGACCGTTTTCCGATATCGAGGTTTTTGAATGGGACGGCTTTGTTCCGGACTTAACGGAAAAAAATTATGTAGCTCAGTTAAAGGCAAGGATGCAGGACAGACTGAATTATGTGACTTCCCTGAATACATTAAAGGAAGGTTACAATAAGCTTCCGGAAGATGCGGCTGAGGCGATACGGAAAGTGGTAGAACAGGCAAATTCTTTATAAAATACGTCTTTGTGGCTTTCAAAAGAAAAAACGTTACAAAGTTTTAAAGTGTAAAACATTTCCTAATATAAATATTGAAATATTACACATATTAAGGTAAAATAACTATAAAGTATTTCCTGGGGTGTTCGACAATCCCGTTATTTTGAACCTACATTTTATTTAAGGGATTTCTATTATTTCAGCCCGGCTGTCAGGCCGCCGTTTGCAGCGGAAGGCAAAAAGGCTGATGCGATGTCCCACCTGGCGTAAGCTAGGCGTCAAAATTGCGGGAAACGGCATTTTGGGTTATACTATAGATTAATGTAATTTCTGATTTACAAAAGAGGAATCAGTACAAAAGAAAAAAGGAAGTTACAAAAGAAGACGATACAGAAGAAGACGTTTCCATCCGGGCCGGCGTGGTCAGGGCAGGGCGCAAAAGAGAAAAAAGAGGCTGTTTTTACAGTCTCTTTTTATCAATTCATGACAGTAGAATTATCGCGGGGCGTGGATTCTATTGTAATAAATATTCTGTGGAGGAAATTTATGAAAAAGATTCATACGGCCCTTTTGGTTTTTTTACTTTGCGTGGTGGCGTTTGAAGCGGTATATATAGTCAGGCAGTCTGCCGGTAAACCGGGAAAGACTGCGTTTCCGCTGGCTTTTCCGAATTTGTTTGGTTCTGTGTCGTCTTTGTCTGATGGAGTGGAGATCAGGGAGGAAGAAGAAAAAGAGGAAGAACAGGATGTTCCGGTCTATGAGGATACGGTTAAAGTATTGTTATTGAACCCCGAAGGAGGGCCGTTACATAATAATCCGTCCTTTAGCTGCGAGGAAGAATTTACGGTTACGGCAGACACCGGAGAGAGTATGACATATCCGGGAGGCACCGTATTGGAAGAAACGTCGTTCTGGGAAAACGGCGCCGGCCTGGTCACGATTGCCAGCGTATCCGGCCGGGGGCTTAAAGTCTGCGATAACGGCGTCTGGAGTCTGGAGTATGAGGGGGTTTTTCATGTCAGGAAGCAGGAGGCGGGAAGTGCCATTGTCAATCAAGTGGGAATAGAGGAGTACATTTATGGCGTTTTGCCGAGTGAAATGCCGGATTCCTATGAATATGAAGCTTTTAAGGCGCAGGCGGTATGCGCCCGCAGTTATGTATATGCGAAAATGCAGATGACAGCATATCCGGAATATGACGCGCAGATCGATGACACGGTCATGTTCCAGGTTTATAATAAACAGAAAATATCGGAAACCGCCAGACAGGCCGTTGACGAAACGAGGGGGATGGTTCTGGTAAAAGACGGCGTTGTAGCGGAACCGTTTTACTTCTCGACTTCCTGGGGACATACGTCCGACGTCGGCGTGTGGAATTTGAATCAGGAGGATTATACGTATTTGCAGCCGATATGGGTCGCCTTGGGAGGAGAAAATCGGGATTTCAGTAAAGAAGAGGATTTTGCACAGGCGGTTATGGGGTCAGAGGAAGAGGCGCTCGAAAAAGAATGTCGGTATTATCGCTGGCAGGCAGAGTTTTCCATGAATAAAAATACGGAAAAAGTGGTAGAAATACTAAAACAGAGGGCGTCTATGCTGCCGGGGACGGTCCGGTTTTTGGATAAAATGAACGAAGAAGAACTTGACACGACGCCAGATTTTGGTAAAATAGTGGCTGTTAGTATTACAAAGAGAAGTTATGCCGGCGCGGCACAAGTAGTGGAGATCGTTTTTGAGCATTGCAAAGTAACTGTTCAAAACGAATACACGATACGCAGCCTGTTTGGCGCCATGACAACGAATATCACCTGTCAGGACGGATTTGTCCAGGAAGAGGCGGCGCTGCTCCCGAGTTCCTATTTTGTCATTGCCAGCCAGTCGGAAGAATCCAATGGCACGGTTTATGGCGGCGGATTGGGGCACGGAGTCGGAATGAGCCAAAACGGTGCGAATTTGCTGGCATTAAACCAATATGGATATGCAGACATCCTGCGTTTTTTCTATCAGGACATCGAAGTGATGCCTCTAGAAGAACTGACAGGCCAGTTGAAGGAAAATACCCAAAATGAAGGAAGTAGTCATTGATATTATTAAAAAATTTCTGGATAAAAGCTATAAGCGAGACTGTGTCAGCGCTTATGCGGCTCAGATCGCATATTTTTTGATTATGTCGGTCATGCCGTTTATTATGCTTTTGAGCGCGCTGCTCAGATATACGTCCGTGACGGAGGATACGATTCTTTACCTGATCGAGCAGATGACCCCATCCGTCGTATCCGGATTTTTGATTACGGTTGTGGACCTGGTATTTAAACAGCCGATCGGGCTGATTTCCATTACGGCTGTCCTGGCGGTATGGTCTTCTTCCAAAGGCGTGCACTGTATTGTAAACAGCCTGAATAAGATCAATGAACTGAAAGAAACAAGAAACTGGTTCGCGGTACGTTTGCGGGCGATGTTTTTTACGTTCATTTTTCTGATTATGACGGTGCTTTTGATGGTACTGCTTGTATTCAGCAGGTCTGTAACGGAACTTGCGGATACGTATGCGGGGGCGTTCCTTTCCGGTTTTATTGCGTTTGCAATGCGGCGCAGGTTTTTGATTCTGTTTTTGTTGCTGATTATTTTCTTTACCGGCATTTATAAATTCCTGCCGAACCGCCCGCGGAACGCGTCGGTTTTTTATCAGCTTCCGGGAGCGGTGTTCAGCGCGATTTCCTGGTATGTATTTACTTTTTTTCTTGCCATTGCCGTGGAATATATGAATGCGTTTTCTATTTACGGCAGCATGGCGGCCGTGCTGATTATTATGTTTTGGCTGTACGTCTGCCTGACGATCATGCTGATTTGTGCGGAAATCAACGTGTATTTTGAAAAACAGTATTCTTATGTTTTTAACAAATTAAAACAAAGACGTTTTGTAAGCGGAGTATATAAAAGAACGTTGAAAAGCCGGAAAAGAACCAGGGAGATCAAAAAGTCGCTGAAGAAAAAGCTGTATATTAAACTTCCGGATCCGCTGGAAAGAAGAGAAAAAGAGGAAGAGAATGCAAAGGAAGCCGGAACGGATCAGAAAGAATCATAAAATTTTCTTGCATGATCGGGAATGCTGTGCTAAGATAATGTGGTTATAAGAAAAAGGCAGGGAACATGCACAGTAGGCGATGCCGTCGTTGTACAGAGAGGAAAGGATGCTGAGAACTTTCCGGACAAAGTATCCGCTGAAATTCACATGGGAGCCGTGCCGGTGATAAGGTAGCCGGTGACGTAAGCTGCACGTTACGCAGCAGAGAGAGCCTGTGAAAGCAGGAATCAGGGTGGTACCGCGGAAATGACTTCGTCCCTATCGGGGATGGAGTTTTTTTATTACAGAAAAAGGTATATTTATTTCCAAAAATAAGCAGAAAGGATGTCAGGTTATGAAAGAAAAACTCCGCAAAATAAAAGAAGAAGCGTTGGCGCAGATTGAAAATGTTACGGAATTGCCGAAATTAAACGAAGTGCGCGTATTTGCGCTTGGCAAAAAAGGGAAACTGACAGCGATGATGAAAGAGATGAAAAATCTGTCGCCGGAAGAGCGTCCTGCATTTGGACAGATGGTGAATGAAGTCCGAAGCCAGATTGAGGCAAAAATAGAAGACGCTAAAAAGAAGCTGGAAGCAAAAGAACTGGAAGATCGTCTGAAAAAAGAAGTGATCGACGTGACGCTTCCGGCCGAAAGAAACCACAGAGGGCATCGGCATCCGAGCACGATCGCCCTGGAAGAAGTGGAGAAAATCTTTATCGGGATGGGTTATGAGGTCGTGGAAGGACCGGAAGTGGAATATGATTATTACAATTTTGAGGCATTGAATATTCCGGCGAACCATCCGGCGAAGGACGAACAGGATACGTTTTATATCAATGATAAAATCGTGCTCCGTACGCAGACTTCGCCGGTACAGGTACGGACGATGGAAAAAGGGAAGCTGCCGATTCGCATGATCGCTCCGGGACGCGTCTTCCGTTCCGATGAAGTGGATGCGACACATTCTCCGTCGTTCCATCAGATCGAGGGAATGGTGATCGATAAACATATTACGTTTGCCGATTTGAAAGGCACGCTGGAAGAATTTGCCAAAAGGCTGTTTGGGGAAGATACAAAGGTAAAGTTCCGCCCGCATCATTTTCCGTTTACGGAACCGAGTGCGGAAGTAGACGTGACCTGCTTTAAATGCCATGGAAAAGGTTGCCGTTTCTGTAAGGGAGAAGGCTGGATCGAAATTCTGGGATGCGGTATGGTTCATCCGAAAGTACTGGAAATGAGCGGTATCGACCCGGAGGAATATTCCGGATTTGCATTCGGGGTTGGACTGGAACGAATTGCACTGTTAAAATATGAAATCGACGATCTGCGCCTGTTATATGAAAATGACGACAGATTTTTGAAACAGTTTTAGAGGAGGGAGAAAGAAATGAAAACATCATTATCCTGGATGAAAGATTTAGTGCCTGGCCTGGAAGTGACGCCGGAACAGTATATGGATGCCATGACTCTTTCCGGCTCCAAAGTCGAAGGCTATGAAAAAATGGACGCGGACCTTGACAAAATTGTTGTAGGCCAAATACAAACGATAGAGAAACATCCGGACGCGGACAAACTGATTGTCTGCCAGGTGGATATCGGGGCGGAAGCGCCGATTCAGATCGTCACCGGCGCGCCGAATGTCAGGGAGGGAGATAATATCCCGGTTGTGTTGGACGGCGGCCGTGTCGCTGGCGGACATGACGGAAAAACGGTAGAAGGCGGGATTAAAATCAAAAAAGGCAAACTTCGCGGAGTCCCGTCCAACGGAATGATGTGCTCTATTGAGGAGCTCGGCTCTACAAAAGACATGTATCCGGAAGCGCCGGAGGACGGCGTTTACATTTTCAAAAAAGAGGTGACACCAGGGGAAAACGCCGTAGCCGCGCTGGGACTGGACGATACGGTAGTCGAATATGAAATCACTTCCAACCGTGTGGACTGTTTCAGCGTACTCGGGATTGCCAGAGAAGCGGCCGCTACGTTTGACAAACCGTTTTGCCCGCCGCAGGTCAGAGAAACAGGAAACAGCGAGGATGTCAATGACTATATTAAAGTGACGGTAAAAGATGCGGATCTGTGCCCACGTTATACGGCGAGAGTTGTAAAAAATATAAAGATCGCTCCGTCGCCGGAATGGATGCAGCGCCGGCTGGCAGCGCACGGAATCCGTCCGATTAACAATCTGGTCGATATTACAAACTATGTGATGGAAGAATACGGACAGCCGATGCACGCCTACGATCTGGATACGATTGCCGGAAATGAGATCGTTGTGCGCCGTGCCGAAAAAGGAGAAAAATTTACGACTCTGGACGGACAGGAAAGGGAAACGGACGATTCCGTACTGATGATCTGTGACGCTGAAAAAGCGATCGGCCTGGCGGGCATCATGGGCGGAGAAAACTCCATGATTACGGACCACGTCACATCCATGTTATTTGAAGCGGCATGTTTTGACGGCACCAATATCCGGCTGTCTTCCAAAAAAATTGGCTTGAGGACCGACGCTTCTTCGAAATTCGAAAAAGGGTTGGATCCGAATACCGCCATAGAGGCAATGAACCGCGCCTGCCAGCTTGTGGAAGAACTGGGCGTCGGGGAAGTCGTGGGAGGCGTCGTAGACGTGTACCACAACAAACGGGAAAGCAGCCGCGTAGCTTTTGAGCCGGATAAAATCAACCGGCTGCTCGGTACGGACATTGAAGAAAAAGCGATGCTCGGGTATTTTCAGAAAATAGGGCTGGGATATGATGAAGCGAAAAAAGAAATTGTCGTTCCGTCCTGGCGCCAGGACTTGCTTTGTGGGGCGGATCTTGCGGAAGAAGTCGCCCGTTTTTACGGATATGACAAAATACCGACGACGCTTCCGTCCGGCGAAGCGACGGCAGGCGGATTGTCTTTCAAATTGCAGATCGAAGAAATTGCCAGAAATACGGTGGAAAGCTGCGGATTTTCGCAGGGAATGTGTTTCTCTTTTGAAAGCCCGAAAGTGTTTGATAAGTTGATGCTGCCGGAAGACGACAGCCTGCGTCAGGCAGTCGTAATTTCCAATCCGCTTGGCGAAGATTTCAGTATTATGCGTACCACGCCGTTAAACGGGATTTTAAGTTCCTTATCTACCAATTATAATCATCGGAATAAAAACGTGCGCCTGTACGAACTGGGCAACGTATATTTCCCGAAACAGCTTCCGCTCACGGAACTTCCAGAAGAAAGAATGATGCTGACGTTAGGCATGTACGGCGAAGGCGATTTCTTTACTATGAAAGGAGCTGTGGAAGAATTGTTTTCCCGGATGGGAATGAAAAAGCAGGCGGAATATGATCCGAATACCGACCGTCCATATCTGCATCCGGGCAGAAAAGCGGATATTATATACGATAATATTTCGGTCGGCTTTATCGGGGAACTGCATCCGTTAGCCGCGGCAAATTACGAGATCAAAGAGCGGGTTTACGTAGCGGTCGTGGAAATGGCGGAAATCGTGAAACTGGCAGACTTTGACTATAAATATAAAGGCGTGGCAAAATATCCGGCGATCACCCGCGACTTAAGCCTGACGGTTCCGAAAACGCTCCTTGTCGGCACGATCGAAAAGGCGATCGCAAAACGCGGCGGCAAATATCTGGAAAGCTGTACGTTATTTGACATTTATGAAGGGGAACAGATCCGCCGCGGGTATAAATCTCTGGCGTTTAACCTTTCTTTCCGTGCAAAAGACCGGACGCTGGAGGACGGCGATATTGTGTCCGCTATGGATAAAATACTGGAAGAACTGGCCGCCATGGATGTCGAACTCAGGAAATAAGTAATAGTTCCGTCCACACTTATGTGTTCATTTATGCGAGCATGATATGTGCAATAAGTGGGTTGCGGCGGAACTATTATAATAAGTTTTCTAAAAATTCTTGCAAATGTATTTGAATAGTGGTAATATTAAGCTGGTTTGGTAGGAAATTAAAAATTATAGGAGGCATACTATGAGTGTTCAGTTATTAGACAAAACCAGGAAAATCAATAAGCTGCTACATAACAACAATTCCTCTAAAGTAGTTTTTAACGACATTTGTGAAGTATTGACAGAAATACTGTATTCGAATATTCTGGTAATCAGCAGAAAAGGAAAGGTGCTCGGAACCAGCCACTGTCACGGGATTGAAGACATAAAAGAATTAATTGATAATGAAGTAGGCGGATATGTGGATCCACTTTTAAATGAAAGGCTGTTGGGAATCCTTTCCACAAAAGAAAACGTAAATCTGGAAACGCTTGGGTTTATCGTTGATGTAAACAAATATTGCGCGATCATTACGCCGATTGATATTGCGGGGGAACGTCTGGGGACGTTATTTGTTTACCGATGTGAGAAATCATATGATATCGACGATATTATTTTAAGCGAGTACGGGACGACGGTAGTCGGCCTGGAAATGATGCGTTCCGTCAATGAGGAAAATGCGGAAGAAACGAGAAAAAAACAGATTGTGAAATCTGCAATCAGTACGCTGTCGTTTTCCGAACTGGAAGCAATCACACATATTTTTGATGAAATGAACGGCAAGGAGGGGATTCTTGTTGCCAGCAAGATTGCGGACCGGGTAGGGATCACCCGTTCCGTAATTGTAAACGCCCTGCGCAAATTTGAAAGCGCAGGCGTGATTGAATCGCGTTCCTCGGGAATGAAAGGGACTTATATTAAAGTACTGAACGATGTTGTTTTTGACGAATTAGAGGAAATTAAAAAACAGAGCAGAAAAGAATAAAGGAACGATCATGCAAGGAAGCTGTCGGGTTCGCGGTCGGCAAAGACTGCGAAACGGCAGTTTTTGTGTATTTATTCTCTGAAATGTCAGTTTTTATATGTTCTGACTACAAAATATCAGTTTTTGTACAGGCTGAGTTGGAAAATAAAGAAAAAGTTTTTACTTAAAAAGGGCGGAGAAAAAGCGGGAAATGTTTCCTTTTTTACCGGAAAACCACATTTTGTACCCGTTTATTTAAAAATCTACCATATCATGTAAAAAAAGACGGAAAAAGGGTTTGCATTTTTTCCAAATATATTTATAATAGAATAGAGTGCGAATTTAAATAGAATACAAAACAGAGTATGAAACAGAATAGAGTACGAAACAGAATCATTTACAAATCAAATCAGAATAGGAATGGTACGTTGGTATCTTTAAGCAGGGAAAGGAGAAACGTATGTTTAATACAGATATTTACAGTTATGTTGATGTCCTGACAAAAGCGGCGGATGCAAGCTGGATGCGGGAGTCTGCGATCAGCAATAATCTGGCCAATATTTCTACGCCGAATTATAAACGTCAGGATGTGGATTTTGAGAGTATTCTTGAAAGTGAGCTTGGCCATTCCAAGTATACGACGTTAGACGAAAAAATAGCGGGTATCCATTTGGATCATCTGGTTCCACGGACTTATACGGATTCCGCAGGATATTCTTACCGTGTAGACGGAAACAATGTAGACGTCGATACGGAGAACGTGGAGCTGGCGGCAGAACAGCTTCGTTATCAGGGGCTTACGACAAGTATTAATCATGAATTTTCCAGAATAAAATCGGTGATTAAGTAATTACAGACCGGAAAACAGGAGGAAAGAACTATGTCATTATTTCAGTCGTTTGATATCAATGCGTCCGGAATGACCGCGCAGCGTTTCCGGTCGGATATTATTTCCGAAAATATGGCCAATGTGAACACCACGAGTACGGAGAACGGTACGCCGTACCGCAGAAAGATCGTGACGTTTCAGGAGAAGACCAATACGACGTTTCGGGAAATGTTAGAAAATTCAAGAAACAGATATATCGGAAAGGGAGTCCGGGTCACAAGGGTTACCGAAGATTATGAAACGGATTTTAAGATGGACTACGACCCGGCCAATCCAGATGCGGATGAAAACGGATATGTGACGTATCCGAATATTAATATCGTAACGGAAATGACGAATATGATTGACGCCAGCCGTGCTTATGAAGCAAACGCAACTGCGTTTGAGGCAAGCAAGGCTATGGCCCAGCGCGGCCTGCAGATCGGTCAGTCATAGCGGTATACAGGCTGCATGATGGAAGCCAAAAACGAAAAAGGATTTAGACCAGTACAGTAGAAAGTGGAGGGAAACATGGATATCTCAGCTTTAACAAACGTAACTTCTGAGTACATAAAACAGGCATTAGAACAGGACGAAAGTGTAAAAAAGACCGGCAACAGCTTTGATTCGGTATTTCAGTCGGCATTACAGATGTTAGATGAAACAAACAGGCTGCAGAATAATGCGGAAGCAGCGGAAATTCAGTTTGCTCTGGGAAAAGCAAAAAACACTCATGACTTACAGATTGCCCAGGAAAAGGCAAATATCGCATTGCAATATACGGTGGCGGTCCGCGACAGGCTGCTGGATGCGTACAAAGAAATTATGAATATGCAGATATAATTAAGTAGGGGATACAAATGCAGGAAAGATTGAATGGTATAACGGGCAGAGTAAAAGAATTTTGGCAGAAATTATCGAAACAGCAGAAACTGCTGATTATAAGTATTGTAGCAGTAGTGATCGTAGCAGCTGTCATTGTCGGAGTAGTGTCGGGCAAAGAAGAAAAAGTAGAACTGATCACCTGTGAGAGTACGGCTCAGTCCGGCGAAGTAAAGAAACTGTTGGATGATAATCAGATCTTATATGAGGTTTCTTCGGACGGCCTGACTTTTACGATTTCGGAAGAAGATAAGTCAAACGCCAACATTTTGCTTGGATCCAATAATATACCGACAGACGGTTACAGTATTGAGAAAGTGTTCGACGGTTCTTTCAGTACGACGGAAGCGGACAAGATGAAGAAGTATCAGCTTTATCTTGAAGAAAAACTGGCGGACGACCTGGAAAGCGCGGCAAATATTGATACGGCGTCCGTTACGCTGTCAATTCCGGTTGACGACGGTACGCTGATCGCCCGGGAACAGGAAACCTATGCCAGCGTTATTCTGGGACTGAACGGAGAAATGGATGAAGAACAGGCGCTAAGCTTGGCAAAATTTGTGGCGACGTCGGTCGGGAACGATACAACGGATAATATCACGATCATGGATAAAGCCAACAGCAGCGTGCTGTTTTCCGGAGGGGATTCTTCCAGTTCTGTCGGCATGGCCAGTTCCCAGCTTTCTTATCAACAGAAAGCGGAAAACATGAAAAAATCCGAAGTATCGAATGTCATTTTGGGCACGAATGTTTACGACAATGTAAACGTCGGATTGAATCTGGATATGGATTTCAGCCAGCAGAAATATACGAACCATCATTATTATGTGGATGAAGGACAGACTCAGGGTTATTTAACCGAGCGTAGTGAATATAATGCAGAAACGACGGAAGGCGACGGCGGTGTTCCGGGAACAGATTCCAACGACGAAAACCAGACGTACGTGATGCAGAACGGCGCCGGCGGCAATTCTACTATAACGGATGTAACGGAGAAATATGCGCCGAGTGAAGAAGTGACGGAAAATTCGAGCGCGATGGGCAAAATCAATTATGAAACTTCTTCCGTATCCGCAGTGGCGGTCAGCTATCGGATTTATAACGAGGATGAACTGAAAGATAACGGAACGTTAGACGATATGACGTTTGACGAGTTTGTTGCGCAAAACAGCGAGCGTGTAAAACTGGATGTAGATGACGACCTGCTTTCGGCGGTAGCCAATGCTACGGGGTTTGCACAGGAAAATATTACTATTGTTGCGTACGAAGTGCCGTTTTTCCAATATGCGGAAGGCAGCGGCAGGACGCTGACAGATTATTTCGAAATTATACTGGCCGTTCTGATTTTTGCATTGTTGGGTTTTGTAGTATTCCACAGTACCAGGAAGACGGAAACGGAAGAACCGGAACCGGAGCTTTCTGTGGAAACGCTTCTCGAAACGACAAAGGAAGCGGAAAGCAATCTGGAAGATATCGGTTTTACTGAAAAATCTGAAACACGGGTTTTGATAGAGAAATTTGTGGATGAAAATCCAGAGGCCGTTGCGGCATTGCTGCGCAATTGGCTGGATGAAGAGTGGGGAGAGTAACTGATGGCAGAAGATTCTTTAAAAGGTTTACAAAAAGCAGCCATTTTGCTGATTACGTTAGGTCCGGAAAAATCAGCGACCATATTTAAACATTTAAAAGAAGAAGAAATAGAAGAACTGACACTGGAAATTGCCAATACCAGAAGCGTTTCCCCTGCACAAAAAGAACAGGTACTTGACGAATTTTATCAGGTATGCCTTGCTCAGCAGTATATTGCGGAGGGCGGTATTGCTTATGCCCGCGAATTGCTGGAGAAAGCTCTTGGCAACGATAAGGCTCAGGACGTCATCAAGAAACTGACGGCGTCTTTGCAGGTTCGGCCGTTTGAATTTATCCGAAAAACGGATCCGGGCCAGGTGCTCAGCTTCATTCAGGATGAGCATCCTCAGACCATTGCCATGATTCTTTCTTATCTGACGGCTACGCAGGCGGCGTTGATCATTGGTTCACTACCGCCGGAAAAGCAGGCGGATGTGGCAAAGAGGATTGCGCTGATGGACAGAACGTCGCCGGATGTGATCAAGGAGGTCGAGCGCGTATTGGAAAGAAAACTGTCTTCGCTGCTCAATCAGGATTACACAATTATTGGCGGTGTCGACGCTATCGTGGATATCCTCAATTCGGTAGACCGCGGTACGGAAAAACATATTATGGAATCTCTGGAAATCGAAGCGCCTGAACTGGCGGATGAGATTCGTAAGAAAATGTTTGTATTTGAAGATATTCTCCTGCTTGACGACCGCGCGATCCAGCGTGTTCTGCGTGAGGTGGAAAATAACGATCTGGCGGTTGCCTTAAAAGGCGCAAATGAAGAAGTGCAGAATGTCATATTTAAAAACCTTTCCAAACGTTTGGCAGCCATGATTCAGGAAGATATGGAATTTATGGGTCCGATTCGTATGAAAGACGTGGAAGAGGCGCAGCAGAAGATTGTAGCTGTGATTCGAAGATTGGAAGACGCGGCGGAAATTGTCATTTCCAGAGGCGGAGGTGACGAGATTATTGTATAATTTATACAGGCAGAATTACATAAATCCGCAGATGGAGCAGACGAGGATTATCAATTCTAA
Organism: Eubacterium sp.; assembly: GCA_022796875.1. GTDB lineage: Bacteria > Bacillota > Clostridia > Lachnospirales > Lachnospiraceae > JAAWJJ01. The sequence continues at coordinate 35,923 of JAAWJJ010000018.1, read as the reverse complement.
TGACCAAATCCAGGAAAAACTCGAAAAGCTGAAGAAAGAACAGGCGCGGGCTTTAAGAGCGGATGCCGGAGAAGGGTTTCAGGAAGGTCTTTTGGCAGAAGAAGTTTATGTGGAAGAGGAACCGCAGATTTCTCTGGAAGAAATACAGGCGGAAGCAGACCGTATGATAGAAGAAGCGCGTGCGGCTGCGGAGCGGATTGTACAGGATGCGAAAGATCAGGCGGATATCTGGCAGAAACAGGCAGAAACGGAAGGGTATGATGCCGGACAGAAACAAGGTCTGGAAGAAGCGAAAAAAGTGCTGGACGACGGAAAACAGGAGTTGGAAACACAGCGGATGCAGATGGAGCAGGAATACCAGGCAAAATACCGGGAACTCGAACCGCAGCTTCTCGACACGGTGCTGACCGTGGTAGAGCGTGTATTCCATGCACAGTTTGACAACCGGAAAGATATTCTTCTGTCGGTCATTGAGGATACGATGGAAGAAGTGGAAAATGCGAAAGAGTTCCGGATACGGATGACGCCGGAAAACTGTTCGTTCTTAAAAGCACACAGGCAAGAGATTGAAATGAAAGTAGGAATGAACAGCGAGCTTGAATTTGTACCGGATGTATCGTTAGGATTGAACCAATGCCTGATCGAAACCGATTCCGGCGTATTTGACTGCAGTCTTGATGTACAGTTGAATAATCTGATTCGGGAGCTTCGTTCACTTTGCGTTTCATGAGAATACGGCAAAAGCGGTATTCGCTTTGCGTTTAACAGGGATAGCGTCATGGAGTTAGATTTTGGGAAATATTTGGAATTATCCAATAAAAAATATTATAACAGTTACGGTAAAGTGGTAAAAATCGTCGGACTGACGATTGAATCGATCGGTCCGGTTGCAAAACTGAACGATTTGTGTAAGATCCGTCTGGACGGAGAAGGACAAAGTCATGTCATGGCAGAAGTGGTTGGCTTTCGGGATAACCGTCTTCTTTTGATGCCCTATGAAAGCGTGGAAGGCCTGGGGGTCGGCTGTATCGTGGAAAGTATGGGCAGGCCTTTAAGCGTACAGGTAGGCGAAGAAGTGCTGGGACATACGCTGGACGGGATCGGCAGGCCCACAGATATTGAGGAATTATGTCTGAAAGCGGAATATCCGGTCGTGGCGCCGCCGCCAGATCCGATGAGCAGGGAAATTATTTCCGAAGTGCTTCCTTTGGGCGTAAAGGCGGTAGACGGACTGATGACGATCGGCAAGGGGCAGAGAATCGGGATATTTGCGGGTTCCGGCGTCGGAAAAAGTACGCTTCTAGGCATGTTTGCCCGGAATACGAAAGCGGATATTAACGTAATTGCACTGATTGGGGAGCGAGGACGTGAAGTCCGCGAATTTATAGAACGCGATATGGGAGAAGAAGGCATGCGCCGTTCCGTGGTTGTTGTGGCAACGTCCGATAAGCCTGCGCTGATTCGTAATAAGGCGGCAAAAACAGCGACGGCGATTGCGGAATTTTTCCGAGATCAGGGAAAAGACGTATTGCTGATGATGGATTCCCTGACCCGTTTTTCTATGGCGCAGCGAGAGATTGGCCTGGCCTCCGGGGAACCGCCGGTTACGAGAGGGTATCCTCCGAGTGTTTATTCGGAAATGCCACAGCTTTTGGAGCGGGCCGGAAACGGAGAGTGCGGCTCCATTACGGGATTGTATACCGTATTGGTAGACGGCGACGATATGAACGAGCCGATTGCGGATACCGCAAGAAGTATTTTGGACGGCCATATTGTATTATCAAGAAAATTAGGGCATAAAAATCATTATCCGGCCATCGACGTGCTGCAAAGCATCTCCAGGGTTATGAGTTCGATCACGACAAAGGAGCACAAAGAACTGGCCGGCAAATTAAAGAACGTCCTGGCCGTATACCAGGAAGCGGAAGACCTAATCAATATTGGCGCTTACCGCAAAGGGACGAATAAGGAGATTGATTTTGCAACGGAAAAAATCGATGCGGTTAACGGGTATCTGATGCAGCAGACGGATGAAAAATTTACGTTTGAAGAAGAGCTTCAGATGCTGGAAGAATTATTTGCCTCCTAAAGGAGAAACGTCATGGCAAAATTTACTTATCATATGCAGAATATTCTGGATATAAAATGCAAACTGGAAACGCAGGCAAAATCGGCGTTTGCCCAGGCAAATATGCGTTTGCGGAGGGAAGAAGACAGGCTGCAGACGTTGAAATCCCGTAAAATGATCTACGAGATCAAGGCGAAAACGTTAATGAAAGACCGTCTGAACGTACCGGAAATCAAAAGGAACCGACAGGCGATTGATACGATGGAACGAGCCATCCTGATGCAGGTGAAAGTGCTGGCGTCCGCGCAGAAAGAAGTGGATGAGGCCAGGAACAGGCTCAAAGAGATCATGATTGACAGGAAAACCCACGAGAAATTAAAAGAAAAAGAATTTGAAGAGTTTCTGTTTGAACTGGGGCAGGAAGAAAATAAACAGGTGGATGAACTGGTTAGTTACCAGTTCCATGCAAAACCAAACGAATCATAAAGGGGCATGGTATGGCAGAGGAAGTAAAAGGAACCGAACAGGAAGAAAAAGAGAAAAAACCGGATAGGAAAGCGGCGAAAAAAGCGGCTAAAGCAGAAAAGAAAGCCAGGAAAGATGCCAGGAAAAACGGTCAGGAAGACGTTTTTGACGAAGAAAAAGGCGGTTCCAAAATTGCCGTTTTATTTGTGACGATTATTATTATTGTCGTATGGCTGGCGATTCTGGCGCTGATTATAAAAGCAGATGTCGGGGGATTCGGCTCTACCGTGCTGGCGCCGATCTTAAAAGATGTTCCGTACGTCAATAAAATATTGCCGGATACCGGGGAACCGGAGGGAAGCTACAGTACGAATGAAGAAGAGGCAGGCTATAATACCCTGGACGAAGCGGTTGCCCGGATCAAGGAGCTGGAATTGCAGTTACAGGAGGCCAAAAACTCTTCTTCGGAAGACGATGTAAAAATAGAAGAACTGGAGGCGCAGATTGCCAGGCTGTCGCAGTTTGAAGCGGCAGCGTCGCAGCTGGAAGAACAGAAAGCAAAATTTGATAAAGAGGTTGTGTTTTCCGATCAAGCGCCCGATATAAATGAATATAAAACATGGTATGAATCCATCGATCCGACCAATGCGGAACTTCTTTACAAAGAAGTCATAGAACAGCAGGAGGCGGATGCGGAGCTGGAGAAATATATCAGCATGTATTCTTCGATGAAACCGTCCGAAGTTGCGGCGATTTTTGATACGATGACAGATCAGTTGAAGCTGGTAGCAAAAATACTTCAAAATATGGAACCGGATACCAGCGGCGCTATATTAGGCAAAATGAATACGGAAACAGCGGCAAAGCTGACCGCTCTCATGGAGCCATAAATATAGAATATTCAAAATTCCAGGAGGAAAGGAGGAAAACGTATGGCAGGTTCAGGTATTCAGAATACCAATGGGATTTCGGCAATGCTTCCGTTTTTACAGGGAAACAGAAACAATGCGGCCACTGACGGGAAGACAGAGGATTTCGCGGCAATATTCCAGACGATGTCTGCATCGGCCAGGGAAGATCTTTACCAATATGTGGGAGATGTTTCAGGAAAAGAGCAGAAAACCGATGTTTTTCAGGTTGCTCCGGCAAACGGTGCGCAGGGGAATATTAAATCTGCGGATTCCGGAAGCGGAAAAGCCCAGCGAAACTTAAATCGCACAGGCGCTTCCGGAAGAGAAGAAATCCGTACGGAAGAAAAACAACCGTCCGTCCGTCAGGAAACGGACCCGACGGAAGACGTCACCGAAAAATTTGTGGAAGAGGCAAAAAAAATCCTTATGGAGGCGTTTGGAGTAACGGAAGAAGAATTGATGTCTACGATGTCGATGTTAGGCCTTACTTTTACGGATCTGATGGATACGCAGAATTTTGTGCAGCTGTCGATGGAACTGACACATTCTGGTTTTGCGGCAATCTTGCTGGTCAGTGAGCAGTATCAGACGGCATTGGAGCAGTTTACGATGCTGGTGAACGATTTGTCCGCAGTTTTAGGGGTAACTCCAGAGGAATTGCAGAATGCGCTGGCACAGATGATTGCAGAGCAGGGCTCGCCGGAATTTGAAACGGTACTGCAGGGACAGATACAGGCTTCCCCGGATACTGTACCGGAGGAAAGCGTACCGGATGTGGGCAGGCAGCCGCTTACGGCAGAGCAGCAGATCCAGACGTCGGAGGAAAATCCTGACGGTATTTCGCAGGAGAAACCGGTGGTACAGCAGCCGGAAACAGGAGAACATCTTTCCGGAAATTCGGAGGACGGATCAGGTAAGGATGCGAATTCAGGTCTGAATCAGGCTGTGGCAGGAACGGAAAAACAGGGTGAAACACAAGCACAGCATATGAGTGTAACGACAAATTTTGAAACGGTTTACGACGCCGCTTCCAGACAAACCGTAACGACGGTGACGCAGACGACCATGGATATGCAGAGCATTATGGAACAGTTCACGCAGACAGTAAGGGTGTTTACGGGAACGGATCAGTCCAGTATCCAGATGCAGTTAACGCCGGAACATCTCGGAAAAATCTTTTTACATGTTTCAGAGATAGAGGGACAGATCAGAGCGCAGATCGCGGTGCAGAACGAGGCGGTCCGGGAAGCTATGGCCAGCCAGGTGGCAGCGTTAAAGGAAACGTTAAACCAGCAGGGCGTCCGGGTAGAAGCCGTGGAAGTGACGATCGCGTCGCATGAATTTGAACGGAATTTAGAAGAGCAGAATCAGGGAGCTGCTAAGGAACAGGAGCAGGAAAACAGACATGGTTCCGGAGGAAGGCGAAATATCAATTTACAGGAAGAAGAGCCGATACAGGGACTGATGTCCGAAGAAGAAACCCTGGTGATGCAGATGATGCAGGACCATGGAAATACCGTTGATTTTACGGCATAGCTTGAAAGGGTAACATATAAAAAAGAAAGGAGACTATTATGGCAGGTGTAGAATTGGCAAGTGTAGTACCGGTAAATAAAGACGGGACAGTCGCGGAGAATCCGAAGAAAACGGAATCTACGGAATCGACCGGTTCCACACTGGGCAAAGACGAATTTTTGCAGCTATTGGTTGCGCAGATGAAATATCAGAATCCGTTGGAGCCGATGGATAATACGGAATATGTTTCTCAGCTGGCGCAGTTTTCACAGTTGGAAGAAATGCAGAACATACAGAGTACGGTTCATAACCTCAAAGGAACGCAGCTTCTTGGCAAGCAGGTTATCATTCATACTAAAAATTCTTCCGGAGCGGTCAATGAAATTGTCGGTTATGTGGATTATACGACAACGCAGGGGAACAAGACTTACTTAAGCGTAAATGGAAGCCTGTATTCAATCGACGATCTGTATACGGTACTGGACGACGATTATATCAATGCGGCTTCGATTGCATCGTCTTTCTCCAGCCTGATGAAATCGCTTCCGTCGGCAGACGACCTGACGCTGGAAAGTGAAGAAACATTGAAGAATATCCGTGCGGCATACGAATCCTTATCCGCTTACCAGAAGAGTTTTATTTCACAGGAGGACCTGAAAAAACTGGAAGAACTGGAAGCAAAGATGGAACAGTTAAAAGCTGCGGCGGGAGATCAGAAACCGGAAGACAACGGAGACGCTTCTTAAGTTACGCGGGTACGGCGGCAAAAGACCAATGACGACTGGAATTCAGGGAGGAAAACCGGGAGGAAAACAATATGAACAGAGTAAAAGGGGTAAATGGTTCTTTCCCGTCTATAGAACAGGTTGCCGGACAATATCTGAATACTCCGGTGCAGAACAGGACAAAACAGCGGGGAGCGTCTTTTCAGGAAATCCTGGCACAGAAAACAGCAGAACAGAATCCTCTGAAATTTTCGAAACATGCGTCGCAGAGGCTGGAAAACAGAAATATCAGCCTGACGAAAGAGCAGAGTGAACGTTTGGAAAACGGAGTGGACAGGGCGAGAGAGAAAGGGATCAATGATTCGCTGGTCATCGTGGATTCCCTGGCATTTATAGTAAATGTGCCAAACAAAACCGTGGTAACGGCAATGGATCAGGCGGAAACAAACGATAATATTTTTACAAATATTGACGGAGCGGTAATCATTTAGCTGGACCTTTATGGAAGCTAATGCTTTTGAATGACAGAAAAAGCAAAAAATACCGCAACAGTAATGATTTAGGAGGTCAAAGACTACTATGATGAGAAGTTTATATTCTGGCGTGGCAGGTTTGAATACACACCAGAAAAAGATGGATGTAATCGGTAACAATATTGCAAACGTAAATACGGTCGGATTCAAGTCGTCTATGGTTACATTCAGCGACATTATGTACCAGACGTCACAGAGTGCATCCGGCGCCAACGGATTGACAGGGCGCGGTGGTATCAACCCGAAGCAGACCGGCCTTGGCGTAAGTACATCGGCGGTGAAAATGTCGATTGAGGGTTCCGGTGCGGCACAGACAACCGGATACGGACTGGATATTATGTTAAACGATATGAATTCTACGAATTTCTTTATCGTGAATACCGGAAGTGAAAATGTATTTACAAGAGACGGTTCTTTTTACATTGACGGCAGCGGAAACCTTTGTATGGCTTCCACCGGTTATACGGTAATGGGATGGCAGGTTGATCCGCAGACCGGTGATATCCGGAAAGATAACGTATCCGCCCTGCGCGTGATGCAGGCGTCAAATCTCACCTGTGATCCGGAATCGACTACGATGGCGACCTGTTCCGGAATTGTGGATAAAAACAGTACGGACGTTATGTCGGACAGCGGCCAGGCAATGAACCTGATCGTATATGATTCCCTCGGATATTCCTACACCTGCAAGTTTGAGATTCATTCCACAGCAGCGCTTGCCGAAGAAGGGACATATGTAGTTTCCCTGACGGATGTGCTTGATTCTACCGGTAAAAGCATTATCAGCGATGCGAATAAGCAGGGGGTTTTAAACAGTTTGTGGGGACCTGGAAACGCAAATAACTTTACGCTGAAATTTGATCCGGACAACGGTCATTTTGAGTATATCGGAGCGGAAGGAAATAACACGCAGATGCTGCGTCTGTCGGAGCTCGGAGGCAATTTTTCAAATGTTGAGGTTGATTTCTCCCGTGCAATCACGTCAGATAACGGCGGTACGTCAACAATTGGAATGAAAAGAGGTTCCGTAGCAGACGGTACGACCGGCGCCGGAAAGAAACTGGGTGTCATGAACGGGTTGTCAATTGAAGGAAACGGCAGGATATTTGGTATTTATGATAATGGCAATACGATTTTGTTAGGCCAGATTGCCGTAGCGCAATTTCCAAACGCATCCGGACTGGAAGCACTTGGAAATAACTGTTTTAAAACAACGTTAAACTCTGGAGATTTCGACGGAATCGGTACGGATGTTTCTTCCGACGGAGGAAGCATGACGGCAGGAGCGCTGGAGATGTCGAATGTCGACCTGTCTACGGAATTTACGCAGATGATTACCACGCAAAGAGGTTTCCAGGCAAATTCAAGGATTATAACGACATCGGATACGATGTTAGAGGAACTTCTGAATTTGAAACGATAATGTGGTTGACGTATAGGGGGACTGCCAGAGCAATCCCCCTATATATTGTGTGGAATTTAATGACAAAAAGAAGAAATATACAATTAATTTCAAAAAGAAAGTAGACAAGAATAAAAAAATCTAGTAGAATGATGTATGAGTGAAAAGTATTAACGTTCAGAAAAATAAAGGGCAGGTGACGAGGAAAATGGATATAGCGTCAATAGTCGGATTTGCCATGGGAATAGTCATGGTTGTTCTTGGTATTGTAACCGGTGAAGCCGGACCGGCAGCATTGCCGGGATTTATTCATGGAATATCGTTAATCATTACAGTAGGCGGTTCTGTAACCGGTACATTGATGGCACATTCCATTCAGGATTTTATAAAGGGTGTAAAGGGAATTTTCCTTATTATGAAAGTTCCTGACTATGATCCGGGGAATGTGATAAAAACGATTATTGATTTGTCGAATATCGCTAGAAAAGAGGGGCTGCTTGCATTGGAAGAGGCAGCAAACGGGATTGAAGACGAGTTTTTGAAAAAAGGTATTATGCTGGTAGTAGACGGTACGGATCCGGAACTGGTCCGTGGCATACTGGAAACGGACCTGATGTGTATTGAAGACAGGCACAAACAGGTTATCGCTTTCTGGGATAAATGGGGAGAGTTAGCTCCTGCCTGGGGTATGATCGGTACCCTGATCGGGTTGGTAAATATGTTGAGGGACTTGTCGGACGCTGCATCCATCGGACCGAATATGGCGACGGCTTTGCTGACGACATTGTACGGTTCTTTGATTGCTAACTGGATTTGTTCCCCGACTTCACATAAATTGAAATCAAATAATGATAATGAAATCAGGATGAAAGAAGTATCGCTGGAAGGTCTCTTGTCGATTCAGGCAGGGGAGAACCCGCGTATTATTGAAGAAAAACTGAAGTCATTCCTTTCACCAGAAGTACGCAGTTCCCTTTCGGATAGCGGAGGTGAAGAATAATGGCGAAAAAGAGGCCAGAAGAACCTAAAGGCGGCTCCCCGGCATGGATGGCCACATTCAGCGACCTGATGAATCTTCTGCTGTGCTTCTTCGTGTTATTGTTTTCCATGTCCACGGTAGATGCGGAAAAATTCAAACTGGTCATTGCATCGTTGGAAAGTTCTTTTAGTGTATTGCCGGCGGGCGGTTCCGCTGTAGATGACGAGGGACAGCTGATTTCTTCAGGAATCAGCCAGTTGGAATATTTTGACGTGTATTTTGACGCGTCTACGAACAATACCGGCAACCAGGAGGACGAGGCGGAGCGCGACCAGCGGGAACAGAATGAGAATGAGAATCCGGCGGAAAGCGAGAATACGCAGGAAGCGGGTTCGCTGCAGGATGCGGAAGCTGTAAAGGAAGCATATGAAGAGCAGGCTTTAAAAGAGTCGGAAGAAATGGCGGAAGCGATCGAAAAAATGGCGCAGGAACAGATGATCGAATCACAGGTGGAAGTGGATTTCAATTCCCAATATGTGATGATTACGTTAAACGGGGCGCTGTTGTTTGATTCCGGTGCTGCTCAGATCAGGGAAGATGCATATCCTCTGGTCGATAAAATTGGTCTGATTTTAGGCAATTACAGTGAAAATATTATTGAAATTGAGGGGCACACGGATAATGTGCCGATACACAACGATGAGTTTGCGGATAATAACGTGCTGTCCGCTTTCCGCGCGCTGGATATGATGGAATATTTTACGGAAACAGCGGGGATCGACCCGGCTAAAATGAAATCTTCCGGGCGCGGCGAATACAAACCGGTAGCGGATAACGCAACCGTAGAAGGCCGTGCCAAAAACAGGCGTGTGGAAATTAAAGTATATAATTCGTTTGGATCAAGAGAATAAAGAGAGGAAATAGTAAAAATGAAAAAAAATCTGATATCATTAATTGTCCTGGTATTAGTATTTGCAAATCTTGCTCTGACGGCAATTCTAACAATTACTGTTTTGCCGGAAGCAAAAAAAGCAAATGAACTGGTTTCGAAAGTATGCGCTGCCATTGACCTGGATCTGGAAGGCGGTCCGGTAGAAGGCGCGGTAACAAGTTCCGTTTCCATGGCGGATCTGGCAACTTATGATATTCCATCAAACAGTGAGGAGAAGATGACGATCCCTTTAAAAGACGGCGGCGATGGGGAAGATCACTTTGCGGTAGTGGCTATTACTTTGTCCATGGATTCCAAACATGAGGATTATAAGGAATTCGGAAGCGAAGAAGCGTTGGCGGAAAAAGAATCCGTAATCAAAGGAACGATTAACGACGTGATTTCCCAGTATACGGTAGATGAGATGAAAAACAACCAGACAGAAGTAAAAGACGCTGTTTTGGCATCCTTACAGAGTTTGTTCGGTTCGACATTTATTACGGGAGTGAATTTCTCAAGTATAGTTGTACAGTAAGGAAAAACAGCGAAAAGGTGGTGGGGTTCTGTGGGTGAAGTGTTATCCCAAAGCGAGATAGACAGCCTGCTCCAGGCTTTAAGCAGCGGAGAACTGGATGCGGATGAAGTCAAAGATAACGACGAGAAACAGATCAAGAATTATGATTTTGCCAGGCCTGCAAAGTTTTCGAAAGAGCATCTGCGTACGCTGGAAAATATTTTTGAACATTACAGCAGACTTCTTTCCACGAATCTGCCGGTATATTTGAGAAAACCGGTGCAGGTGGAGGTAATGAATTCGGAAGCGGTTACTTATTCCGAATTTTCCAATGCGTTATCAAATCCGGTGATTTTGGGAATTGTGAATATGGAGCCGCTAAAAGGCAATATTATCGTAGAACTGGCAACGAACATCGGATTTTGTATTATAGACAGAATGTTGGGCGGGGCGGGCGATGCATTAGATAAAAACCGTGATTTTTCGGAGATAGAAATGCTGATTATAGAGAGAGTCATGGTTACTTGTATCAACCTGCTTCGCGAGCCATGGAAGACGGTAGAAGAGATTCATCCGCATCTGGAGCGGATTGAAACAAATTCGCAGTTTGCCCAGGTGATTTCTCCAAGTGAGATGATTGCCATTATTACGATTGCAATCAAGATCGGCGATGTGGACGGCATGATGAATGTCTGCCTTCCGTTTATGACGTTAGAGGACGTCATAGATAAGCTGAATATGAAATTCTGGTATACGACGTTACAAAACCATGGGGATGAAGAGTATAAAGAAACGCTCGAAACTCTGGTAAGGAAAGCTCCGATGCCGATCAAAGCTGTTTTAGGCAAAAGCTCTGTTTCAGTCAGTGATTTTATGACCTTGCAGCCGGGAGATATTATCCGGCTTGGAACGAAAGTGAGTGATGAGCTTGAAGTTTACGTTGGAAATATAAATAAATTCACTGCCTTGCCTGGTACTTCAGGAGAAAACTATGCGGTGAGGATTACTTCAGTGATTAGAGAGGAGCAATAGAGAATGGATGGAGTCCTTTCACAGGAAGAAATAAATGCATTATTGAATAACCCGGATGAATCGGCTGCAGATCCTGCGGCTGAAAATCAGACCGGAGATGTTTTGTCTGACAAGGAAAAAGACGCGATTGGAGAAGTGGCAAATATCAGTATGGGGACTGCGGCGACAACTTTGTTTTCGCTGGTAAACCGGAAAGTTGAGATTTCGACACCGATCGTTACCGAAAGCGTGTGGGCGGATATTGTAGATTCGTATGAACGCCCATGTGTTTTTATCAGAATTGCTTATACGGTAGGATTGGACGGGAGCAATATTCTTGTCCTCAAAGAGAACGACGTTAAGATTATTACCGATCTGATGATGGGCGGCGACGGAACCAACCTGGAGGGTGAATTGGGAGAACTGCATTTGAGCGCAATCAGCGAGGCGATGAATCAGATGATGGGTTCCGCAGCTACGTCCCTTTCTTCCATGTTGAACAAGACGATTGATATTAGTCCGCCGTCTTCGGATATTGTGGATTTGCAGGAAACCGTAGATGAAAGTCAGATTGACGAGTTCCTTGCCGGGAAATTTGTGCGGATTCGGTTTAAATTGAAAATCGGTGATCTGGTTGACAGCGAGATTATGCAAATGTATCCGTATTCGTTTGCAAACCTGATGTGTGACAGTTTTATGAAAAATATGGAGGCGTCGATACCGGTGCAGTCAGCGGAAGAAGCGGCGTCCGCCGCTCAGATGCCGTCTGCACAACAGCCGGCTCAGTCAGTGCCGATGCAGAACCAGCCGACGGTGGATCCGTCGATGATGGGTCAGCCGATGCAGGGTCAGCCGATGCAGGGTCAACCGATGATGAGCCAGCCAATGATGGGTCAGCCGATGCAAGGCCAGCCAATGATGGGTCAACCGATGATGGGGCAGCCGGTCAGTGTTCAGCCGGCACAGTTTCAGGCATTCCAAGGCGACTTTTCCGGTATACTGCAAAAGGAAAATATTAATTTGCTGATGGACGTACCTTTGCAGGTAACGGTGGAATTGGGGCGTACTACGAAATCAATTCAGGATATTTTGGATTTTGCGCCGGGAACGATCATAGAATTAGATAAAATAGCCGGGGAGCCGATTGATATTCTGGTAAACGGAAAGTATATGGCAAAAGGTGAAGTTGTAGTTATTGAGGAAAGTTTTGGTATCCGTATTACCGAGATTGTGAAGAACTGATAAATGCAGTACAATGTACTGAGATTTATAAAATAATTTTATTCATAATTTAAGAGGAGAGAGTAAAATGGCAAAAAGTGTATTAATATGTGATGATGCAGCTTTTATGAGAATGATGATTAAGGACATTTTAACAAAAAATGGTTATGAAGTTGCAGGAGAAGCCGAAAATGGCGCTAAGGCCGTAGAAAAATATAACGAAACAAAACCGGATCTTGTTCTGATGGATATTACAATGCCAGAAATGGATGGGATTCAGGCATTGAAGAAGATCAAAGAAGCCGACGCCAGTGCCAATATTATTATGTGTTCCGCTATGGGCCAGCAGGCGATGGTTATCGAAGCGATTCAGTCCGGGGCAAAAGATTTTATCGTAAAACCGTTCCAGGCGGACCGTGTATTGGAAGCTGTGAAAAAAGTAGTAGGTTAATATGCGGTTATTTTTAGCAGGATCATCTGCATTGCAGTTGATCCAGGTGTTACTTATATTTGTTTTTGTGCTTGCCGTTACTTATTTAACGACAAAGTTTATTGCCGGCCATCAGAAAGGACTGCAGCAAAATAGAAGTATTCAGATTCTGGATATGGCGAAAGTGGCCAACAATAAATATATCCAGATTGTGAAAGTGACGGATAAATATCTGGTGCTTGGTATCTCCAAAGACAATATTACGCTGCTTACGGAACTTTCCGAAGAAGAAGCCGGAAAGCTTGCGCTGTCCGACGGAGGAAGCGGAAAACAATTCAGTGAAAGTCTCAATGAAGTGTTGCAGAAAGTGAAAGAGCGGCTGCCGAAGCGATAGTTGCTGAGAATATTCAGATAAAGGAGAATCCACAATGGGAAAACGTATACTGGTCTGTGATAACGCGGCTTTTATAAGAACAATTATCCGGAATCATTTAACAAAAAACGGCTATGAAATTGCAGGCGAGGCTGCGAATGGGCTGGAAGCGATCGAAAAGGCGAACGAACTTCGGCCGGATCTTGTATTATTGGATATGTATCTGAAAGAAACGGACGGTATTGAGGTTTTGAAAGAAATCAGAAAAGATCAAAGCATAAAAGTAATTATGATATCGCCGCAGGCGCCAATGGATGGAATTACTACTGAAGAACTGGTTGATCATAATGCTGGAGATCTGGCGCGTGCAAAAAGCGGTTTTGTAAATATGAAAATGGAAGCGGTGATGTCCGGCGCATGTGGCTTCCTGGAAAAACCTTTCAAACCGGAAATTCTATTAGAAGAAGTAAAAAAAGCGATCGGTTAAACCGGTTCATTGGAAAACAGGCAAGGAAGAATGAAGAAATTTAAGAAATTTTATTGCACTGCTTCTTTTGCAGCGGCAATTGTCGTATTGGTATTTACCTTATGTTTTTATCACGGACAGACGGTATCGGCGGCAGAGGCGGATGCGAGGGCTTTAACGGAAGCAGTGCAGGGAACAGGCGTAAACCGTTCGGATGGAACGGGCAATACGGCAGGAAATATTAATAACGGATTTTCAATTAATTACAATAATGATACAGGGAATATGTCGGGGGCAATCCGGATTTTACTGTTTTTGACAATTCTGGCATTGGCGCCGTCTATTTTGATAATGCTGACATCTTTTACCCGTATTATTATTGTATTACATTTTGTCCGTACAGCAATCGGTACGCAGACTGCGCCGCCAAACCAGGTGTTGATCGGGTTAGCTTTGTTTTTGACGTTATTTATTATGTCGCCGGTGTTTTCGAGAATTAACGAAGAAGCGATCAAACCGCTCGACGCCGGCCAGATTACGCAGGAAGAGGCGTTTCAATACGGCCTGCAGCCGATCCGGGAATTTATGTATAATGAAATTCAGGTAAAAGATCTTGATATGTTCTGCGAGATTGCAAACGTAGAATATGATATTAATAATCTGGACGAGGTTTCCATGACTGTTTTGATTCCGAGTTTTATTATCGGAGAGCTGCGGCAGGCGTTTATTATGGGATTTGTCATTTATATCCCGTTTATCATTATCGATATGGTAGTGGCATCGGTGCTTATGTCGATGGGTATGATGATGCTGCCGCCGACCACGATTTCCATTCCGTTCAAAATTCTTTTGTTTGTTCTGGCGGACGGCTGGAACCTGGTCGTTGGGAATGTAGTGAAGACGTTTTATTAGCGGAAAGGAAAAGCGTTGCAAGGACCTTTCCGTAGGAAAAGTAAAAGAGGTGGTAATAGGTGATAACGGAAGCACAGGTGTTGGATATTGCGAGGGATGCGATCTATACGATTATTATTACGGCGGCGCCTCCCCTTCTTATATCACTGGTCGTTGGGCTTGTAATCAGTATTTTTCAGACAGTAACTTCCATTCAGGAACAGACTTTGACTTTTGTGCCGAAGATTATTGCCGTTTTTCTGGGGATCATGTTATTTGCTTCTTGGATGATGAACAATATTACGGATCTTATGTCTGAATTGTGGTCGAATTTCAGCTTGTATCTTAGTTCATAATAATTATGGTTGATTTTACTTTTACGCTGGATACAATTCAATATTTTATTTTGATACTGGTAAGAGTTTCAACATTTGTGTATATTGCGCCGTTTTTCGGAATGAACAATACTCCAGCCAGGGTAAAGGCCGGATTTTCCTTTTTCCTGGCGCTGATACTGGTGTCGGTTCTGCCGGAACGGACGTTGGATTACGGGGGAATGTTTGGATATTCTGTCATCGTAATCAAGGAGGGAATTACAGGATTGCTGGTTGGTTTTGCGGCGAATTTGTGTAATTCTATTGTTTTGTTTGCAGGAAATATGATGGATATGAACATCGGTTTGTCTATGGCGATGGAATATGACCCGATGTCACGCTCCCAGGTGACAATCAGCGGGCAGTTTTACAATTATATTGTACTGCTTTTATTACTGGTTTCCGGACTGGAAGGTTATCTGGTGCGGGCGTTTGTACAGACTTATGAACTGGTGCCGATCAACGGGCAGGTGTTTGACTGGAATCATCTGATGCAGTCGGCGGTTACTTTTGCGGGGGAGCTGATCAGTATTGCATTTCAGATTACGTTGCCTATGTTTGCCTGTATTATGATATTAAACTGCGTTCTTGGTATTATGGCAAAAGTGGCTCCGCAGATGAATATGTTTGCCGTCGGTATTCAGATCAAAGTTTTAGTCGGCCTGGCAGCAATGCTGTTAGTGGTTGTTTTACTGCCGTATATTTCCGATTACATTTTTACGGCAATGAAGAGAATGGTGGTCTTATTTGTACAGGGAATGTATTGACGTAACATTAAAATATGACCTGCAGTGGTTCGCCAAAGACGGACCCGGCGGGGAAAAGACAGAACCCGCAACGGACAAGCGTCTGCGGGAAGCGCGGGAAGACGGCAAGGTGGTAAAAAGCCGGGAATTATCCGCGGCAGTGGATTTGATTGCATTGTTTGTTATCATGAAATTTTTCATGTCTTTTATATCAAACGGGTTTCTGGAATCTTTTCATTTGTTTTATAATAAGATTCCGGATGTGATTACGGAGAGCGGGAGCGGCCTGATGCCGAAAATGGCTTCGCAGCTGATGAGCCAGTCGCTTTTGCAGACGATAAAAGTGGCGGCGCCGTTTCTTGTGGCAGGGTTTCTGGTTGCTTTTTTGATCAATATCATTCAGATCAAAGGAATTAAGGTGACGTTAAAGCCGTTAAAACCCAAGCCGGATAAATTTAATCCGGTCAACGGGTTTAAGCGTATGTTTTCCAAAAACTCTCTGTTTGAGCTGTTAAAGTCCATTATGAAGATTGTGGTGATCGCAGTCGTGGCATATTCGTCCGTCCGGACGGAAATCAACAGCATTTTTATCCTGTATGATATGGAACTGCTTGCGGCGATCATCCTGATCGGAAATATTGTGATCAATACTGGTTTGAAGATCGCGCTTGTCTATCTGGTGATCGGGTTTGTGGACTGGTTTTATCAGAAGAAAACGTTTGACGACGATATGAAAATGACAAAACAGGAGGTCAAGGAAGAGTATAAAAATACGGAAGGGAATCCGGAAATTAAAGGAAAACAAAGGCAGCGTATGCGGGAAGCTTCGCAGCGCAGGATGATGCAGGACCTGCCGGGAGCGGACGTTATCATTACGAACCCGACGCATCTGGCCGTTGCATTAAAATATGAAGAATCGTCCGGCAAGGCCCCGATCGTCATTGCAAAAGGGGAAGACTATCTCGCAATGAAGATCCGGGAACTGGCTAAGGAACATCAAATAGATATAGTAGAAAATAAGCCGTTGGCACGGATGTTGTATGCAAACGTTGATATCGGGCAGGAGATTCCGCCTGAGTTGTATCAGTCAGTAGCGGAAATTCTGGCAATGGTTTATCAATTGAAGAATAAAGTATAGAAAGCAGACAAATATAGAAAGGAGGGAAATCTGATATGCAGTTCGGAGTAAAGAAAACGGATATTGCAATAGGTGCGTATTTATTGGCGGCGGTTTTGTTTTTCATTATTCCAATTCCGTCTTTTCTGCTGGATTTGATGCTTGCACTTAATATTTCTATTGCTCTGATTATCCTGTTTAACTCTCTGTTCGTACAGGAGGTGCTGGATCTGTCATTTTTCCCGACATTGCTGCTGTTTACGACGATTTTCAGGATATCGTTAAATGTATCGTCTACGAGGCTGATTCTTACGACCGGTAATCCGGGAAATGTCGTACAGACTTTTGGTAATTTTGTGGGCGGCGGTAATCTGATTATCGGCGGAATCGTGTTTATTATTCTGATTATTATTCAGTTTATAGTTATTAATAAAGGTTCCGAGCGTGTGGCTGAAGTAACGGCGCGTTTTACGCTGGACGCGATGCCAGGTAAACAGATGGCGATTGATGCGGATCTGAATACCGGAGCGATCACGGATAAAGAGGCAAAGGTCAGAAGGGAAAAGATTCAGCAGGAATCGAACTTTTTCGGCGCGATGGACGGTGCCACGAAGTATGTAAAAGGAGATGCGACAGCCGGCCTTATCATTACCTTTGTCAATCTGGTCGGCGGTATTATTACTGGTGTCATTTATCAGGGAGTGGAAATTACTGATGCGCTGAACCAATACGGCATATTGACGATCGGTGACGGACTGGTATCGCAGATTCCGTCCTTACTGATCTCCCTGTCTACCGGTATTCTGGTTACAAAGGGATCCAAAGAAGCCGATTTCAGCACTGCTTTGGTAAAACAGTTATTTGGAGTGCCGAAAGTGTTATATATCGTCGCGGCTACAATTATCGGACTCGGTATCGTCACTCCGCTGCGTGCCCAGTGGTATATTTTCCTCGGATTGGGGGTACTGTTTTTTATCAGTGGAAGGCAGATCGAAAAGAGCCTGGGCATCGAATCAATTGAAGAAGAAACCGAGGCGGCGGAAACCGAGGCGGAAGAGATCCGCAAACCGGAAAATGTTGTTTCGCTGCTGCAGGTCGACCCGATTGAGCTGGAGTTCGGATACGGGATTATCCCGCTGGCCGACGTCAATCAGGGCGGCGACTTACTGGACCGTGTCGTTATGATACGTCGGCAGGTTGCTTTGGAGTTGGGAACTGTCGTGCCGATTATCCGTTTGCGGGATAATATTCAGCTGAATCCGAACCAGTATATTATAAAGATCAAAGGAATACAGGTGACGGAGGGTGAAATTTTATTCGACCATTATATGGCGATGAATCCGGGATATGTAGAGGAAGAGATTACCGGTATCCCGACGTTTGAGCCGTCGTTCCATCTTCCGGCGATCTGGATTACGGAATCACAGCGGGAACGCGCGGAATCACTCGGATATACGGTAGTGGATCCGCCATCTATCATTGCCACGCACCTGACGGAAGTGATCCGCGAACATATTGCGGAACTTCTGACAAGACAGGATGTCCAGAACCTCGTAGACAACCTGAAAGAAACCAATCCGGTTCTCGTCGAAGAACTGGTACCGAAGTTATTAGGGCTGGGAGAAGTGCAGAAAGTACTGCAGAACCTGCTGCGGGAAGGAATTTCGATCCGCGACCTTCTGTCTGTTTTTGAAACGCTGGCAGATTATGCGGCAACGACCCGCGATACGGACGTTTTGACCGAGTATGTACGCCAGAGTTTAAAACGGGCGATTTCGGGCAAGTATTTTCCTGCCAATGAAACGACCAGCGTCATAACACTGGATCCGAAAGTAGAACAGGATATTATGAGTTCCGTGAAGCAGACAGAACAGGGCGCGTACCTGACGCTGGATCCGGAAAGAACAAAGGGAATTATTGATTCTGTGCAGACAGAAGTGACAAAACTGGAAAATATCGGAAAGATGCCGATCGTCATTACTTCGCCGATCGTCAGGATGTACTTTAAAAAATTGACAGAAGAGTATTTTAAAGATTTAATAGTTGTATCATATAATGAGATTGATTCAAATGTTGAATTGCAATCGGTTGGGATGGTGACAGGATAATGACGATAAAAAAGATTATCGGTAAAACGGAAGAAGAGGCAATTGAAAAAGCGAAACAGGAACTGGGTCAGGATGCGGTCATCATGAATGTACGGACTGTGAAACAGAAAGGGTTTCTGGGAATGTTCGGGAAGCTGTCGTTTGAAGTGACGGCTGCCATAGAAGACGAACCGGAAGAACCGGCGATTCCGAAACCGGCGCAAAACCAGCCGCTGGTCCATGAAAAAATCAATATGGCGGCAGATGAAGAGATTAAAATACCGCCGTTGGAGGGAAGTCCGCAGGAACAGGCGGAACTGATTGCAAATACGATGAAAAAGATTCAGCCGATCCTGCAGGAACAGCAGGCGTTAAATGAAAAACAGGCGTTAAAGGAAAAACAGTCACAACAGGCGTTAGAGCCTGACACACAGGAGCCTGCCGGAAATAGAATATCAGATATCAGGGAAAAGACAGGCCGCTCTTCCAAAAAAGAGCAGATTCTGAAAGAAGAGGAAGACCGGGTAAAAGCAGTGGAAGACAGGATCGTGAGCCTGCAGAATATGCTGGATGAAAAAGCAGCCGGGGAAGAAAGTAGCCGTAAAAACAGTGAAATATCTGCACAAAATAAAGAGAATCTGCGTATTATCAAAATGATTTATAATATTATGATTGAAAATGAAGTCAGCGAAAAGTACGCGAATCAGATTTTGGATGAAATTGACAGTGTGATGCGCAGCAGCACAAGTATGGATTATATTCTGTCCAACGTTTACCAGAAAATGGTATTAAAATTTGGCCAGAGTGCGAGCCTGAATCTGGAAGGCAAGGCGCCGAAAGTATTGTTTTTTATTGGCCCGACCGGTGTCGGGAAAACAACGACGATTGCTAAGATTGCTTCCTGGCTGAAAGTGGAAAAAAATAAAAAAATTGCTTTTTTTACTGCAGATACGTACAGAATAGCAGCTTCGGAGCAGTTAAAGACGTATGCGAATATTTTAAATGTCCCTATGACGATTATTTATACGAAAGAAGATTTGAACGACGCCGTTGCACATTCCCTGAATTACGATGTGATTTTGGTGGATACGACCGGTTTTTCACATAAAGTACAGAAGCAGAAAGAAGATGTGAAAAATCTGATTCAGAATCTGGATCCTGAATATGAAAGCGAAGTGTATTTACTGTTGAGTGCAACGACAAAATATAAGGATTTACTTGAGATTGCAGATGCTTACAAAGAGATTTCCGATTACAAACTGATATTTACTAAACTGGATGAAACGATCTGTTATGGGAATTTGTTGAATTTAAAATTATATACGGGAACGGAAATTGCATATACTACAAATGGTCAGAATGTTCCGGGAGATATCCAGAGTTTTAATTCCCAATACATTGTGAAGCATTTGTTGGGAGGAAAATAGATGGATCAGGCGCAACAACTGAGAAATATCATTAAGGGCAAAGAACAGAAGAAAAAGCATGTTGCCAGGGTGATAACGATTACGAGCGGAAAAGGCGGCGTTGGAAAATCAAATATTGCGGTAAATCTTGCGGTCCAGTTACAGCGTATGGGGAAAAGGGCGATTGTTTTTGATGCGGATTTCGGGCTTGCAAACGTTGAGGTAATGTTTGGAACTTCACCGAAATATAATCTCGGGGATATGATTTACAAAGGAAGAAATATCCAGGATATTATTACAAAAGGACCGCGGGGGATTGAATTTATTTCTGCGGGTTCCGGCATATCGGGCCTCAACAACCTGAATAAAGACCAGATCACTTTTTTTGTAAACAATCTTTCCAATTTGGACGAGATGGCGGATTTTGTCCTGATTGATACCGGAGCCGGGATTGCGGATTCCGTATTGGATTTTGTGATCGCTAGTCCGGAAGTATTGTTGGTTTTGACGCCGGATCCCAGTTCTCTGACAGACGCATACTCTCTGATCAAGGCACTGTTTGCTAACCCTTCTTTCAAAAAAGAACAGACACAGATCCAGGTAGTTGCAAATAAAGTCTGTTCCCAGGAGGACGGAAAGGCAGTATTCCATAAGCTTCAGGCCGTGGTAGATAAATTTTTGGAAGGAAACCTGCATTTTGTGGGTATGATTCCGCGGGATAGCGCTATGGAGAGCGCGATCCGCCATCAGTGCCCTATCTCTATCGATAATCCGGGAGCAGCCTCTTCCGAAGCGTTTGCCATGTTGGCAGAAAATCTGGTTTCCGGAAAATGTAATACATATATCAGAAAAAAGGGCGTTATGCAAATGTTTAAAGATTTTTTTTCAAGAATCAGGGACAGAGGTATATAAAATATGAATGTGAAAGTATTGAAACCGGGAAATAAAGTAGATCTCCGGCTTTTAAGCCAGATCGAGGCAAATCAGGAGAAAGAATCCCAGGAAGAGATCCTTGTTTTTAAAAGCCAGATTTATGATCTTAACGATAACGGCCGTATCCAGATGGCAATCCCGATGCTCGGAGGAGAAATGATCCGATTTCCGGCCGGAGCAATGCTGGAAGCTCTTTTTTATACAAACAGCGCCGTGTATAAAGGCCATATGGAAGTGACGTCGATCGTGAAAGACGGAAATATGCCTGTTTTGCAGGGGTTGATCCGGAACAAGCTGGAAAAGTATCAGAGACGCCAGTATTACCGGCTGGATAAAATGATCGACGTCAGTTATTCCCTGACAGAACAGTCGGAAGAAGATACCGGTTCCCAGGATGGTTTTCTGGCGACCAGATATCAGGAAGCGACGGAATCGGTGGAAATTTATCAGGCATCCACCATCAATATCAGCGGAGGCGGCATGAAACTTCTGACATCGTCCAGGCTGGAAAAGGGACAGAGGGTATTGCTTGATTTTTTACTGGGACCGGCAGGTGAGCGGGAATCATATCATGTATTGGGGGAAGTGATAGAATCTTCCCCGATTGAAGGAGTGAATGCAAAGTTTGTGACCCGTGTTCAGTTTTTATCTTTAAGTGAGAGTAAGCAGGAGCAGATTATAAAATACATATTTAATGAAGAACGCAGGCAGTTATGGAAAAAGGGGTGAGCACAGTGAAAAAAAATATTTTGGTGGTTGATGACTCTGCACTCATGAGGAGGGTTATCTGTGATATAATCAATACAGACAACGTATTTGAAGCAACAGACGTAGCCAGAGACGGATTAGATGCTTATGAAAAGATCAAGGCAAAAAAATATGCGGGCATTGTCCTTGACGTCAATATGCCGCGTATGAATGGCCTTGAGCTTCTGGAACGGCTTCAGAAAGAGCGGATTCGCGCCACTGTGATTATGGTAAGTACGCTTACCACGAAAGATGCGGAAGTAACGATTCGCGCGATGGAGTTGGGCGCGGTGGATTTTGTAACAAAGCCGAGTAATATCGTACAGGCGAACGGAGAAGAATTTAGAAGTAATCTGCTGGCGATTTTAAAGGCTGTGTTGAAGACCGGAAATACTTCCAGTCTTTTTACGCCTCCGCCAAAGCCAAAACAGCTTTTCAGCAAATCTACGCGTTCCGCGGCAGTTTATCCGTCATCCCGTGGAGGGAAAAAATTAGTAGCGTTGGCATGTTCTACTGGAGGACCGAAATCTTTACAGAGCGTGATCCCGTTTTTACCGAAAAACATGGATGCACCGATGATATTAGTGCAGCATATGCCGATCGGATTTACAAAAACAATGGCGGACCGTTTGAACCAGATCAGCGAACTGGAAGTCCGTGAATGTAAGGAAGGCGATATTCTGCAAAAAGGCGTGGTGCTGGTCGCGCAGGGAGGGAAACATATGGAGATTGTGCCTTGTCCGGACGGTACGCATAAAGTACATCTTGACAATTCACCTCCTGTCGGCGGATTGAAGCCGTATGCCAACCTGACTTATGAATCTTTAAGGAACAGCACTTTTGATGAGATTACATGCGTGGTATTGACGGGAATGGGTGCAGACGGGACAGACGGCATTGTTTCCCTGAAGAAAAAGAAAAAGCTGCATATTATTTCGCAGGATGCCGAAAGCTGCGTTGTATACGGCATGCCGAAAGCGATAGCCGAAACCGGATTGGTAAACGAGGTCGTTCCTCTTACAGAAGTTGCTCAGACGATTATTAAACACGTGGGGGTAAAATAGTATGGATGTTAGTCAATATCTTGAGATTTTTATTGATGAAACAAATGGACATTTGCAGGATTTAAGCGATTGTATCATGACGCTGGAAAAAGAGCCGGATAATAAAGATACGATCAATGAAATTTTCCGTGCGGCCCATTCCTTGAAAGGAATGGCCGGTACTATGGGATTTAAGAGAATGCAGCGCCTGACGCATGATATGGAAAACGTGTTCCAGGAAGTTCGCAGTGACAAGATGAAAGTCACAAGTGAATTGATTGATATCCTGTTTCAGTGTCTGGATGCAATTGAAGGTTATCTGGATAACGTAAAAGAAACTTCCGATGAAGGCACGGATGATAACGAGGCCATTATTCAGGAGTTAAACCGTATTCTGGCGGAAGGGCTGGGACAGCCGGTACCGGAAGCGCCGAAGCAGGAAGCTGCAAATTTGGAAAATGCGGAGGACGGAAATAAATTTGTAAAAAAGTTCGTGAATCTGGAGCTGAATGAAGACGAAAAGCATGCTGTTTTGACCGCACAGGAAAAAGGACTGAATGTATATGGATTTACGACTTATGTTCAGGACGGATGCCTGTTAAAAGCTGCGAGGGCTTTTCTGGTATTTAAGGCAGTGGAAGAGTTTGGTGAAATTCTCATCTACCGTCCGGGTCCGAACGATATTGAAGACGAAAAATTTGAAAGCGATTTTACGTTCTGCCTGTCAACAGACCAGGATCTGGAACCGGTATTAAGCGCGGCAAAAGCCGTATCTGAAATAGAAGACGTCATCGCGGATGTTTTCCATATCGGGACGGAGGAACCGGCGGCAGAGCAGACGCAGATTGCCAAAGCGCCGGAAACCGCAAAAGCGGCTAAAGCGCCGGAGGCTCCGAAAAAACAGGTTGCGGCAAAACAGCCTGCGAAAAAAGGCGCGGGAAAACCGGTTACAAACCGTACGATCCGTGTGGATATCGAAAAACTGGATGCTTTGATGAATCAGGTCAGCGAGTTGATTATTGCAAAAAACTCGATTGTATCAATCAGTACGTCAGATGACGGTAATTTTGAGTCGCAGCTGTTCCATGAGCAGATTGAGTATCTGGAAAGAATTACAACCAATCTGCATGAATCCGTTATGAAAGTTCGTATGGTGCCGATTGAGAGCGTCGTGAATAAATTCCCTCGTATGATCCGCGATCTGTCGAAGACTTTGAATAAGAAGATGGAACTGCAGATGACCGGTGAAGATACGGAACTGGATCGTACCGTTGTGGATCAGATCGGAGATCCGCTGCAGCATCTGCTCCGTAATTCCGCAGACCATGGCCTGGAAAGCACGGAACTGCGTGCAGAGCGCGGAAAACCGGAAGTCGGCACCATTTTCCTCAATGCATTCCAGGAAGGAAATAACGTCATTATTGAAGTCGGGGACGACGGAAACGGCATTGATACGGAACGCGTAAAACAAAAAGCAATAGAAAGAGGAATGTTTACCCAGGAACAGGCAGACAGCCTGTCGCAGAAAGAGATTATCGACCTCTTATTTATGCCTAGTTTTTCGATGGCAAAAGAGATTACGGATATTTCCGGACGCGGGGTTGGCCTTGACGTGGTAAAATCCAACATTGAAGCGTTAGGCGGAGATGTGGAAGTGAAAAGTTCCCTGGGTGTCGGTTCCAAATTTACTGTCAGGCTGCCGCTTACTTTAGCAATCATCCAGGCGCTGATGGTGGAAATACATGAAGAAAAATATGCGATTGCATTAGGCTCGATTCAGTCCATCGAAAATATAAATGTGGACGAGATCCGTTATGTCCAGGCAAAAGAAGTGATACATATGCGCGGCGCGGTAATTCCGTTGGTTCGCCTGGACCACATGTTGGATATGGGATCGGAAGAAGAGGAAAAAGATTCCCTGATTGTGGTTATCGTACGAAAAGGCGATAAACAGGCAGGCATTATCGTAGATAAGCTGTTCGGCCAGCAGGAAATCGTTATTAAGTCACTCGGTAAATATATCAAAGGAAATAAAGTGATTAGCGGTGCTACGATTCTGGGCGACGGTGAAGTGGCTCTGATTCTGGATGTCAATACACTAATGTAACGGAGGTGAACGGAAATGACGGAAAGTTTAGATACTATGGAAAGAGAATCCAAACAATATATTGTTGTAAAGATCGGCAGCGAACAGTATGGGATCGATATCAGTTATATTGACAATATCGTTATCATGCAGAATATTACGCGTGTACCGAGTGCCCAGATGTATTTTAAAGGAATCATCAACCTCCGCGGTGAAATCGTACCGGTTATGAGCATCCGGTTACGTATGGGGCTTGAGGATGACGAGATCACATCCCTTTCCAGGATCATTATTTTAAAGATCGAGGAGCAGGGTGCGGTGGGCATTATTGTCGATGAAGTAAAAGAAGTAGTACGCCTTTCGGCAAATGAGATTGACAGAAACGTCCAGGATATGAAAGAAGAAAAAAGCAATTTTATTAACGGGATCGGAAAAAGCAACGATCAGTTAATATCATTGCTGGAGATTGGCAGCATTATTGAAGAAGAGATTCTATAATGAGCGTAAGCGAGAAGAAAGAGTTCACGCTTTCGTCAGGAAACTTTTGAGCAGGAAGTTTTTCACCGAAAAGTTTTTCGAGACAGGATTTTAAGGAGGGGGCGTAATGGAAAATTTTGATCAGATGAATGAAATGTATTTTGACGTATTGCGGGAAATCGGGAATATCGGCGCCGGAAATGCTACGACAGCAATTTCCAATATGTTGAATCTGCGTTTGAATATGGAGGTACCGCAGGTACGTTTGCTGGATTTCCAGGAATTGTCAACGGCCATCGGCCCGGAAGACGAAGTGATCGTAGGCGTGTTCCTCGAAGTGACAAATGATATCTCCGGAAGCATGATGTTTTTGATGACAATGGAATCGGCATATTATCTTGTAAACAAACTTATGGGCAGGGATATTTCGTACAGAGAGCCTTTCAGCGATATGGATCTGTCCGCATTGCAGGAAATCGGGAATATTATTGCCGGTTCCTATCTTTCTGCGCTCGCCGGATTGACTGGACTTACGATCTCTCCGTCTGTTCCGAGTATCGCAGTGGATATGGAAGCTTCGATTTTAAGCGTTCCGGCGATTCAGTTCGGACAGTATGGGGACAGTGCTTTGCTGATTCAGACCGAATTTGGGGATGAAATGCAAATTGAAGGATTTTTTATTCTGCTTCCGGATATGGATTCCTATTCTATTATTATGAAAGCATTAGGTATTACGGTATAAGGAGCGAAAAGTTGAAATGGGCAAGATGATAAAAGTTGGTATGGCAGATTTGAATATTTGCAAAGCGCCTGATGCCATTACGACATTGGGGCTGGGTTCGTGTATAGGTATTGCAATATATGACCCTGTAACCAAGATAGGGGGATTGGCTCATATTATGCTGCCTGACAGTACGCAGATAAAAAATAATACCAATATTGCAAAATTTGCAGATACAGGAATAGAGGAACTTGTGAAACGAATGATTGTGGCCGGGGCGAACAGGAGGCGTATGGTTGCAAAAATAGCGGGTGGCGCTAAAATGTTTGAAACGAATGTCACCAGTTCGGTTGGAAATGTCGGGGAAAGAAATGCACTTGCCAGTAAGGCAAAGCTAAAGCAGCTTGGAATCCGGCTGGTAGCGCAGGATACCGGGTTAAATTACGGACGGACCGTGGAATTGCATTGCGAAACAGGAGATTTTCTGATTAAATCCGTAGGAAAGCCAGTAAAAACAATTTAAATTAAGGAGTTACAGATGGGTACCAGGCAAATACCGGTTATTATCATGCTGATCGGCGGAAGCGTTTCCTGTGCTGCGTCCCTGATCAGGGGAGTGCCAATGCGCAGTATGCTGACGGCATTAATTATTACACTGATAGCCTTTTATATTTTGGGGCATATTATACGTATTGTAGTGAATAAGTTCTTTGTAAATATTCTGGATCCTGAGGCAGAAGAGTCTGAGAAAACGAAAGAGGAAAGCCTGGAAGAGAGTTCAGGTAACGAATCAGAAGATGCGGATACGAAACAGGATGCAGACAAAGCTTCGGAGCAAACGCATTCCGAAGACGAAGAGTGATCTGATAAGCGCAAGCGGGGAGAACTTTCTGTTGTTATGATCAAATGGATTGAGAGGATATTTAATGAAAGCAGTGGATAAGGAAAAATTGTGGGATAATTACCAGAAAAATCCCTCATCCGATTTGCGGGAGCAGATTATTATTGAATATGCGCCTTTAGTCCGGCTTGTAGCAGGAAGGCTTAGCATGTATTTAGGTTACAATGTGGAATATGAAGATTTGGTTAGCTACGGCATATTTGGTTTGATTGATGCAATTGACAAATTCAATATGGATAAAGAAGTGAAGTTTGAAACCTATGCCAGCTTAAGGATCCGCGGCGCAATTTTAGATCAGATCCGGAAAATGGACTGGATTCCAAGAACCGTCCGCCAGAAACAGAAAAAAATTGATGAGGCCATTAAAGCCGTAGAGAGCAGAAGCGGCAGAAATGCAACTGACGGCGAAGTGGCAGAAGAACTCGGGATCACGGATAAAGAACTGTTGGAATGGGAAATGCAGTTAAAGTCCACAAATGTGGTTTCCCTGAACGAGTATATGGAACAGGGTGCGGAGCCGGTGATGGATTCACACCGAAATTCTCATTTTGACCAGCCGGAAGAAGTGGTTGCAAAAGAGGAGTTAAAGCAGAAACTGGAGGAAGCTTTAGAAGGACTGACGGAGAAAGAGCAGAAAGTAATTTTGCTTTATTATTATGAGGATTTGAATTTAAAAGAAATCAGTAAAGTTTTAGAAGTGTCAGAGTCCAGAATTTCTCAGCTTCATACAAAAGCATTGGGAAAAATGAAAAAGAAGATGGGGAGTTATATGGGAATCTTACATAATCAGGGGTGATAGCTATGTCAATTCGGCCAGTTGATTTTAATGGAATGATACAGAATACACATGATGTCAGTAAAAATCAGCAGCAGGAAAACGATAAACCGGTAGTAAGCCAGCAGAATATCGAAGTACAGATCGAAAAAAATGCACAGACCCAGCTTCAGCGGGTTCGCCAGACGGATGAATCGGAAAAAGAAGAAACCAGGTATGATGCAAAAGAAAAAGGAAAAAATTCTTATAGCGGGAAAAAGCAAAACAGAAAGAAGCAGCAGCAAAAGGATGATAAAGTAACAGCAAAAAATCAGAGGTATTCTTTTGATGTAAAAATTTAGGAGAAACAAATGGTTATAATAGAGCTTATTTTGATTGTTTTGGGCGTTGTTTTTATGCTGATCAGTTTTCGGGTAACGGAGAAGCTTACACCAAAGGAATTGGAATATCTGGGGAGTTTAAGCAAAGACGAATTAAAAAAGATTATTGAAAACGAACTGAATCGGGCTTCGGTAGATGTAGATAACAGGCTTGATTCTATTATTGATACCTCTATGGAAAAAGTGGAGGTAGCTCTGGATAAAGAAACAAATGCCAAGATCATGGCGATCAGTGAATATTCGGATACCGTTTTGGATAATATCAACAGGAATCATAACGAAGTCATGTTTTTGTACAGCATGCTGAATGATAAACATACGGAATTAACGGAATTTGCAAGCAGTTTGCGCGCCACTGATTTTCTGGCACAGAAAAATACAAAAGAAAAACAGAATTTGGCCGGACAAGCCGGTTCCGCTGCTTCCGGAGATGTGATGCAGGAAGTGATCAGAGCACATTCCGCATTAGCCGCGAACAGTGCAAAAGGCATAAACGGTATTCCGCAGGAAGTGGTGCAGCCGAAAACCGGCACAGTCGTCCAGAATCAAAACGTATCCGTGCCGCAGAACTCTGCCGGAACAGTATCATCCAATCGGCCGTCTTCTGGAAACCGGAGCGGCACCGGAACGGCAATGACAAATCAGCCGTCTTCCGGAAAACAGAGCGGCACTGCGGCTCAACAGCCTGCAGTCCGTACCGCGCAGCCGTCTGCAACGGTTTCCGGAAATCAGGGTTCCAGGGCGGCACAGCAGGGTAACAATATTGCATCCGCGCAATCGATCCGTGTCGTGCCAGGAAGTCAGGGCAGTACTACGGCTGCCAGGCAGGGGCGTGTGATTGCATCACAAACCGGGAACGCCGCTGCGGCTGCAGCCTCAGGAAATGCCGCCGTATCCAGGACAGCGGCAATGATGCAGGAATTACAACAGAAAACCGCCGTAAAAGCGCCGTCTGCAGTAAGCGCGGCACAAACTGTCCAGGATACGCAGAACATGCAGAACGGGTCCAATCATAACGGGCAGATATTAAACTTATATCGGGATGGTTTATCGGAAACAGACATTGCCAAACAACTTGGATTGGGCGTAGGCGAAGTAAAATTAGTAATCGGTTTGTTTAAAGGGGAATCATAGATTGAAGCTAAAATATTATTTACGGGGCCTTGGAATCGGTATTATTATTGCGGTGGTCATTATGATCATTGCTTTTCGGATTCACGGCAGCGAGATGAGCGATCAACAGGTGATAGAGCGCGCGCAGGAACTTGGTATGGTTATACCCGAAAATGGCGCGGTTGCAGATTTACGTGATAAGCAGCAGGCGGAAGAAAAAGAAAACGCCGCGGATGATGGTGGTACGGATGCCGATCAGAATGACGCCGGTAACAAAGATAAACCAGGTGACAATAATACGGATGCCGGCAACAATGCAGCCGGCAACGATGGATCGGATGCCGAAAACGCTGCAGAAGTTAAAAGTAATACAAATGACGACAGTAATGCTGATGCCAGCCAGGCAGGTCAATATGTGACATTTATAGTTTCCGGCGGAGAATATTCCGATAAAATTTCGCAGAATTTACAAACATCCGGTCTGATTGATGATGCAGAGAGTTTTAATAAGTGGCTTCAGGAAACGGATTATGATAATTTTATTCAACCCGGGACATTTCAGATTCCTGTCGGTTCGACTTGGGACGAAATTGCGGTAATCCTGACAACAAAAGAGGAAAATCAGGGACAGCCGCAAAGTACGCAGCCGGTGCAGCCATAACGTGGGTGTGAACTGTAACTAACGTGGTTGTAAACAGAATGCGAAATCTGGAGAAAGTATTGCATTTTATTTTTTACTATGCTATACTTTCTTTTGTTGTTTATTTATTATTATTCACATATGCAGATCATCCGGCTGGTGCCGTCAGGTTGCCGGATCAGGAAGTATATGGAAGAAGAAAACCAAATGGAGGAAAGAAGCATGAGTGTTATTTCAATGAAACAGTTATTAGAAGCGGGTGTACATTTCGGACATCAGACAAGAAGATGGAATCCTAAAATGGCTCCGTACATTTACACAGAAAGAAATGGTATTTATATCATTGATTTACAGAAATCTGTAGGTAAAGTGGAAGAGGCATACAGAGCCGTATCGGATATTGTAGCGGAAGGCGGTACGATTCTTTTTGTTGGTACGAAGAAGCAGGCGCAGGATGCCATCCGTGCAGAAGCAGAGCGTTGCGGTATGTTTTATGTAAATGAAAGATGGTTAGGCGGTATGCTTACAAATTTCAAAACGATCCGCAGCCGTATTGAAAGATTGAAAGCAATTGAAATAATGGCAGAAGACGGTACTTTTGATGTTCTTCCAAAAAAAGAAGTTATCGCTCTTAGAAAAGAACAGGAAAAGTTGGAAAGAAATCTGGGCGGAATTAAAGAAATGAAAAAGATTCCGGATGCGATTTTTGTAGTAGATCCGAAGAAAGAAAGAATTTGTATTCAGGAAGCTCATATTTTAGGGATTCCGTTGATCGGTATAGTAGATACGAACTGCAATCCGGAAGAGTTGGATTATGTGATTCCGGGAAATGACGATGCCATCCGTGCAGTGAAGTTAATTGTGTCTAAAATGGCAGACGCTGTTGTTGAAGCAAAACAGGGAACGGTAGAAGTGGAAACGGAAGAAGAAGCTGCAGAAGAGGCAGTAGAAGCAGAAGCGTAAATTGTGACAAAGCTGCAGAAGAGGCAGTAGAAGCAGAAATGTAAATTGTGGCAAAGCTTCAAAAAAGTAATAAAAGTAGAAATATGAGTTAGAAGCATAATTTAAAAAATAGAAACGAGAAAGAACTATAAACATTTATATAGACAGGCAGCGCATTGTTTCACTGTCTGTCTTTCGAATTAAGATTTGGAGGAAAGAAAAATGGCAATTACCGCAGCACAGGTAAAAGAATTGCGTGAAATGACAGGCGCAGGAATGATGGACTGTAAAAAAGCATTAAATGAAACGAACGGTGATATGGATGCTGCTGTTGAGTACTTAAGAAAAAACGGACAGGCAAAAGCTGAGAAAAAAGCAGGAAGAGTTGCAGCAGAAGGTTTATGTACTGTTGTTATGAAAGATGACAAAACGGCTGCTGTTGTAGAAGTAAACTCTGAAACAGATTTTGTTGCTAAAAATGAAACGTTCCAGGAGTTTGTAAAAAATGTTGCAGAGCAGGCTGTAAATTCTGATGCTTCAGATATGGATGCGTTTATGGCAGAAACATGGAATGTTGACAGTTCTAAAACGGTCAAAGAAGCTTTAGTTGAAAAGGTTGCTACAATCGGTGAGAATCTGTCGATCAGGCGGTTTGAAAAAGTGGTTGCAGAAAATGGTTGTGTCGTATCTTATGTTCATGGCGGCGGAAGAATCGGTGTTATTGTAGAAGCGGAAACATCTGTGATAAACGATATGGTGAAAGAAGCTTTGACAAATATTGCGATGCAGATCGCAGCGTTATCTCCTAAATATGTTGACAGGAGCGAGGTAAGCGAAGAGTATATTGCTCATGAAAAAGAAATTCTGCTGGCACAGATTCAGAATGATCCGAAAGAGTCACAGAAACCGGAAAAAGTAATAGCAGGTATTGTAAATGGACGTATCAGCAAAGAATTAAAAGAAATTTGTCTGACAGATCAGGTTTATGTCAAAGCAGAAGACGGAAAACAGTCTGTAGGACAGTATCTGAAAGCTGTATCCAAAGAAGCAGGCGCAGATATCACGGTAAAGAGATTTGTCCGTTTTGAAACCGGCGAAGGTCTGGAAAAGAAAAATGAAGACTTTGCAGCTGAGGTAGCAGCTCAGATGAATCAGTAGAAATTTGTCGAAATCAGGCGAATAGAGATAAGAATGAGAACCCTTGTAGATGGTGTGGAAATGCCATTTACAGGGGTTTTATGTATTGTATGAAGAGAATGAAAATGAGATTAAGAAAGGGATTGTTGAGAGAGGGGAAATAAAGTATAATAGTTATTATAGATAGGACGAACACAGAAGATACTGATATATGTGATATACGTTGTTTATGGGAGAAAATATATGGATTTACAACAACTATTGTATGATTTATATAATGCTAAAAATTCCGAAAGTGTCTATAATGTTGTTGAAGAATATTGTCTTAACAACTCGGAAAATTGGCATCCATATGGAGGAAATCAAAACAATGCAGGCACTTTTGAAAACCAGCAATCTTCACCGGAAAATGCGTTGGTCGAGAAAATAACAAATTCGATTGATGCAATTTTGATGAAACAATGTTTAATCCGGGGAATTAATCCAAGGAAAAAAGAAATGTCGGATGTACCACAAGATATGTTTCAGGCAGTAGAAAATTTTTGGGGTGTCAAAGATGGAAGGTGGGAAAATGTCACTGCATCTGAAAGGAATGAAGTGGCACAAAATCTCCAAATTGTTTTATCTTCGGACAAAAAGACGCCAAATGTTGCTGTTTTCGATAATGGGGAAGGGCAAAATCCGGCAGATTTTCCAAATACTTTTCTGTCTATTGCGCACGGAAATAAAAATGATATTCCTTTTGTACAAGGGAAATATAATTTTGGTGCAACGGGTGCAGTTGTTTTTTGTGGGGAAGTGCATCGCTACCAAATGATAATTTCTAGGCGCAGTCCGGAATTGAAGGACAGTGATGGACAGATTGGTTTTACGCTTGTGCGGCGGCATATACTTACACAACAAGAAGAACGGGAAGTTAAATTAACGTGGTACGAATATCTTGTAATTAATAATGAAATACCAAGTATAAAGCTGGATAAACTGGATTTGGGACTAAATAATAATATGCCTTTTGTTTCAGGAACTGTTGTAAAAATGTTTTCCTACCAGTTGACAAGACCATCTATGGCAACAATGGAACTTTGGCGTAAATTAAACCCATTGCTTTTTGTGTCGGCAATTCCTGTCCTTATATATGAAACAAGAAGTTATCGGGGGAATACACCGACAAAGCCAATGCTTGGAAACCGTACAAGGTTGGCTTTGGATGGAAGGGAAAAAATTGAATTTAAGAAGTCGCTGATGTTAATGCTCTTTGGCAGCAAGGTTCCTGTTATGGTTTATATTTTCAAACAAGGAACGTCAAATGATGAATTTATTGATAAGAAATCGGTTATTTATATTTTAAATGGCCAGACACAAGGGGTGGAACCAAGAACTTTTATATCACAGGAAATAGGATACCGTAATTTAAGAGATTATATGCTTGTCGCTGTGGATTGTTCTCAGATAGGAACGACTGCCCGGCAGGAATTATTTATGGCGTCCCGTGACCGTCTGAAAAAGGGAAGATATTATAATGAATTGAGGGACGACATTATTTCGCTGTTAAAAAATGATTCCGATATAAGCCAGAAAGATCAGGAATATAAAGGTAAAACATTTAAGGAGTCAAAGAAGGATAAAGATATGATAGAAACCTATTTTTCACGCTTTAAATCCAATCCTGATGTCAGGAAAATATTGTCTGGAAATAACGGTTCATTTTCGTTTTACAATAAAAAGGCATCTGCGGAAAGAAAACAAAGTAATGACCGAAATAATAATAAACAAAAGGCAGAAAAAAAGTTGCAGCGTTATCCATCTATTTTTAAAGTAAAAGGGTTTGATGCAGATTCCAAAGAATATATAAAAGCAATTAAAAAAGGTGGGAAAGGACGTATTATTTTAGAAACTGATGTAGAGAATGACTTTTTGACGCGTTCCAGTGATAATGGATCTATTGAAATAACAACGTTAGATTATGGAGATCGTGATGGAAAAGGAGATCATTTTATTTTACCAAATCAGGATGCACAAAAACTGAAAGTACAAATAGCTGGGCCATATGATGGTGAGATCCGGGTTATCGTAGAACCAAAAGAAAGTGCGGAAGTTGGGGAACGAATACCGTTATCAATAAAAATGATTTCATCGGTTGGAGAATATGAAGTTGTTGTTTTTATCAGGGTGGAGCAGGAAGATAATAAATTAAAAGAAGCAAAAAAGAAAACGATTGAACAACCTGAATTGATACTTCCTCAATTAATTCGAGTGGTGAAAGAGAATCCATCAAAAGAAGAATTGACATGGAAAGATCGGAAGATGAATGAAGAATCCATTGTAAATATGGTGATTGCTTCTGATGGATCTGTAGACACGATTCTAATAAATATGGATTCTAATTTAGTGAAGAAGCTTATCAATAAAAAAGGGGTAGATATCGAACGCGTGAGAAACCGGTACATAACATCTGTGTATTCACATTCATTGATGATTTATACTACGATGTATGGATATTATGCACAGGAGGGTATTGATCTGGATAAGCATGTTGTGCAGCAAATACAAGATGATTTGCAAAA
Source organism: Eubacterium sp. (assembly GCA_022796875.1). GTDB lineage: Bacteria > Bacillota > Clostridia > Lachnospirales > Lachnospiraceae > JAAWJJ01. Next base: position 1,299 of record JAAWJJ010000018.1, on the reverse strand, counting down.
TTCTGTTGAATTTTCATTTAGATATTATGCCGGTTTATTAATGTCAGATGAAGAATTTTTAGATTGATGGAATGACTGTTTATTTTGTGTAATATCAAATAAGAGATATGTAAAAGGAGTGATATTTTATGTTAGTTGAGGCGGAAAAAAAATGGGAGTATTCTTTGGGTATGATTAAGGTTGATGGACTAGAACCAACTCTGGAGATGAAAGAATTAATAGAACGGGAAAAAAAGGGAGAGATTACTATGGATGAATTAAAAAAGGCTCTTGATCGTAAGTACAAAATGAAACAGTGAGGATAGGTTATGAGAGATCCTTATTTGTACCCAGATTCAGAAGTATTAAGGAATTTGGCTGATATTCATGATGTGGATATGTTGAGAAATATGGAAGCAGACTATTGTTCTTTCCGTCTTTCGGAAATAGTTGTGGATGATATTGAAATGGCTTATGATTTTGGAACTCTTTGCAATATGCACTATCATATTTTTCAAGATATTTATGAATGGGCAGGAAAGCCCAGAGTTATCAATATAGAGAAAGCAGAAACTGTTTTAGGAGAGATTTCAATTGAATATTCAGATTGTTTTGATATTGCGAAAGATGCAAAATATGTTTTGAGTGAGATGAATGCTTTTGATTGGCAAACTGCGTCTTTTGAAAATGTAGTAAGAACATTTAGTAATTATATGGCAAAACTCTGGAAAGTTCATCCGTATCGGGAGGGAAATACCAGAACAATTGTTACATTTTGTTGTATGTTCATTGAGGCACAGGGAATTTATATTGAGAGTGATTTGTTTAAGGATAATGCCTCTTATATGCGCTCGGCCTTGGTAGCTGCGAATGCCATATTTCATGATTTAGGAGATTTGAGAAAACCAGATTATCTTTACCGGATTGTGCAGGATGCATTGGAGCAGGGGAAAGAAATGAGTGGCAGAGTGGAAAATTACATCCGAAAAGCTGAATTGCCAGTAACGAGAGAGAATATTCGAAAAGTTATATTTTGGAATAGGAGAGGGCATAAGGAACATTCTTTTGAAGAAATAAGAAATTATCTCAAAAAGTAAAATAAGATTGTTGAAGTGGATATGGATAGTTTCGGGTTTAATAATTTGGGGGAAGAACCTTACCCCCAAATTCCCCCAAATTTGAAAAATCAGAAATCGGAAATTTTAGAAAGCAAAATGAATTTGAGGGTGTCGCAAAATCATCAAATGAGATGGTTGAGCGATACTCTTGCTCTATATATAGAAAAATCTGGAAAGAATCCCTTGATTTGTGGATCTTTTC
>JAAWJJ010000089.1 GCA_022796875.1 Eubacterium sp. | reverse complement strand
ATGGATGGCAGGTTCTTCGGAACCTGCTTTTTATTTTTAGATAGAAAAAAGAAGCCGTTGCTCCAGTAGATGATTCATCTACTTTTGCAACAGCCCCTTGGTAGGAAACCTGTCGGGAGGAAACCAGCAGAAAGTCGTTCTGGCAAAATGGTTTCTGACAAACGGAGATATTTTTATTTTCGACGAACCGACACGCGGAATCGACGTAGGGGCAAAACAGGAAATTTACCAGATTATGATGAATCTGTTAAAAGAGGGAAAAGCCATTATTATGGTATCGTCCGATACGCCGGAAGTGATTTCGATGAGCGACCGCGTAATTGTCATGAAAGAAGGAAGCGTAGCCGGAACACTGGACAGAGAGGAAGTGTCGGAAGAAAATATCCTGACGCTTTCGATAGGAGGTAAGAAAATATGAGTGGGGGGTACGAAAACGAAAAAGTTTTCTTTTCTGAAAAAAAGCGATATTGCAACGGTTATTGTTATTTTAGTCGGGTTTCTTGCTGCTATGTTTGTTGCGGAACTGATCGGCGGACAGTTTAAATTTTTTACGATTACAAACTGGCTGAATATTTTAATGCAGAACTCCGTAGTCGGAATTATGGCGGCGGGTATGACGCTCGTCATGATCGCAGGCGGTATCGACCTTTCTGTAGGTTATCTGAACTCTCTGGGAGGAATCCTGGCGGCAAAAGTCGTGGTAGACGGAGGGGCGCCGGTAGTAGCGGCGATTCTGGCGGCAATTGCAGTCTGCGTCGGCCTTGAAGCTTTGATGGGATGGATTATTGCAAAATTGAAAGTAGAGCCGTTTATTATTACTCTTGGCGGCAGTATTTGCTTCCAGGGTGTTGCGCTGCTGATTTGTAAATCCAGGGAAATTGTGACCCAGGGACAGTTTGCCGCATTTAAAACAAGCCTGATTGGCGATGCGAAAACAGCAAGCGGCCTGACGCTTTCATTTCCGGTTTATGTGGTAATCTTTTTGGTAGTAGCGGTGGTGATCTGGCTGATGTTAAAGTATACAAAATACGGACGTCAGATTTACGCGGTAGGCGCAAATCCGTCGGCGGCGTTCCTTTCCGGAATTAACGTTACAATGGTGAAGTTTTCTACTTATGTGATTAACGGTGCGCTGGTTGGATTGGGTTCCATATTGCTCTTATCCCGTGTGGGAACGGCGATTATCACGAACGGCGCCAGCCTGGAAATAGACGTTATCGCAGCGGTTGTTATTGGCGGCGTTGCCATGTCCGGCGGAAAAGGAAACGGACTCGGCACTTTGCTCGGCGTAATCTTACTGGGTGCGATTACAAATGCGATGAACGTCCTGAAACTGCAGTCGGAATGGCAGTATGTTGCAAAAGGCGCGATTATTATCGCGGCAGTAGCGATCGGCGCGGTTTCCGCCCTGATTACAGCAAGGAATACGCTGCGCCGTCAGAAAGCGGAAGCGTTAAACGAACAGGGAGAAAACGAATAATCGGTTTATGGATTGTTAATGGGGATGATTCCCGTTAATGATAGACTTTAGTCTTGTAAGTGAAAAAAAGGAGGATTAGTGAATGAAAAAGAAAGTTTTAAGTGTGATGATGTGTGCAGCAATGGTACTGGCTCTTGGCGCATGCGGCAACAAACAGGAAGAGGCAGCGGCTCCTGCAGACGGCGGAAATGATGTTTCTACAGCGCCGGCGGAAACGGAAAGCGACGCTCAGGGCGGCGGCGCATCCACAAGTGAGCCGGCAGCATCCGACAGCGGTTCTTCAGGAGCGGATATTTCCGGTAAAACAATCGGATACTACAAAGATGCGGCAGACGATTATTACAAAGCCGGCTATGAAGTGTTTGAAAAACTGGTTGCACAGAACGAAGAAACTTCAAGCTGGGAAATTATTGACAAAGTCGGACAGGGTACTTCTTCCGAGCAGCTTGCTGCAGTAGAAGACTTTATTACGGCAGGGGTAGACGCAATTATCGTTGTTCAGAACTCACCGGAAATTACCGCTGAGTGTATTACGAAAGCAAACGATGCAGGTATCCCATACTTCTCACTGACACATGCACCTTCCGTTCCGGCAGGAGGAGACCTGGCAGGATACGCAGGATATGACTTTGTAGAAGCCGGCGTACTGGGCGGCGAAGACGCTTTAACATGGAATGACGGCAAAGGCGTAACGAAACTGGTTATGGTAGAAGGTAAATTAGGACAGGGTACAGCAGCAGCACAGTCCTTAGGTTTCCTGAAAGCTTATGAAGATGCCGGTAAAGATATCGGCGGTACTTATGAAGACGTAGCAATCAATAAAACAAAAGGCGGCGCTGACCTTGAAATCGTTCAGTGGGCATCCGGTGACTGGATGGCAGATCCGGCGAAAAAAGTAGTAGCTGACGCAATCACTGCTTTTGGTGCAGACGGATTTGACGGCCTGTATGTACAGAACGACGAAATGATGGACGGCGCAATCCAGGCTTTGGAAGAAGCAGGATTAAACCCTGGCGATTATTGGTTAGGATCTTCCAATGGTAAAGAAAAATCATGGGCATGGGTAGAAGAAGGCAAAGAAACCATGGACGTAAACCAGACTCCTACATTGGAAGCTGATTTACTGTATCAGCAGGTGGTAGCTTGTATGAAAGGCGAAACATACAGAAAATATGTATGTCCGTCCCTGCTTCCGTTCAACGCAGGCAATGTAAAAGACCTTACGTTAATTCCGTACGATGCTGAGAAGTATATTGAAATGCGGAATAACGGTGAGTTCAACTTTGACATTACAGATGAAGGAACATTCAAATCAGCAGAAGAAATTATTACTTTTAATTAATTCATTTGAATGAGAAAACAAAATGATTCTGATAATTTAGGTTTCACTTACAAGTAGGGAAAGCGATAAAGGGGGGCTTGAAAGGGATCTTATTCCCACCCCTCTTTTTCCTTAAATGTACTCCCGAATTTTGCTTTGCGCCGGTTTGGTCCGGACAGAGGTTTTTGATGCGGGCCGCGTGAACAGGAACAAAGAGATTTCGAGAGTACATTTTTTAAAAATTAAGAATAAAGTATTGGAGGTTTTAAAATGAAATTTGGTATGAGTTCGCTGGCATGGCAGTCACCGTTTTGCGATGCGTTGGGACAGTTTGAAAAAGCAAAAAAATACGGCTGCGATATTTATGAAATTGCGGCGGAAGATTTTGCTACGCTGGATGCAGACGCAATTAACGCAGCAAAAGAAAAAACAGGTATCGAAACGCCGACGATGTGCGGAGCTTTCGGCGATACCCGGGACGTGTCGTCCGTAAACGCCGATTACCGTGCAAATGGGGTTCAGTATATTAAAGATATGGTGGATCTGTCGGTGAAGATTGGAACGAAAGTGGTAGTTGGCCCGATGTATTCCGCCTGCGGAAAAGCTCGTCCGCTGACTCCGGACGAGAGAAAACAGCAGTGGGCGTGGGCAGTGGAAAATTTGAAAATTGCAGCGGATTATGCCGGCGAACGCGGCATAAAGCTAGGTGTGGAAACGTTAAACCGTTTTGAAACTGATTTTATCAATACCGTAGAACAGGGATTAGAGTTGATTGACCGTATCGGATACGACAACGTAGGATTTTTGCTGGATACGTTCCATATGAATATTGAAGAATCCGACATTTGCAAAGCGATCCGGTCGGCGAAAGGAAAAATTCTGGATCTGCATACCTGCGCGAATAACAGAGGAACTCCGGGGGAAGATAATTTTAACTGGACTGCGATTGCAGAGGCGATTAAGGATGCCGGATACAGCGATTACTGTATTATTGAGTCATTTACACCGGACTGTGTGGAAATCGCGAAGTCTGCGTCCGTTTGGCGTCCGTTTTCCGAATCACCGGAATATATTGCCGAAAAGGGAATTCCGTTTCTGAAGAAAGTATTTCTTTAAGAAATGTTAAAGTAACAAAATGAATCCAGTGAAAGGAGAATTAAAATGAGTGATAAAGTAAGAGTAGCGGTTGTAGGATTGGGGTTTGGCGGTGAATTTGTGCCGATTTACCAGGCTTACAAAAAATCGGAGTGCGTAGCGGTCTGCAGAAGAAATGAAGCGGAATTAAACAAATTTGCAGATGAAATGGGTGTGGAAAAAAGATACACCGATTATGACGAATTGCTGAAAGACGACGAAATCGACGCCGTTCATATTAATACGGATCTGCTTTCCCACTATGATTTTGTTGTAAAAGCGTTAAAAGCCGGAAAACATGCGGCTTCTACCGTACCGATGGGAATGACGGTGGAGCAGTGTGAAGAAATCTGCCGTCTGGAAAAAGAAACCGGCAAAGTATATATGTTAATGGAAACATCCGTATATACGAGAGAGTTTTTATATTTTAAGAGAATGTATGATAACGGTGAAGTTGGCCGTCTGCAGTTTTTACGCGGTTCCCATCAGCAGAATATGGGGCTGCCGGGATGGCCGGAGTACTGGTACGGCATGCCGCCAATGCATTATCCGACCCATGCGATCGCTCCGTTATCCGAGATCCTGCAAAAACCGATTCAGACGGTCCGTTGTATCGGTTCTGGAAGAATCCGGGAAGAATATGCGGCAAAATACAATTCTCCGTTTGCGGCAGAATCCGTTCAGCTTACTTTTGCGGACAGCGACGTTGCAGGGGAAGTGACAAGGACGTTGTTTGATACGATTCGTCAGTATCGAGAAAGTTTTGATTTCTACGGTTCCAAAAAATCGTTTGAATGGGAACAATGCGTAGACGAAGGCCCGGTAGTTTATACCGGTTTTGAAGATGCGGAACACGTTGAGATTCCGGATACGGACGATATGCTTCCGGAAGAAATCAGGAAATTTACGTTAAAGAACCAGATTATTGATGAAAACCATGTTTCCTTTATCCAGGGCAGCGGACACGGCGGATCCCATCCGCATATGGTACAGGAATTTGTCAGCGCTATTTTGGAAGGCAGAAGAGCGCATGTGAATTCCAACGTAGCTGCGAACTGGAATGTAGCTGGTATTTTGGCTCATGAATCCGCAATGCAGGGCGGAAAGATTTTGACAATGCCTGAATTTACTCAGTTTTAATTTCTAATAATAGAATTCTTGCGGAGCATGGATTCTATTTCGGTCAGGCAAAAAAAGCCGCAGGTGAGAAACGCCTGCGGCTTTTTGCCGTTTGTAAAGATTTTGCCTTACGGAAACGTTTTTTAACTATCCGCTTGTTTTTCGACATAATAATCAATGATCTTTTTACTTATAAGATTGGAAAGTTTTCGTTCAGAAGTCGCCAGGTCGCCGGATTGTTTGGAAAATCCGACCGGATCTTCCATAGTTATGGTTAAAGCGGTTTTCCGAAATTCGTTTGGATGAACTCCGAAAAACTCCCGGAAGTTTTTGGTAAAATATTTGGTATCGGAAAAACCGCAGCTGATACTGATATCAAATAACGACAAATCCGTCGTGCGAAGCAGAATGGAAGCCTGCGTACATCTTATTTTGGCAAGGTATTTTTGAAAGGAAATGCCGGATGCAATTTTAAAAAAATGCGAAAGGTAATTGGCAGTCAGGTTCATTTCTTTTGCGATATCGGATAACAGCAGCTTGTGGTAATAATTTTCGTCAATATAGGAAGTGATTTTCCGAAGCAGTTTTGCCCGGCTTTTTGTGGCGTTTTTTTCGTCGTCCGATATAGTATGGAAAGGAACCGTATCCATCAGCCTGTCGAAAATATGGATGAGCAGTTCCGCGCATTTCAGTTCATACCGTTCCTTCCTGTAGAACGAACAGCGGGCGGTTGTCACCATCAGTTCACGGAGGTAGCTGTATTCGGGTGATTCGGTATGGATGGCTGTGAGGGAAAACGATATATTATGGATCAAATTGAAATACGAAGAAAAAAATGCGGGATTGATTTGTATAATCAGCAGCAAGGGGAGGTTGCCGACCGCCTGGTATTCATGTTGTAAAAACGGGTTGATGATCCATAAATCATTTTTTTCTACGGTCAGCGTCGCTTCCGATGTTGTAATTTTCAAGGAGCCTTCCAGCAGAAAGCAGATTTCAAAATCTTTATGCAAATGCGGGGTTCGATATAAAATTTCGTTTAAAAATATATGATAAGTTGCATTGGTATGTGAAATAATTTCTAATTCATTAATCATGACAATTCTCCGTTTTTAAACAAATTTTTAAACAGTTTATCATATTTTTATAATAAAAGCAAACTAATCTCGTGGAAAAAACAAATTTGTCTATTTCTATATTACAAAAACAGTTATAATAAAAAAAGCAGTTACGATTGTCAAAAAGCAAGCATGGTATACGTGGATGGGGGTTGTATATCCGATTGCAGACAGTTGCATAAAAACTTAAAATCAAGGAGGAGAAATTATGTCACGATTGGTTACGCTTATGACTTGCCAGTGGGCAGATCTGGAAATGGAGGAAATGTTCCGGCTTGCAAAAGAGATGGGGTATGAAGGCGTAGAACTTGCTACATGGGGAAATCATCTGGATTTGAAAAGAGCGGTCAATGACGATGCGTATGTAGAAGAGGTAAAGGGGCTTTTGGCAAAATATGATTTAATATGTGAAGCTCTGGCAACCCATATTATCGGACAGTGTGTAGGCGATTACAACGATCCGCGCCTGAACAATTTCGCACCGGCAGAACTGGCGGACAAGCCGGACGAAATTCGTGCCTGGGCGATTGAATATATGAAATATGCGCCGGTGGCAGCCAGGAAAATGGGATGTTACGTAGTTACGTCCTTTGTAGGCTCCCCGATCTGGAAATATTTGTATTCTTTCCCGCAGACAACGGAAGAAATGGTGGAAAAAGGGTATCAGGAGATTCATGACCTGTGGGCGCCGATTCTGGACGTGTTTACAAAGGAAGGCATTAAATATGCGTTGGAAGTACATCCGGGTGAAATTGCCTTTGATTATTATTCCACAAAGCGTTTGTTAGAAAAAATGTCGGATTATCCATGCTTTGGAATCAATTTTGACCCGAGCCATCTGATCTGGCAGGGCGTGAAACCGGAATTGTTTGTCCGTGATTTTGCGGAGAGGATTTATCATGTGCATATGAAAGACGCTGCGGTAACTCTGGACGGCAGAAGCGGACTGCTCGGCTCCCATATTGATTTCGGCGATGCCAGAAGAGGATGGAATTTCCGTTCGTTAGGACACGGCGACGTTAATTTTGAAGAGATCATCCGCGCGCTCAACGACATTGGCTATGATGGCCCGTTATCCGTGGAGTGGGAAGATTCCGGCATGGAAAGAGTATTTGGCGCGACGGAAGCAGCCGAATTTGTAAAGAAAATCGATTTTGCGCCGTCTGATTTTGCATTTGACGATGCAATTGCAAACTAACGGCAGAATTGATATTGATCAGAAAAAATCATTTATCAGTCAAAGAATAGAAGAAACGGAGAGAATGGAAAAATGAAAAGGACAAAATTACGTTACGGACAGTTGGGCGGAAGCCTTGGCGCATTTATCGGCGGCGTGCACCGTCGGGCAATTGCCATTGAGGAAACGGCAGAACTGGTAGCGGGCTGTTTTGATAACCGCTGGGAAAACAATAAAGAAACCGGTGATTTTTACGGATTGGCGGAAGACCGTATTTATAAAGATTATACGGAAATGGTAAAAGCTGAGTGCAGCCGCGAAGATAAAATTGATTTTGTCAGCATCTGTACGCCGAATTTCCTCCATTATGAAATGGCAAAGGCATTTCTGGAAGCTGGTATTCACGTCGTATGTGAAAAACCGTTGTGTTTTGAAACGAAAGAAGCGGAAGAACTGCAGAAAATTGCAAAAGAAAACAATGTTTTGTTTGCAGTGACTTATACATATACCGGCTATGCGATGGTAAAATTTGCAAAAGAGCTGATCGAAGCAGGAGAAATCGGAGATATTATCAATGTCAATGCCGAGTATCTTCAGGAATGGCTGATTGATGAAGTGGGAAAAACAGACAGCGCAACTTCCAAATTCAGCGTATGGAGAATGGATCCGAAAATGACCGGCGGCAGCAACTGCGTGGGCGATATCGGCACGCATATTGAAGCGATTGTCACTTATATGACAGGCTTAAAAACGAAAAAAGTTGCGGCAGTGCTGGACAATTACGGGTTAGCATTGGATCTGAACGCCAATATTCTCGTAGAACTGGAAAACGGCTGCCACGGTGTATTCAGCTGTTCTCAGGTATGTGCCGGACACTATAACGGCCTTGTCGTGCGCATTTACGGTACGAAAGGATCGATCGAATGGGTGCAGGAAGAACCGGACACACTGAAAGTGACGAAAAAAGGGGAACCGATCCGTGTTTACAGCCGCGGTACAGGCTGTGTGACAGGACTGGCAGAAAGACGCAACCATATTCCGTCCGGCCATCCGGAAGGACTGACGATGGCATTTGCCAATATTTACCGTGCATTCCAGGATTCCGTGCTTAAAATCGTAAACGGAGAAGAGATTACTGCTGATGATAAAGATTATCCGTCTATTGAATACGGTGTGGAAGGCGTGAAATTTATACAGGCATGCGTAGAGAGCAGCAAAAACAACGCAGCATGGGTGGAGTTATAATTACAAGATTACAAAAAGGGAAACCGGTGGAGCAGGCCTATGAAAATATATCAGATTACAGACGAACAATTTAACAAATACGGACGTGTGATAACGGGTATGGAAGTTCCGGAAATTATGGCGATTATGGAGCAAAGCCCGTGTCCGGACGATGTAGTATACGTAGCGTCCGTACCGGAACTGGAAACCGGCGGTGACGCTGCAAAAGTACGGGACAGCCTTTTCGGCGGTTTGCCGGTACAGATCGGATATTGCAACGGCAGCAATCATT
>JAAWJJ010000088.1 GCA_022796875.1 Eubacterium sp. | reverse complement strand
CTTCTGGGGATATTTAATTATTACTTCTATTTCGTTACAAGATAAATCCTGTTCTGTCTTTATTTTCATTTTGTCACCCCTTAACAAGTTATAGCATAATTTTTCGCTAAAAGAAATTTCTCTATAACCAAGATACATTTTCGTCCTACCAAGATACAAATATTACTGAATTTTCTTGTTCCTTTGTACGCTATATTATATACGGTCAAAGGAACATCAACAATATTTTCATAAATAAGTTATAAGGAATTAGAGGGATTCCGTAGTAATCATCATTGTGCGTAATGTGTATAACTGGCTATCTCATGGAGTTGTGGGTAACTCTATTTGCAGGACGCAGGAAAGCTGCACTTTAGCTTTTCCATGTGCTGTGAATAGGGTTATCCATGACGTAATAGCCTGTTATGCACATTTCCACAATGCTTGTCTTTTGTTCGGAATAATGTGGTGCTGGCGGTCTATCTTTTGTTTTCGGTTGCTTGCTTCTATACCGTACATGAGCATTCTTCCATAGTTTGTAACTCACTGGATAACCCCACCAGTCCGTCTAAAAACTCAATACGCTGCCTCTTTGTAAAGCCCATAAGTAAATCCTCTTTCTAAAAACAATAAGGCAGAACTAAATTAGCATTGCACAAACGGATTATCCGTTTAGAGAACCAATTTAGTCCTGCCTAAATGATTTTGTATTAAATATTCACCTCTCATTACACTAAAAGCCAAAACCCGACCATATCTGTATCGACCATATCTGACTTTCGTAATGCAGGTTTCGAATTGTTCAGCGCTGCCCATTCTTAACCACAATCGGGTATAAAACCTGGTATAACACGAGCATCCAGATAATCCGTTTACAGCCAGTTAAGAGAACGGTAACAGGCTTCCCTGACATTTTGACGGCCCATCTCGTCTGTCCACGCTTTGGAAACAAGCTGTAATTGATTTCCGGGCACACCGCTCTGCGTCCCGTCAGGCAGTGTATATTGTTTCATCCTGAATCGCCCCGTTTATGATATATTTGTCTGTGTTTCCCGATCTTTTCCGCCGCCGTATACCTGCTTGTGAATCGGCCTCATAAGGAACACGGTGATGATTCCGAGAATCACCATGATAATGCATGCCGCCTGAAGGTTTGCACGCGGGCCGCCGCCGAAAATATTTCCGAATACCGGCAGGAGATAACCGCAGAGGAATACCCCGCCGCCTTCCGCCACCGATATGAGCGGCATACAGATCGTTGCATATCTGGTTCCCTCCGTGCCGAGCGAACCGTATGTGGTCAGTCCCGAAACAATGAATATATTAAAGAACTGATTCGCAAACCCTGCAATGTAACATCCGCCTGTATTCGGTATCATGACCGGAACCATAAAACAGATTCCCGTGATAATAAACGCAAGCGGCATACTCCATGACTTCGTAGCTTTAATCCAAAACGCCACAAAGAACCCCGCGATACATCCTGCTACCGAACCGAGCGAACCAATCGTCCCTGCAAGAGCTGCGCCTCCGATATTGAGGTCGTTGATAACCAAATCCGAGTAATTCATATACCAGGCATTCCAGAAAACCGCTCCTACAAAATACACTAATGGCGCAATAATCGTAACCGGCGGCATTTTCAGCTTCGCCCTATGATCCGAACTTCCTGATGTTACAATATTCATTTCCGCTTCCGGATTTTTGATCAATCCCATCTTCATATCCCGGTCTACATCCGGATAGAAAAATATGGAAAGCGCAATCGCCACGATCAGTACAGAAATAACTTTGTATGCGCTGCGGAAGTTGTCGCCTGCCGAAACTCCGGCCAGGAAAGTAAACGCCGCCATACCCAGCATCATCAGTCCCGTATGTATTCCGGCAACTTTATCTTTCAGTTTTTCCGGCGCAATCATAGGGAGTACGGATGCGTTTGCGCCCGGAATGATGCCTGCCGGAATCCCGAGAATTGCAGAACAGATTACCACACCCCAAATCGGCATATCCATCGCCAGAATCGCAATGCCGGCAACCAAAGCGACTGCCATACTGGCTATGGTAAGCCATTTTCTCGGCATAATTCGGAACAGTACCGTCGCCGCAAACGCCGCTATCATTGTAAATACGGTAGGCAGCGTCGCAATAAGTACCGATATATTGTCCTGCCCCGGATACGCATTATAAATCAAACCCAGTACCGCTACCGCAATACAGTATATCCACGCCATAAAGGACACAATGAATACGGTAATCAAATTAAGAGTTGTATATTTTTTCATTATTTCACCCCTTTGTATAGATATTTCGTTCATTCTCGTTATAAAATACTCTCGTTTTTCCTGTCGTTTCATTCCGTTATATACTGCCTTCGTTTTTCTGTCGCTTTAGTTCCGCCACGCACTGTTCATGTTTTTTATCCGTCAGTCCGTAAAAGAAATGCAATATCAGCTGGCCTACCGTCATGATCACCGGAACTATGATCGCGCCGGCCAATATTCCGTTCAGTACCTTTTCCGTATGCGCGGCGCCCGGAACATATCCAACCATATCCAAAATAAATCCTGTCATGGAACCGCCCATCGCGCTTCCCAGCGACATTGCCAGCGAATTAAAGCCGTATACAAGGCCAATATCGCTCCGCCCGTTCTTCCACTCCCCATAATCAATAGCATTTGACACAAGTATAATTGGCAATCCGTAATGCAGGCCCTGAACCAGTCCGCTTGCTATGAGTATAAAAAAAAGCGCTCCAAAATGTATGGATGCGGACGCCGTTACAAGTCCCATTGCCTGAATCATAAAATAATATACAAGATTGAGTACGATACTTAATATCATGGAAATCATTAACGCACGGTTACTGTCTTTGAACCATTTTACGAAAAACTGTATCAGCATGGCTCCCACTACCGACGCAATCGTAAAGAACACCATAACGACAGCGAAAAAGGCTCTGTCATGAAAGCATTGCTCAAACGTGTAGATCATGAGTCCGCTCTTTACGCCCATCAGTATATTCATGACCAGGGTGCCAAGAACGGCTATGACTGCCGGTCTGTTTAAGAAAACTCTTTTCAGCTGCTGCAGCAGGGAAATCTTTTCCCCATGGCCCGACTGGTTTCTGACTTTGGAAGTACCGTCTTCATTCAGTTCGTACTTTTTCTGCATCATCAGGTTCCAGAGCTGAAATACGAATGCCAGTGCTGCGATAAATCCGGTTGCAAATACAAATCCCCAGTCGTCATCCCCCCGCCCAAGTATTCTTACTAACGGGAGGAATCCTGCCGACACCAGCATAATGCCTAAATTATTAAATATTTCCCTCCATCCGACTATGGAGCTTCTTTCCTCAACATCACTCGTCATATTGACCAGCTGCGCATTGGTCGGAGTGTACAGTATCGTGGTAAATACCGAGCCGTATAACCCATACGTTATTACGGTCCATATGATCTTCGCCGTCATGCTCCACGCGCCCAAATTCATAAATACCAACGGCAGTCCTACGAGCATCGGTATCATTCCGAGTTTAATCCACCCCCGGTATTTACCGCTTCTAAAATTTGTTCTGTCAATTAACATGCCGATAACGGCATCCGTAACCGTATCAAATATACGCGATCCCAATATGACGGTTCCGGCAATTGCTGCCGGAATCCCCCTCATATCAATCAGAAAATAACTCAGATAGTAAGAAAACACATACACGGCTACATTACTGCTGAAACCTGATGATAAAGTATAAATCAGTTTATCCCGAAACGGTATTTTGCCGACTGTAAGCTTCCCTGATATTTTATCCATACGCTTATCTCCTTACATACCTGATATTTATATCCTTTTTTCAAAAACGTTTATAATGCGCGGCCGAGCAGATATCCCGCTCTTATAGCAGCCCCGGCAAGGCCGCAGCCGGCAGCGTCACCGATAATACGGACGTCGTACCCGGCGCTTTTCAGTTCTTCTGCCAGCGCCGTGTTCGGAACTCTTCCGATTGCAAGCACCGCCGTATCGCACGGAATCGCTTCATTCACTTTCCCGCTTACCACAACCGCATCTTCCGTAATTTCCTGAACCGAAGTTTCCACACATACCCGGGCGCCGTTATTTGTAAGATCCCGAAGCAGGTCTTTGCGAGGCGCCGGCGCTTCGTCAAGCGCAATCCCTTCCCTCATTTCTATCACCGTGACGTCTTTCATCAAAGAAGCAAGATGGTTTGCCACTTCCACGCCTACGAGTCCGCCGCCGATCACTACGCATCGTTGTCCGGTATTTGCCGCGCCGGTAAGCACGTCCTGTCCGGTCACGACATGGCTTTGGGATACGCCCGGTATTTTCTTCGGAATCACAGGAAGCACTCCGGTTGCCGCAATGACAACGTCCGGTTTCTCCTGGTTTATCAGTTCTTTCGTTACTTCGGTCTGCAGGATGACTGGAACATCCAGCTTTTTCAGTTCGTTCATCTGCCATGTAACGAAGTTTGCGATCTCCCCTTTTCCCGGCGGAATCGCTGCGATCCGGTACTGTCCGCCTGCCCAGCGGTCTTTGTCATAAACCTTTACGTTATGGCCGCATTTTGCTGCGGCAATCGCCGCTTCAAGGCCGCCCGGCCCGGCTCCGATTACCAGCACGTTTTTCGGATCATCCGTTTTTACCGTCTGATATTCCGGTTCGCTTTCGTGCCCGGCCAGAGCGTTCAGTTCACAGCCGCCCGGTTTTCCGTTATCAATATGGTCTACGCACCCATGGAGGCATCCCACACATTTCCGGATTTCCAGAAAACGCCCTTCTTTCGCCTTGTTCGGCATGTCCGGATCTGCTAATGATTCTCTCGCAAATCCGATCAGGTCGGCTTTTCCGGACGCCAGTATCGTTTCTGCGATTCTCGGGTCATTGATACGCCCTACCGTGATCACAGGAATATTTTTTACCATATTCTTCGCTTCGGCCGCATAATCCACCTGATATCCGTGCCGATAGTACATGGACGGGATCATCTGGTCGTCCGTCGCATTTACCGCGATGGAAACGCTGAGATAGTCAATCCCTGCATCTTCCAGATAGGGAATGATCGTCTTTGTATCTTCTATCGTCATTCCGCCCGTAACACGCTCGTCGGCAGATAACCGATATCCAAGGATAAAGTCCTTGCCGCATTTTTTCCTTACATCGGCAATGATTTCCAGCGGGAAACGCAGCCTGCAGCTCAGATCTCCGCCATACTCATCGGTACGTTTATTCGTATAGAAAGAAATGAACTCCGGTATCATGTACCCGTGCGCTCCGTGCAGTTCGATTCCGTCAAAACCGGCTTTCTTCGCCCGAAACGCCGCATCTCCAAAATCCGACACCGTTTTATGTATCTCTTCAACGGTCATTTCATGCGGAATTTCATCGTTTGTGTATGGATCGGGAATTGCCGATGGCGCCCATGACGTCGCTTTGGCATACTTTTTATTTGCCTGCCTCCCCGGATGGTTCAGCTGCGCAATCATAACCGTTCCATATTTATGAGCCCTGTCATTCATATCTTTGAATCCCGCGATATGTTCGTCTTTCCAAAGTCCCGGAATCCACTGATATCCCTTTGCCACTTCGGTTACGGCAACATTCTCCGTACATATCATTCCGTATCCGCCTTTGGCTTTTGCCTCGTGATATGCCGCAAATCTTTCCGTACATAAACCGTCTTCCGTACAGTAATTCATAAGCATAGGAGTTACAACACAACGATTCTTAAGTACTTTTCCTCTGATTGTCAGGGGACTGAACAGTCTGTCCAACATTATTATCCCTCCGTTTCAATTAAAATTATGACCCGAATACCTCTCTTAAATCCTTTACGCTGGAGCCTTCTACTTTGGCGTCTTTTTCCGGATCCCCAACGCAGTCCTGCACCAGTTCTTCCCGCGTATCCCAGCCTCTTTTCGGATCTGCCACAAGATTATCTTTAAACCGCAGTGTCTTGATATACCATTTGCCGTCCGGATCCAGATTGCCGTCTTCATCGATTTTTACATAATCGTCGTCGTAATACCCCTGTTCCAAAAATCCCGGGCCGCCAAGCGTCTTGTAAGCTCCGAACAGATGCCAGTGCCCTTTCGCATGAACGCCGTCCTCTGCAACTTCAATCACACCGTTTGAAATATTATGCCCCAGGCAGTTCCCATCCATCTGGCTCTGGAACGACTGAAACATCCTCACATAATCTTCTCTGTTGGATGCCGCTCCCCACGGGTCGTCCGGAGAACCAATCCATGCGCAGTCAGGCGAAAACACGGTAGGGATCAGTTTGTCATTGTGATTGTCGTTGCACATCTTCGCATATCTGTTTTTCAGATCATTGATTTCTATCCAGTCCTCAATTTTCCTGATTCTTTTTTCCATTTCTTCCATTGTCATAGCCATAATTTTGCCTCCTTAAACTTTTTTGTTATTTTAAAAATTTTCCACCTGCCGTGAATCGCAACCGCACAGGTAAAAAATTTTGTAACAGCCATTCGATAATTCTCCTGACATCATACCGGTCTGACATCTGGATTCATTTATCAAATCATTATTATAACTCTTATGATAATGATTATAATATCCATTTTATAAAAAGTCAATATTTTTATAAATATATTTAAAAATAATTATTATAAGTATTATATTTATTATTTTTTTATAAATTGCCTAAACCGCTTGATTTTTTATGAAAGGTTAAATTATAATAATAGTTATAATAAATAAAAATTATGACGTTATAGAGCGATCAATATCAAAGAGCCGGTAACAAAAATTGTAAAGCAGCGGAGGGAGAACTATGTTAGACTCAACAGATATCAGAAAAAACAACACAAACCGTATCAGAACCGAATTGTGGAAAGGCGGCGAACATACCAAACTCAGTATGGCCGCCGATACAGGACTGAGCGTGGCTACCTGCAACACTTTATTAAACGAACTCGCTGAAAACGGAGAAGTCACAGGGGAGAAACGCCAGATTAACGGTGTCGGAAGAAGTTCCATGATTTATAAAATAAATGAAAATTTTGAATGTATTCTCTGCGTCCGCTTTGACCTGCTTTCTGACAACATGAGAAGCCTTAACATAGACGTAATATCCATGCTGGGAAACGTCATACGCTCTACGGCGACGTCTTATCCTGCGATTTCGGCAGATATGATAGGAAAACACATTGCCGGCCATATTTCCGATTTTTCCAATATTTCACTGATATTGATTGGGACAAACGGAATTATTGATAACGGCGTCATACGAATGTCAGATATTCCTGAAATGGATAATGTAGATCTGGAAACGGAATTAAAAAAATATACCGGCAGCATACCTTTTTATCTTGCCTATGACTGCCAGTACCGCGCCTATGGCGCATATAAAGTGAATCACTATGAAAATATCACGCTTACTATTATGCATTGCATCAAACACGTGATTCCGGGTACGGCCACCGTTGTGAACGGCCGCATTATAAAAGGGAAAAACGGATTTGCCGGAATGACGGGATATATGCCGTCGGAACTTGATAAACAAAAAATAAATGAACAAATTGCCGCCGGCAACTCCGATATCATCGTAAACTCCATCGTTTCCGTCATAACAGTCCTGAACCCGGACGAATTTGTGTTTGCAGGAAACGTTATAAATGAAGATCATCTCGATATGATACGCACCAAATGCGGCACATTTCTTCCAGAAGATTTTCTTCCGCATTTCAGCGTCGCCGAAGACAGCGGTATGCATTATTATCTGGAAGGAATGTACCACATGGCAAAGGACATCAAAACCGACAATATACCGTTTTAATCAGTATCCTGTTCAAATCTCAACTCATGAACCGGAATAATATTTTCTCGCTGGACACCCCGCGAATATTTAATATCCGGATAACCAAAACCGACCAGACAGGAAAAATGCCTGTCTTCCGGGATGTCCAGCATTTTCTGGATTTTCGGCATTTTGGACAGCGCCCCTACCGGATAAGTCATGATGATGCTGCCCAGGCCATTCGCCGCGCAAAGCAGTTCAAACCAGGACACCGCCAGGATCGGGTCTATCGTCCAGGTGCCTTTTCCTTTCGGAGAGTGTACGATCAGCATATGAGGCGCATTTACAAAAAACATATCACCCGGATTTCTATACGGCTCCATGCTCGCCTGCAGTTCAAAATCTTTTTTTGAAAACGCTCCCGGATAGATTCCCTGCTCTGCCAGACGATACGCCTCATCTCTTACCAGCTTCCTGAAAATATCCATCTGTTTCCGGTCGTACACTACAGAAAATTCAATCGACTGCCGGTTGCTTCCGGTCGGAACATTTTCCAGCACCCGAAGCATCTGGTCAATCAGTTCCCGCGGCACCTCTTTATTCAGATAACCTCTGATCGCACGCCGGTTACGCATTAAGGCTTCCAACTGGGACGACGTCGCCGCCCCGTCAGGTAATACGGAATCTTCCGGGTTTCTATCGAAAATCGAAATCGCGCCTGTTGGACAGACCGCCATACAATGCTGGCACCTGTAGCATCCTCCCCAGCCGAAAATCCCGTCCACACCGTCTTTCATTCGTATATTATCTTCATTATCTGCATATAAACATACCGTAGAACATACTTTTATGCATTTTTTACAGTGAATACATTTCTCCTGATCCACTTTAAAATGAAAACTTCCTACTCTTATATCATCTTTGTATTCTGATTCCATTTGTCCCATATGAACTCCTTTCTTTTGCTGCTGTTTTTCGGTCATTGATCAGCGCCACCGCCCTGATGATAAAGTCTTCCGGATTATTCCTGAACTGATCAAACACTGCTTTTTCCATACCGGCCAGAATCTGAATCACTGTTTTACGGGTAAGGCCGGTTTCATCTGCCAGCTTTCCTGGCAGGTCATATTTTACACCGCGGTTTGCAGCGATCTTTATTTGGCCGCCATAGTTTGCAGAAGACTTTCGTATCATGGTAGTTCCGGATAACAGCTCCTCTTCGGACTTAATTTCCTGCACCTGGCCGCTTTCTACTTTATAATAAATCCCGGATACCCGCAGTTTACGGTTAAATGACGCAATGCATTTTTTTACCAGCTCATCATCATCAAAATCAACCGCATGTACGGTTCCGGAATTAATTCCGGA
>JAAWJJ010000087.1 GCA_022796875.1 Eubacterium sp. | reverse complement strand
GCCGCACTTAAGTGCGGCTGTGAAGCTGATTGAATATTTCTGTTTTCATATGATACAGCTGGTCGGAGAGATCGACAAATATCTGTGCCGGGTTTTTAAAACGCTTGTTTTCACACCATATGGTGTCCAGTTCCTGTTGGCAGATCTCGCGGATTTTCATAACGGACGGGGAAGTATATACACATTCGCCGTTTTTAAAAACCGGTACCAGCAGCTCACGGAGAGTATAGGACCCGCCGGACAGGGTTGTCCTTTTCCAGGTGTTCACAGGATCGAACAGTTTCAGGTCCTTGCTTTCGTCAAATGTTTCATCTGCAAGGCAGATATAATCGGCCTTGATTTTGCCGGTGGCTTTGCTGTAAATGCGGTAAACGGTTTTGTTTCCGGGATTGGTTACTTTTTCCGTATTTTCCGAAAGTTTGATTTTCGGAGCAAAACTGCCGTCTGCGTTTCGGATGGCGGCCAGTTTGTAAACGCCGCCGAAAGCAGGGCAGTCTTTAGAGGTGATCAGATTGGTGCCGACCCCCCATGACGTTATTTTCGCACCCTGTATTTTCAGGCTTTCGATCAGATACTCATCCAGGTCGTTTGACGCGGAGATTACGGCGTCCGGGAAACCGGCTTTATCCAGCATGGAGCGCACTTCTTTAGAGAGATACGCAAGATCGCCGCTGTCCATACGGATACCATAGTTTTTGAGTTCTATACCGGATTCCCTCATTTCGGTAAAGACGCGGATCGCATTCGGGATTCCGGATTTTAAAGTGTCGTATGTGTCAACGAGCAGTATGCAGGCGTTCGGATAAAGGCGCGCATATGTCCGGAATGCCGTATATTCATCCCCGAAACTCATAATCCAGCTATGGGCATGCGTCCCTTTGACCGGAATGTCGAACATTTGGCCGGCAAGTACGTTAGAAGTACCGATACAACCTCCGATCATGGCGGCTCTGGCTCCGTAAACGCCGGAATCCGGCCCTTGTGCGCGGCGAAGCCCGAATTCCATGACGCCGTCCCCGTCCGCCGCATAGCAGACTCGGGAAGCTTTTGTGGCGATCAGGCTCTGATGGTTGATGATATTAAGAAGAGCCGTTTCAATGAGCTGCGCTTCCATGATAGAGGCAATCACTTTAACTATCGGCTCCCGCGGGAAAATCAGCGTTCCCTCCGGAATCGCATAAATATCGCCGGAAAAGCGGAATGTCCGTAAATATTCCAGAAAGTCGCCGTCAAATATATTTAACGATTTTAAATATCTGATATCTTCATCGGAAAACCGCAGGTTTTTGATATAATCAATCAGCTGCTGCAGTCCCGCGCAGACCGCGTATCCACCGCCGCATGGATTGGTGCGGTAAAAGGCGTCGAAAACAACAACGTCGCGGTTGTTTGTTTTGTAATATCCCTGCATCATTGTCATTTGATACAGATCGGTCAGCAAAGTAAGGTTTGAATTATCCATAATCGTATCCTTGATATGTTGAAATTTATCAGTTAATAACAAAAATTATAATATAATCTGATTTTTTTTTCAAGTATTGCCATTGTGGAATGATTTAAACTATGTTATTCTATTAGCAAAATATTTTATGAGGAGTGTGAGGCAGGATATGGAAAATGAAAACCGATACAAATGTTTTCATATGCCGGAAAACGACCATACAGAACATGGCATGCCGGAACATAACCGCATGGAGAACGGTACGTCGGAACATGGCCGTATGGAAAACGGTACGCCGGAACATGGCCGTACGGAATATGGCATGCCGGAACATGACCGCATGGAAAACGGCCGTACGGGATATTATAGTTCGCCGTACGATTCCGGAGAATACAGGTTTGACCGTAATGAGCCTTACAGAGATACCAGGCAGAACCAAGAGCCAAAATCCGGTTTCGCGATTGCTTCTCTGGTACTCGGTATCCTTGCATTGATATTGTTCTGCTCCTTTATCAATATTCCGCTGGCAATCCTTTCTATCGTATTCGGTGCGATTGCACTTGGCAGACGTACAAGAAAAGGAATGGCGATCGCCGGCCTGGTCACAAGCATTATTTCGATTGTATTGCTGATCGTTCTCTGGGGAACAGTGGGCTCAGTGATGACACAGATGCTGACGCCGGGAACGGAATGGAATGAAATATATGAAGGCATTCAGGACGGCACATACGATTATGATGATGTGTACGACGATATTTATAACGATATCTATAATGACATATATGATCATCATGCCGGCTATAACCCTCATGATAGCTATAATTATCATGAGGATGATTTGAATGATGTTAATTATGTTCAGGACGGAGCATTTGGCGATATCTGACAGTTGTTCCGGCTATATCCTGCGTCCCTGTTTCGGGGAGGCAGGGTTTTTATGTCCGCCTGATTCATAAAAAGAAATCATATGTATAGAAACATTTTATAGAAACATTTCAGAAAGGACGAATGACCCATGTATGAAAAAGTACCGGCAAATTTGGATTTTGTGGAAAGGGAAAAAAATACTTTAAAATTCTGGCAGGATAATGACATTTTTCAAAAAAGTATGGAGAAGCGCAGAGGGGGAGAAACGTATACGTTTTATGACGGACCGCCGACCGCGAATGGCAAACCGCATATCGGCCACGTGCTGACCCGTGTCATTAAAGACATGATCCCGCGCTACCAGACAATGAAAGGGAAATATGTTCCCCGCAAAGCAGGATGGGATACGCATGGCCTGCCGGTAGAACTGGAAGTGGAAAAGCTTTTGGGGTTGGATGGGAAAGAACAGATTGAGGAATACGGACTGGCGCCGTTTATTGATAAATGTAAAGAATCTGTCTGGAAATATAAAGGTATGTGGGAAGACTTTTCCGGTACCGTCGGTTTCTGGGCGGATATGGATGATCCGTATGTCACATATCACGACGATTATATCGAATCCGAGTGGTGGGCGTTAAAACAGATCTGGGACAAAAAGCTTTTATATAAAGGATTTAAAATCGTACCGTACTGCCCGCGCTGCGGAACGCCGCTGTCTTCCCATGAAGTGGCGCAGGGATATAAAGATGTCAAAGAGCGTTCCGCGATCGTCCGTTTTCAAGTGAAAGACGAAGACGCGTATATTCTGGCCTGGACGACGACGCCGTGGACGCTGCCGTCAAACGTGGCGCTTTGCGTGCATCCGGAGGAAACTTACTGCAAAGTAAAAGCGGCGGACGGACATACGTATTATATGGCGAAAGCACTGCTCGATACCGTGCTGGGCAGGTTGGAAGACAAGGAAAACGGCACGGCTGCTTATGAAATTCTGGAAACTTTTATTGGTAAGGATTTGGAGCATAAAGAATACGAGCCGTTATTCGGTTTTGTAAAACCGATTGTGGAAAAACAGCATAAAAAAGCGTTTTTCGTAACGTGTGATACGTATGTTACAATGGGCGACGGTACCGGCGTCGTTCATATTGCGCCGGCATTCGGCGAAGATGACGCCAACGTAGGCAGAAAGTATGATCTGCCGTTTGTGCAGCTTGTCAATACAAAAGGCGAAATGACCGAAGAAACCCCATATGCGGGTGTGTTTTGCAAAAAAGCGGATTCGGCGATCTTAAAAGATCTGGAAAGCGCCGGCCTGCTGTTTGACGCACCGAAGTTTGAGCACAGCTACCCGCATTGCTGGAGATGCGATACCCCGTTAATCTATTACGCAAGGGAATCCTGGTTTATTAAAATGACGGCGGTCAAAGAACAGCTGGTAGCCAACAATAATACGGTCAACTGGATTCCGGAATCAATCGGAAAAGGGCGTTTCGGCGACTGGCTTGAAAATATCCAGGACTGGGGAATTTCCAGAAACCGTTACTGGGGAACGCCGTTAAACGTATGGCAGTGCGAATGTGGCCATATGGAATCGATCGGAAGCAGGGCCGAACTGGCCGAAAAAAGCGGGAATCCGGAAGCGGCCAACGTGGAACTGCACCGGCCGTATATCGACACGATAACTTTCAAATGTCCGCACTGCGGCAAAGAGATGCATCGCGTGCCGGAAGTGATCGACTGCTGGTTCGACTCGGGGGCGATGCCGTTTGCGCAGCATCATTATCCGTTTGAAAATAAAGAACTGTTCGAGCAGCAGTTCCCGGCGAAATTTATTTCCGAGGCAGTGGATCAGACCAGAGGCTGGTTTTACTCCCTGATGGCGGAATCTACGCTTTTATTTGATAAAGCGCCGTATGAAAACGTCATTGTGCTCGGTCACGTGCAGGATGAAAACGGACAGAAAATGTCGAAATCCAAAGGGAATGCCATAGATCCGTTTGAAGCGCTGGAAACTTACGGCGCAGACGCGATCCGCTGGTATTTTTATATCAATTCCGCGCCGTGGCTGCCAAACCGTTTCCATGGGAAAGTCGTGCAGGAAGGCCAACGCAAGTTTATGGGGACGCTTTGGAATACGTATGCATTTTTTGTATTATATGCGAATATTGATCATTTCGATGCGTCAAAATATAAATTACAGTACGATAGTTTAAGCGTAATGGATAAATGGCTGTTGTCTAAACTGAATACGTTAGTAAAAGAAGTGGATGCCCATCTGATGAATTACCGGATTCCGGAAGCTGCCAGGGCATTGGACAATTTTACGGATGAAATGAGCAACTGGTATGTCAGAAGAACCCGCGAGCGTTTCTGGGCCAAAGGAATGGAACAGGATAAGATTAACGCATATATGACTCTTTATACCGCGCTTGTCACGGTGGCAAAATGTGCGGCTCCGATGATACCGTTTATGACGGAAGACATTTATCAGAACCTGGTGCGCAGCGTGGATAAAGACGCGGAACTCAGTGTTCATCTGTGCGATTTCCCGGAAGCGAACAAAGAGTGGATTGACAGGGAACTGGAAAACAATATGGAAACGGTGTTAAAGATCGTGGTAATGGGCCGGGCGGCCAGAAACGCGGCAAATATCAAAAACCGTCAGCCGATCGGCAGCATGTACGTCAAAGCGCCGGAAACACTGCCGGAGTATTACGTTGCGATCGTAGAAGAGGAACTCAATGTAAAGCGGGTGGAATGGAAAGAAGACGTATCGGGATTTACAAGCTATACGTTCAAACCGCAGCTTCGTACGGTCGGGCCAAAATACGGAAAAGTGCTGGGGCAGATTAAAAAAGCTCTGGCGGAGATCGACGGAAACGCCGCGATGAATGAACTCAAAGAAACCGGCTGCGTATCCTTTGCGGATATCGGCGACGGCGTAAAACTGGAAGAAGAAGATCTGCTTGTCACTATGTCGCAGCGGGAAGGATATATGGCGGAAGGCGATAATGAAATTACGGTCGTCCTGGATATCAACCTGACTCCGGAACTTTTGGAGGAAGGTTTTGTCAGGGAGCTGATCAGCAAAATCCAGACGATGAGAAAAGAAGCGGGATTTGAGGTTATGGACAGAATCCGTGTGTTTTATGAAGCGGGAGAGAAAATTTCTTCTATTTTTACAAATAACAACGACATCATTTGTAATGAAGTATTAGCGGAATCCGTGGACGGGGAAACCGTGCGGGGATATCAGAAAGAGTGGAATATCAACGGCGAAAAAGTAACGTTAGGAGTAGAAAGGATTTAGGCGCATGAAAAAAAGAATATTCGGAAAAGAAACGTTCAAAAAAAATGTCAAAGACGCATTAAAGAAATTGTATCGTAAGACGTTGGAAGAGGCGTCAAAGCAGGAAATTTACCAGGCGGTTGCCTACGTGGTCAAAGACGTAATTATCGACCAGTGGATGGCGACCCAGGCGGCGATGAAAGAAGCGGATCCAAAGATTGTATACTATATGTCCATGGAATTTCTGGTAGGCCGTGCGCTTGGGAATAATTTAATTAACCTGACCGTATATGAGAATGTCAAAGAAGCCCTGGATGAACTCGGTTTTGACATCAACGCGATCGAAGATGAAGAGCCGGATCCGGCATTGGGAAACGGCGGCCTTGGCAGGCTGGCGGCCTGCTTCCTGGATTCCCTCGCGACATTGGGATATCCGGCATACGGCTGCGGAATCCGGTATCATTACGGCATGTTTAAACAGAAGATCGACGACGGTTATCAGGTAGAAGTGCCGGATAACTGGCTTCAGAACGGCTATCCGTTTGAACTGTGCCGTCGGGAATATGTCAAAGAAGTCAAATTCGGCGGCTATGTAAAAGCAATCGACGACGGGAACGGAAAGACGCGTTTCGTGCAGGAAGGCTACCAGTCGGTTATGGCGGTGCCGTACGATATGCCGATCACCGGATACGACAATAATATGGTAAACGTTCTTGTGATGTGGGATGCGGAACCGGTAGAATGTTTCCAGCTGGAATCTTTTGATAAGGGCGATTATAAAAAGGCTGTAGAGCAGGAGAATCTTGCAAAAACGCTGGTGGACGTATTGTACCCGAACGATAATCATATACTTGGAAAAGAACTGCGTCTGAAACAGCAGTATTTCTTCGTATCCGCAAGCGTGCAGAGGGCGCTGGCAAAGTACAAAAAAGACCATCCGGATATCCGTAAGTTTTATGAAAAAGCAGCGTTTCAGTTAAACGATACGCATCCGACGGTGGCGGTAGCGGAACTGATGCGCTTGCTTCTGGATGAGGAGGGGCTTTCCTGGGAAGAGGCCTGGGACGTAACGACAAAGACCTGCGCTTATACGAACCATACGATTATGTCGGAAGCGCTGGAAAAATGGCCGATTGAGATTTTCTCACGGCTGCTTCCGAGGATTTATCAGATTGTAGAGGAGATTAACCGACGCTTCATTATTGATATTCAGAAGAAATTTCCGAATGACCATAGAAAAATAGAAAAAATGGCGATCATTTATGACGGCCAGGTAAAAATGGCGAATCTGGCGATCGCATCCGGACATTCGATTAACGGAGTGGCACAGCTTCATACAGAAATTTTGAAAAACCAGGAACTGCATGAGTTTTACGAAATGTTCCCGGAAAAATTTAACAATAAAACGAACGGTATTACGCAGCGGAGATTTTTGCTGCACGGCAATCCGCTACTGGCAAACTGGGTAACATCGCATATCGGCAAAGACTGGATCACCGATCTGTCCCATATAAAGAAACTGGCGGTCTATGCGGATGATAAAAAAGCGCAGCAGGAGTTTATGAATATCAAATATCAGAATAAACTGCGTCTGGTGCAATATATTCTGGAACACAATGGAATTGAAACCGACCCGCGTTCGATCTTTGATGTACAGGTAAAACGTCTGCATGAGTATAAGCGGCAGCTTCTCAATATTCTGCACGTCATGTATCTGTACAATCAGTTAAAGGAAAATCCGAATATGGAGTTTTACCCGAGGACGTTTATTTTCGGTGCAAAGGCAGCGGCAGGATATAAGATTGCCAAATTGACGATCAAGCTGATCAACAGCGTCGCGGATGTGATCAATAACGACAGGAGCATTAACGGAAAAATAAAAGTCGTATTTATCGAAGACTACAAAGTATCCAACGCGGAGATGATTTTTGCGGCGGCAGACGTCAGCGAGCAGATTTCCACGGCCAGCAAGGAGGCGAGCGGCACCGGAAATATGAAATTCATGTTGAACGGCGCCCTGACGATCGGAACGATGGACGGAGCCAATGTGGAAATGGTGCAGGAAGTTGGCGAAGAGCATGCGTTTATCTTCGGTATGAGTTCCGATGAAGTCATCGCGCATGAAAAAGCAAGGGATTATCATCCGATGGAAATCTTTAACAGCAATCAGGAAATCCGTCAGGTATTAATGCAGCTGATTAACGGATTTTACAGTGACAATGATACGGAACTGTTCCGCCCGCTGTATAACTCGCTGTTAAATACCGAAAGTACGCAATATGCGGACACGTACTTTATTTTAAAAGATTTTATGTCTTATCACGAAGCGCAGCTTAAGGTAGAGCAGGCATACAGAAATGAAAAGCAGTGGGCAAGGTCGGCGATTTTAAATGTTGCCGGTGCAGGAAAATTCTCTTCTGACCGGACGATTGAAGAGTATGTCCGCGATATCTGGCATCTGGAAAAAATAAAAGTGTCGGTGGAAAAGAAATAATTAATCCCCAGCAAAGCAGTATGAAAAACAGAAAAAACAGTTGTAACGCCGTTTCATTTATGATATAATGGCAAACATGTGGTATTAAAAACGGAAAAATTATTAAAATGTACTTTATGAAAAATGACGGTTTGGTAAAATTAGGAGGATTAGTTCGATGGGAATGAAACATGCCGTAGGCCGTAAGGCTTTTGAAGTTGCTTTTGACGCGGTTTACAAATATGTAAATAAAGACAGGGAAAAGAATATGTTAAAGCTCTTGAACCTGGCGCATAAAGCAACTGGAAACAGTTTCCCGGAGTTTTTCTGGGATAACGCGACGAAAATGCTTTCAGATCCGGAAGCAAAGTGGACAAAAGTAATTTATAATGCTTTTGCAAACCTGAATCCGAATGTTGTAAAAATGCATGTGTTAAATCTTGCTTATGAAGCGGGTCTGACAGGATTTAAAGAAGTGTTGGCAAACAGGGAAAAGTATAACTGCAATATTCCGTGGATTATTCTGATGGACCCGACAAGCGCCTGCAATTTAAAATGTACCGGGTGCTGGGCGGCGGAATACGGATATAAAATGCAGAGAACCTATGAGCAGTTAGACGATGTGATCTGCCAGGCAAAAGAGCTGGGTATTCATTTCTTTATCATGACGGGCGGCGAGCCGCTTGTCCGTAAGGCGGATATTGTGAAGCTGGCAGAAAAGCATAACGACTGTGCATTCCATATATTTACGAACGGTACTCTGATCGACGAACAACTGTGTAAAGATACGGTAAGACTGGGGAATATTTCCTATGCGCTGAGCGTGGAAGGGTTTGAAGAAACAAACGACGACCGCCGCGGCGACGGCGTGTTCCAGAAAGTTATGAACGCGCTGGAACTGATGAAATCCTACGGCCTTGTGTACGGCGTATCCATTTGTTATACAAGCAAAAACTGTGAAGTCGTTACTTCCGATGAATTTATTGACCTGTTAGTGGAAAAAGGCTGTACGATGGCGTGGTTTTTCCATTATATGCCGGTCGGGAACGAAGCGTCCGTAGACTTGCTGCTGTCCAATGAACAGCGTGAATATATGGTAAAACGTATCCGTGAAATCCGTGCGATGGAAGGCGGCAAACCGTTATTCTGTATGGATTTCCAGAACGACGCCGAATATGTCGGTGGATGTATCGCAGGCGGTAAAAACTATCTGCATATTAATGCAAACGGCGATGTAGAGCCTTGCGTATTTATCCATTATTCGGATTCCAATATCAATGACAAAACATTGCTGGAATGTTTGCAGTCGCCGTTATTTATGGCGTATCATAATAATCAGCCGTTTAACGGCAATATGTTCCGTCCGTGCCCGATGCTGGAAAATCCGGAATATATTAAGAAAATGGTAGACGATACGGATGCGAAGTCTACGGACTTCTCCTCTCCGGAACCGGTAGATCAGCTTGTAGCAAAGACGATCCCATACGCAGATCGCTGGAAAGAAAAAGCGGATGAAATGTGGGAAGACCGCCTGGAAGATATTGCGCAGATCAAAGCGGAACGCGAAGCAAAATATGGCCCGATGCCGGAAAAGAAAAAGAAGAAATAAAAAAGAAAGAAATAAATTGAGTAAAGAAGAAGTAGAAGTAGAGGGTGTCGCAAAATCATCAAATGAGATGGTTGAGCGATACTCTTGCTCTATATATAGAAAAATCTGGAAAGAATCCCTTGATTTGTGGATCTTTTC
>JAAWJJ010000017.1 GCA_022796875.1 Eubacterium sp. | reverse complement strand
ACACTTGTGAATTTGCACTCTATTTGTATGTATGAATTATGGATTAAGTACGGAATAGTTGCCACAATACTGTTTGATGAAGATAATCCGGTATTTAATTCTATAGTTGTAGTTCCTCTTGCAGGAATACCAGAAATAGTATCAGTCAAAACGCCGCATTTTAATTGCTTCCCTAAATTCGTGTTTAACCCGCTAATTGCCCCTGTTACTGTTCCGTCGCCTATTGCTGAAATATCCGCAGTCCCAAACATTTTATACAAATATCTGAGGTTCTTAAACATAGTGGAAATCTTTGCTAAAATTGAACTATGTTTTTCCTTGCTTGCCAAAACCGAAACGTCTGTCCATTCATTTACTATAGTCGAATCCCCACTGGTAAATGTCACAATGTTATTTAGGGTATCCCCCGTTTCTGTGAGCAAGTCAGTATTCTTCCATTTTATGTTTTCCCTGTCGATTCTCAACCCTTCCGAACTATTATATGGTTCATTGCTGACAGCAAAATAGAGTTCGTCTGGAATACCGTCGCCAGATGATAACGCTCCTATTCCAGATGCCGTATTGCCACCCGGATCCCTGAAAGCAAGTCCTCTGGCATTACCTCCGGTTTGGGAGAAATCGGTAAACAAAATAGACGATGAAGCACCATTCATATTCAGGGAAGCGTCCATAATATCACCATGTTTATCTACCGCTCCGATATTGGCCGGTGTCAAATTAACATTTCCGGTTCTGTATAAATCTTCTGTTCTTCCTTTTACACCGGTAATCTGAACGCCCGTTAAGGCATCCCACTGCCCGTCTTTTGTCCAGTAAACGTTTGCTCCTGCACGATAAAATATCCCCGCTCCTTCCACAAACCGGTCGTCGGTTGTAAAATCGTCAGAAATATTATACATGTACCCGACAGCAGGATTTGTCGGAAGACCTGCAAACGGAACCGTCCCGACAGGAATTAATGCGCCGGAAGTAGATGCCGCAACAATCTTTTGTGCCTGATCCAATAACTTCTGCGCCTCATCCGTTAATTGCTGCGCAAGTTTAGAATAAAACTCCGAATTGTTTTCGTCTTCCCCCGCTCTCACGCCAGTATCTCCGCACGCCCATGATTTGGAAAGCTTCGAGTAATTCTCGGAAACGCCCGCACTGTTTTCGGCACTTGTTGCATACGTAGTCGCCTCAGTAACCTTTTGTCCGGCTATC
Source organism: Eubacterium sp. (assembly GCA_022796875.1). Classification (GTDB taxonomy): domain Bacteria; phylum Bacillota; class Clostridia; order Lachnospirales; family Lachnospiraceae; genus JAAWJJ01. The sequence continues at coordinate 52,381 of JAAWJJ010000017.1, read as the reverse complement.
ACTGCACTGTTTTCAGCGCTTAACGCCGCCTCTGATGCTTCTAACGCTTTATCCTTTGCATTTGTTTCCGAAATAAACGCCGCCGAACGGGATGCGGAAGCATCGGCCGCCGCATCAATTGCCTCTTTCGCATATTTTACCGCCCCTTGAATTGCCGCCCATTCTGAAGTAGACTCCATAGCTTCTTTCTGTGCCGGGTTTCTGTCGATAATAATACTGATAGAACTGGATGCCGATACGGAAGTGCCAATCAAAACTTCGATCACCGGGCTGATTTCCCCGGATAACACAGCCATCTGATACGTAACTTCAAAATATACAATCGTCCGCGTAGAATCGCATCCAAGCGCCGGATTATACACAAATTTTCCATCCGGTTTTTCAAGCTTGATATTAATATCAGCATCTGACGGCACTATATAAGGCTGTCCGTCGTGAAACAACTTCACTTCTAAAACCGGTAATCCGTCATCATACTGTACCACATGAACCGGCCGGCTAATCTGCCGGGAAACAAAATCAGCATACGCGGTATGGATGATCTTCGTATCATCCGGTATATAAGTCGATACACTCATAAAAATATCACATCCTTTCTTTCAGACATATCAATGCCTCTTTTATCTGCATTGAAAGTTCATTTATTCTCTGCTGTTGTTCATCAACTTTACTCTTCAAATTGCCGATTTCTTTTTGCTGCCCGTCCGTTTTACTCTTCAAATTGCCGATTTCTTCCTGTTGCTCTTCAAGACGCTGATATGCCTTTTTCAACATATGGGCATACAATGGGCCAAACTCTTCATATCGTAAAGAATATAATTCATCGAAATGTACGTCTTCATCAGTTCCCATTTCATCAGAGCCGATCGTAACATCCCTGTCGATTAAAATCCCGGCAAACTCTTCCGTACTCAACCCTGCTTTTTTCAACGCTTTTTCAACAGCCCTGGCTCCGTATCCAATGTGGCGTCTGTGCCCACGTTCTTTATATGTGTACAAAACCGGCGTAAGATTCATAAAAAATTCTTCATATCTGGGATCGATCTCGTAAATATCTTTTAAAGTTTCATCCGACGTAATCGCAGTTGACCCGCTATAGCCAAGATAAACGGCTCCGCTTTTGTGAGAATAAATCCGCACGGTTTTCCCCCTGAGCGCTGAAAATGACGACTCATCCGTATAGTTACTTGCAGCGCCGTAATAAAACATTCCTTTTGACGTACAATCTACAATGGTCGCATTTCCATCATTACCTGCCCGGATAGAAGCGGTTCCGATATCAATCGACCGGTCAAAATGGAATCCCATATTATCATACCAGAACGAACCATGGGTTCCGTTAAAGTTCGTACCTGTATAAAAATCCAAGCCGGAAGCAAACAGGGTCACACTTCCATGCACCCCTTTGATCGCATATGACGTTTCACAGGATTCGCTTTTGTCATAGATCAGAAACCCGTCAGAAAGACTACATTCATAATTGCTGTCCGAATATTTGAACGATTCGGCCACCAAACCGGCAGCATTGATCTGGCTGGCAGTTAACGTTCCCGTAATATTCGCTGCCGCCACTCTCAGATTTGCTGTATTAATCTGACTGGCAGTTAACGTTCCCGTAATATTCGCCGCCGCCACTCTCAGATTCGTTGTATTAATCTGATTCGCAGTTAACGTTCCCGTGATATTCGCCGCCGCCACTTTCAGATTTGTCGCGGTAACATTTGTTGTTTGCAGCGTGTCGTTCACGATTTTGGTGACCGTACTGCCCCCTGTTCCGTAAAATGCTATGCCGTCAACCCCCAGTTTGATTAAAAGGTTCCCTCTGGAATCCCTGACTTCAATCGCGCCGTCCGTATTTTCAAGCCCGCCAACCGTCAATGTGCCGCCTTTAATAATACTTGCCGTAAGGCTGCCCGTCTTAACAAAATCAGCAACAATCTCTCCGTCCTGCGTAATAGCCGTAACATACGGCCCGTCATATCCGTTTTCGGAATATCCCAAACCCGCTTTATTCCAGCGCCATACCTTTGACGCTGTGGAAACATCCGGCGTATCCATAATCAGGATTTCATCCGGATGGTTTCCACCCGTGCTGCTCCTTATCACAACATAACCGCCAAGTCCGCCGCTGATTAACAGCGTTGCTTTTTCAACGGCCTGAGCCATATACGATAACGTCGGCCGATTGGTCAGATCGTTACTGACTTCTTCATTCCGGGAAGCGATAGCGCTTGCCAGATTCGACCGGGATTCTCCCAGTTCGATAGAAATATATTTTCCTGTCAATACGTTATACGTCGTTTTAATACATTGTGAAACCGCACTGACTTTCAACTCCGGAAATATCACATTGACAGTATCGCACAAATGCACCTGTTCCAGTAACGACAGTAATTCATACTCTTTCGCCTGCGATAGCAGTTCAAAGCTAACGGTCAGGGAAACTTTCGGTATACCGATCTTGTTATCCGAAATATACTTTTTCGCAATCTCCCGGATCTCCTCTTCGGACGGATATTCGTCTTCCCACTCGTAAGTATTATTCCAGGAACCGGAAACGTCCAGAGGGCATATACGCGTAAAATTATATGTCCCCGGAGCAGCCACCGTTTTTTCCGGTATTTCTATTAAAATTGACTGTCCCGTTTCGCTGTCTTCAAATAGAAAATACGGATATACGGCCGTATAGACATTGCTGCAATTTTCTTCCTGTTTCAAATCAGTCATGTTCTTTCCGTAACGGATCGCAACGCCACGGTTCGTCCCTCGTTTCTTATGCAGAATTACCCTGTACTGATCGAATTCATATTCTCCGCCAAAAATATCCAGTATAGAATTGTCCGAACCGCCGAGCAAAGACCGCATCGTTTCCGGTTTTGTTACGATCATCTTTTTTTCCGCACTGACGCCGTCATCGATATCCGTCAAAAATTCAAACGGACATGGCGTAATACATCCGTTCCTGACGCCGTCTAACGCCGTAATGACAGAACCTGCCGTAAAAGGTGCTACCGGATAACCGCTCATATCGTAACTGATATGTTCCGCCTTAACGGTCACTAATCCGTTCATTGATTTGGAAATATCATAAATCCGGAACGGCTGCGGCGACGAATACGGATTCGGCCTCGCTACTATGATCCGCCGCAGTTCCAGTTCCGAATATCGTTTTCCGGATACCGGATATTCCAGTTCCAGCTCATAAGAGCCGTTTCTTTCTTCCACAACTTCGCATTTTGACGCATTTGGCAAATTGCCGATACCGTTTGTTGAAAACGACGTTGCCGTAGATTCAAACAACCGAATCAGATTGTCCACCATCTGGGAATCACCTCCACATAAGTAATGCCGCCGCTCCAGGTAATCTCATTCTCACCGGATTTCAACTCAGGAAACCCGCTTTCCAATATAACATCCTCATTTCGATTCACCGAACCACAGTATACATCCTGAATATCGCTGTCCAAAACGATCGTACCCTTAATATTCGCTATGTGAACCACATAGCCGTCGATCTCCAAAACGCCGGTTCCGGATCCATATACCGTAATGCATGGCAGAGAACAAAACCCCGTAGGATTGAATAACGTCGCAGGAGCGGACAGCCGCAGCGAATTTTCGCCGGATTTTAAAAACCTCTGCGGCTTACAGTTAAAATCAACCGTCGCTCTTCCGGCGTGCTGCAAAATATTTTCAATCGTTACCTCATCCTGAAACATTGCCATACGGTAATATTCCGGTTCGTAAGAATCTTCCAGACGGGCGTAGCCGGAAGCCGAATTTAACCACTCCGCTATCGTATTGGCCATACCCGTAAAGTCTTTTTCCGGATCCCCAATCGCGATCTGATAAGACCGGTTTACATTTTGGTAAGAACCGTTATCAATGATGAGATCGCCGTTTCTGCCCGGAATATGTATCACCTCATAATCTCTGGCAGGAGTCTGATACTCAGGCGGATACTCCACCTGAATACCATAATCCGCAGACGACATACCGTTAAATATCACTACGCCCATACCGCGCTTCTCCTTTCCACCTGCTGCTGAAGTATATGCGATACTTCGTCCGCTATCTCTTTCGGGTCGCTTCCTGAGATAGAGAATGTATTGTTCTGCTCAATACGCGGCTCATCCAAAAAGCCGGATAACGTATTCTGCAATTTTCTTATAGCGTCCAGCATCAAATCATCTGACTGCACCGTGTATCCGCTCATATCTTTCGCCGTCATACCGGCCAAACCGACAGAGCCGGAAACAGCGTATCCGTCCAGCATTTCACCAATACGGCCGGTTCCGTTTTGAATATCCGTCAAATCCATGACCGGCCGGATCGTTGGCTGCGCGTCGATATCCGACTGGATAGTATCCGCCACTTCCTGAATCGCCTGCCCCATGATCCCGGTCGCCGTTTTATAAATACCGTCTTCACCGGACATAAGTCCTTTTACAAATCCTGCATCCGTGTATTTTCCCAGCTCGGCAAACGCTTTGGAAGGAGATTTAATCCCCAGCTCTTTCTTTGCCGCATCGTATGCCGACCGGGCAACTTTTTTCGCCATTTTGGATACGCCGGATTCCCCATCGGATAACCCATTCTTTAATCCGCGCACGATATTACCCGCAACTTTACCGCCGGATTTGGCCGACAATACGTTTTTCAGAGGTTTTATCGTTTCGTTGCCCAATAAAGTAGAACTGTTTACAGCAGTTTTTTTCTTATCTTTTATTCCTTTTGCCAAAGCGGCGACTGCGTTTTTCCCCGACGTATTGGATCCTGTCTTAAGCGGCTTTTCAATGACTTTGCTGATTCCGGCAGCGGTAGCGACCAACGCCTTATTCTCATCGGTTCCGTCCTTTGCCAGTTTTGCAAGGGCATCCGTAAATCCGGCAATGCTCTGCCCGCCTGCATAAGCAAAAGAGGAAATAACCTGGTCGGCTATTTTGTCCGGTAATTTTAACGAATCCGAAAAATCCCGATTAAACTGCTTTACCTGAGCCGGAGTCATAGACAAAAACGCCTTAACGTAATCGTATCCCTCGACTCCCATACTGCCCAGTTTTTCAATCAGATCCTGGCTGAATCCCATTTTCGCCAAATCCTGTAAACCGTCCGCCCAGGCTTTTGAAAGGTTCAGGTTATCTTTGAAATTATCAATAAGCGTCTGCGAAGTAAGGTTTTCAGACTGTGCAAACAAATCGTTCGCCTTTTTTAACTCGGCGCTTGTCATTTTCATGAACTGGTCGACATATTCCGCACCCTCCGGGCCCATTTCTTTCAGCTTGTCAAGAAGTCCCTGCGCCAATCCCCGGCCGGCAAGTTTCTTCAAATTCTGCTGCCATTTCTTTACGCCGTTTACCTGAGATTGCATGTTTTCCAATATGGAATCTACCGTTACCCCGGAATGGGAGGCCATATCGTTTTCCGCCTGCTCGATATTCTTCTTCGCCTCTTCGATACTGCTTTCCACCTCGGATAGTTGCTTTTTGAGTCCTTTTACCCGCTGTCTTGCCGCAAGCGTATTCTGTCCCGCGTATTTATTAATTTCATCCTGGATACTCTTTTGCGTCGCTTCCAGGTCTTTCAGCGATTTCTGATGTTTTTCCAGATTCTTTTTATCCGCTTCATACAAATCCGTATTCGACTCGAATTTCTTAAACAGGTCGACGCCGGATTCCAGGCTGACTTTCAGCGGATCTAAAAATGCGGAAACAGACTCGGAAAGCGTAGAACGGAGATTGTTAAATACTTCTTTCGTATGTTTTGCAATCTCTTTTTCATCATCTTTAATCTTTTTCTTTGCATCTGAGATGGATTTGTTATTGGCATCCAATTCCTGTTTTAAAGTCTTTACCCGCGTTTTGGAAGCCGCCGAATTGGATTTCTGCGCTTTCTTTAAATCTTTCTGGAGTGATTTCCTTTTATTTTGAAGTTTCGTCAGTTCCTTTTTATGCTTGTTCAGATTGGCCGTATCTTCTTTATAGTATTCGCTCTCTTCATAAAGTTTTTTGCCGTAAGCCGTAATCGCTTTCGACGCCGCATTGATAGCCTTGTTTCCCAGAGTAACGTTTTTCGTTGATTTCAGATATTCATTGGTAAACTGCTGAAAAGCGCCTTTTCCGTAATCAAGGCCTGACTTCGCTTCTTTCACGGCATCCTTATAAGACCATCCCAGAGCCTCTTGCAGCTTACCGCCCATTTCCTCAACGGCCGCTACGCTTCCGTTTGTCAGTTCAGCGATAACCACTCTGCCTTCCGTTCGCATCTCCTGCCGGGTTACTCCCGTGACGCCTTTAAATCCTTTCGTATACCCGTCCGCTGATTTCTTTCCGCCTTCTACAAAGCTTGCCGCTATCTCGTCTGCCGCTTTGCCGTTTAAGCCTATACGTTTCCTGTACAGGCTGTTTAACTTTTTCAGCTCCTTATCCGACATTGTGACAAGAGCGCTTACGTACTTTGCGCCCGACGGTCCCATATCGGATAACACTTTAAGCAGGCCCTGGTCTATCCCCCTCGCAGCCAGCAGCTGGATATTGGAAGCCCATTCGGCAATACCGGTTATCTGTGAACTCAGATTCTTTAAAATCTGTTTCCCGGTGATGTCCGTTTCCACTTCAAACGCATCAAACACGCCGGTAGCGCTTTCAATAGACTCTTTCACGGAATCCCGAAATGACTTAAACGCATCCGCCGCCTTTTCCAGTGTAATTTCCACCGCATTACCGTTTGCATCCGTTTTGTCAACAAAATCCGCAAAGACACTGTTACTGTCTTTTAGTGATCTGGCAACCGACTGAGCTGCTTCTACACCGACTTTTGCCAGTCCTTCCGCAGAATGTGCAGCTTTATACCTGTTACTGTATATACCATTAGTAAACCCGTCTACGACATATCCGCCGATTTCAGCAAACACCGTCGACGGAGAATGCACGCCCAGTTCGTCCCGGGCCGCCCGAAGCGCATCGGAAGCCATTGCTTTCGCCTCTAAAGACGCTTTAAAAGCATTGTCACCGATCCCTTTTACAAATCCGTCTACCAGATAGGAACCAGCCGAATAGAATTCCTGTTGCTTCTCCTGAATCCCGGCCAATGCGTCTTTCAGTGTTGAAGATACCGCCGGTTTGATCTCACCGCTTTTGCCCTTGATACCATCAATGAACTGGGCGATAACCGTGTTTCCCTCCAACGTAAAATTCTTATGGCTGTCCCGAATTTCGGTAATTGCTTTTTCTATCGTTTTGGAAAATATATCAACCATCGACGACTGGCTGGACTTCACCCCGTTAATAAAAGCCGTCGCCACGTCGGAAGCCGCTTTCGTTATTTTCGAATCCGCATTTGCAAAAGCCTGAATAAATCCGTTGATACTGTCGTTTCCGATATCTTCCAGACTTTGTTTTAATCCCGACATGCCGTCTGCAAAATCCAAAATTTCCTGTAATCCCGAAATAACACCGCCAAGCTGCGAAGTTTCGATGCCGGATACCGACTGATAAAAAGCCGCAAGCGACTTCCCGAATTGTTCCAGGCTCTCGCCAAACACCCCAATATCATTATTACCGGCAAACAAACCCGCAAGGCCGCCTGTATTCGGCAGGTTATTGGCAAGTTCCGCAAGGGCTTTTGCCCCGTTAGCCGAATTGACAACGACGTCCTCTTTCATTCCGTCTACACTGTCTGCGTACCTTTTCAGATGCGGACCGAACTTTGCCAGTTCTTCTCCGAATAAGGAAAGAGAGCCCGCTCCGGTAAACAAACTTACCAGACCGCCTGTATTCGGCAGGACTTCCGTCATCTCCGCAAGCGCTTTCGCCGCATTTGCAGAACTGACGACAGCATCCTCTCCTATTCCGTCTATACTGTCCGCATATCTTTTCAGATGCGGGCCGAATTTCGCCAGTTCTTCTCCGAATAAGGATAGGGAACCCTCTCCGGTAAACAAACTCGCAAGACCGCCTGTGTTTGGCAGGACTTCTGCCATCTCCGCAAGCGCTTCTGCCGCATTCGCAGAACTGACGACGGCGTCCACTCCTAACCCGTCTATACTGTCCGCATATCTTTTAAAATGCGGTCCAAACCGGGCCAGTTCTTCTCCGAATACAGATAGCGTATTACCGGTAAACAAACTTGCAAAACCACTCTGATTTGGAAGATTATCCGCCATTTCCGCAAGAGCCTTCGCCGCATTCGCAGAATTGACAACAGCCTCCACACCTAATCCGTCCACACTGTCTGCGTATCTTTTCAGATGCGGGCCGAACTTTTCCAGTTCCTCACCGAATACAGATAGCGTATTATCCCCGGTAAACCAGCTTACAACTCCTCCCTGGTTCGGCAGGCTATTGGCGAATTCCGCAAGTGTTTTCGCCGCACTCGCAGAATTGGTGACCGCGTTCCCGTTCAATCCGTCTACACTGTCCGCGTATTTCTTCAGATACGGGCCAAACTCCGCAAGTTCCGTTGCAAAAAGAGATAAATTATTTTCGCCGGCAAACCAGCCAACGACGCCGCCCTGATTTGGAAGATTATCCGCCATTTCCGCAAGGGCTTTTGCTGCATTTGCAGAATTGACGACGTCTTCGGCATCCAATCCGTCTACACTGTCCGCGTATTTCTTCAGAGCCGGACCAAATTCTACTAATTCCTCTGCAAATGCCGCAAGGCTGTTTTCACCGGCAAACCATCCGGCAACACCGCCCTGATTCGGTAAATTGGACGCCATCTCCGATAGAGTTTTCGCCGCATTTGCAGAGTTGGTGACAACGTCCCCGTTCAATCCGTCTACGCTGTCTGCGAATTTTTTAAGATATGGGCCGAATTCTGCTAATTCTTCCCCAAACTTCGTCATAGACGAACCGCCGGTAAGCCACTTCGTCATTCCGTCCAGGACATTGGCCGCTGTCAATACAAGAATCGTCTGGGCCAGAGCTTTCACGCCGTCCATAGACTGCGCCTTAATTTTACCCGCGCCCTCTATAAACGGCTGGATGTTGTCCATAAACGCCGACAAATCTTTCCCGACCTGCGGGAACTGGCTGGAAACGCCACTCACCATTCCGCCGATAATACCGCCGACAAATTTTCCGATCGCGATTCCTACTTCCTGTAGTAAATCTCCGCCCTCCCCGATCAGCCATTTCAAACCGGGAATCTGTGCAAACGCTCCAATCGCAGCCAATACTAACGACAGTTCCGCAATCACGGCTCCCATCCCAAGAACGCCGACCATAGCCGCAGGAATCAGGCTCGCCACAGCCGCAAACGCAAACATAAGCGCCGTAATCAACCCGATACACGCAAGGCTCTCCAAAAAGGTTGTCGTATCGATCTTCTTAAGCGCGTCGATCACGCCCCGGAAGAAATTACCGATCAGTTTTTCCGCCGCCTGAATCAGTTGCGGCATCCGTTCGCCAACCGCATCGATCACGCCAATGAGAAAATCCATAAGATAAGCTGCGATTTCCGGCCCATGTGACGCCAAAGACAACAACACCTCTTCAATCAGCGTCAACACGCCTTCGACGATAACGGACGCGCATCCAACCACCACGTTAACAGCAATTAGAACAATCGTTTTTACCGCATCTGCAATAGCCTCGGCACTCTTCGTGATCGCATTAAGAATACCGACAATCAGTATTTCTATCACAGAAACCAGCGCCATAGCGCCGGCAACGCCGGAAACCGCCAAAGAAGCCAACCCCGCCGAAAAGGCAAGCAAACCGACGCCACAAGCCAGAGCGGCAACGCCGATCAACGCCATAGCGCCCGCCAGTCCCAGAATCGCCGGGATAATCGGTCCAATTACCGCTCCGGCAATGCCCAATACCGTAAATGCGGATGCCAACATCAATATTGCCTTTCCGATTTCCGCCAGGCTCATAGAACCAAACGCTTTCATGACAGGCACGAATACGGAAAGCGCCGCCGACATGACCAACAGCGACGAGGCCGCCCCCAGCGTCCCTTTCATGGCATGAAGCGCTACGGCCAATATACCCAGCGATGACCCCAGCGCCAGCAAACCTTTCCCGATGTCTTCCCATTCCATACCGCCGACATTCCGGATCACGTCGCCAATCAATTTCAATGCAGCCGCCAATACCATCAGTCCCAGGCCGATAGCAACCATATTTTTCGGCATGAACCTTACTGACGCAGCTACCGCAGCCAGGGCGCCGCCAATACCAAGCAGTCCTTTTCCTATACTTTCCACAGACAACCCGCCGATATCTTTGATCGCTTTACCAAATATCAGCATCGCCGCCCCAATGATTGTCAAAGCCGTCGCCGTAGAAAGCAGCTTCTTCTCTCTTCCCATGAATTCCGAAAATGCCGCCACTTCTGCAAGAACGGCCCCGACTCCGCTCAGCCCTTTATTGATCACTTCGATATCCATATTGCCAAAAGCTTCTACGGCTTTCTCCAAAATCAAAAGAGCCGCCGCTAATTCCAGGACGGCCAGACCCTGCGACGCTTTAAAACTGCCAAATTTTGCCGCAAACATAAACGCCGCCAGCTCGCCCAGCAAAATACCGACGCCCGAAAGTCCGCGCACCAACTGGTCCGTATCAAGTTCCGATAATTTCGCTACCGCTTTTGCCAGAATATAAACAGCCTCCGCAAAAAGCACCATGCTGACCGCGCTTGTTTTCATCTTTCCGCCCCATTTTGAAAGCGCAAGGGACGCGGCGACCAATTCGCCGATCAGAACCGTGATTCCGGCAAGCGCGCCCGCCAGTTTATCTGGATCAATACCGGCCACTTTTTTCAATGCCGAAGCAAGGATTAAAACCCCCACCGACATTTCCATCATCGTAAACCCGGCTTTTGCCAGGCCTTTACTGCCGCTAAGCGTTTTACTGAAAACAGCCATGGAAGCGGCAAGTTCCCCGAAAAGAACGCTGATTGCGGCAAGCGCGCCCGAAAGCTTATCCGAATCGATCAGCGACAATACGAAAAGAGAAGCCGCAAGAACCGCAACCGCCCCTGCAATCTTCATCAGGACATCCGCCTTCAGACTTGCCTGGTACGAACGCAGCGTGTTCTTCACCTCGGACAAAATCCCGTTCACACCGCTAAATATACCGCTGAATTTTTCCACGCTTTTTTGCAGGCTCCCGATAAATTTCATGATTGCCGTGCCCACGCCGATTACCATACCGCTGTTAAACAAATCCAGAATCGGATCAAACCCGTCGCCCCGGAGGCCGTCCAATATTCTGTCGCAGACGTCGATAAACGCATCCGAAATCATATCTCCGATTTTCGATAAAACGGGAGAAACTTTTTTAAAAGCTTCGACAATTTTATCCATTGCCGTTTTTACTACTTCGCCAAGTTTTCCCAACGGTTCAAACCTGGCTTTCAACCGGTCTGAAAAATTCTCGACCAACGACGTATCCGGCGCGCCGAAACGAAGCCCGGCAAACTCCCTGACCGCGTCGGCCGCCATGTTAAGCAGTTCGCAAACAGGCTTAAAAACCCTGTCCAGGACATCGTGCATTTTCTGGGCGGCCTTTTTAAAAGCTTCGTTTTCCTTAAGCGCCTGATCTACGGACGCCAGCCACTCGCCGATCCGCCCCGTAACGGAAAGAATCGCCCAACCCAGACTGTCAAGAACTTTTATCACCGGAGAAAGAGCCGAAAGAACAGACCCGACGGCCCGTCCGATAATATCCAAAACAGCAAACAGCCCTTTAAACGTATTTCTGATATCCGCAGCCTTTTTATCACTGGTCTTAAAATTCGCAGTAAGTTCTTTCAGCTTTGCCGTAAAATTCACCACGGCGTCGATCGCCACCGGAGGAAAAATATCACGGAACGCCTGCCCGATCGGCTTCAATTCAGACGCTATGCCGCCCAAAATATTTTTCAGCACGTCTACGACATTGTAAAACGCCTCGAAATGCTTTGTCAGGTCAAGCCCGCTCAAATATTTTGTCGCGGCATCCGCCATCCCCGTCACCGAATCGGTAAACATTTTAGCCAGCGGGCCAATATTCGCCTTAACGTCGTTAATCCGTTCCCTCAACGCATTCAGGGCCTGAACAAGCGAACCGTTCTGCACAATCAACGGCGACACAAATTCCGCGCCGATTCTCGCCAGGGACGCTTTCACGTTAGACAGCGCACCCGTAAACGTTTCGTTCGCTTTCTTTGCATGTTCGCCGAAAGCGTTATCCATCGCGGCGGCAAACATCTGGAACGAAACCTCTCCGGAAGATACAAATTCACGAATATCACCCTCCGTCACTTCCAGGCCGCCCGTCAGCTCCTGAACCGCAGCGGTTACGCTCTCACTCGCTTCCACGGAACCGTCATTGACCCCGTTAAAAAAATCTTTGACCGTTGCCGCTGCATTCAGTCCCCGCGAAGAAAGCTGAAGAAGCTGATCTCCCATCAAACGGCCGTTGCCGGCCACAGTGGTAAATATCTGGGAAATGCTTTCATATTCGCTGTTTGTCATAGCCGCAACGCCGGTAATCGCCCGCAGGGAAGACTGCATCTCCGCTCCTGCTTCCATACCGGACGCCGCAAACTGGGAAGCGGCTTTTGCCGCCTCGTCATAAGCGTACGCAGTACCGTCAACCGAATCCATAGCGTCGCTCATTACCGCCTGGACTTTCTCTTCGTCTTTGAGAAGACCCTGCAACTGGAAATGGGCGTTTTCAATATTCATCGCCCTTTTCTTACCGCCATTGATAATGCTGTCAGTCACAAAACCGATCGTCTTTTTCGCAAACCCCATCGCCAGATCAGTAAGATTCTGAATGACCCTCATTCCGGCAATGCCAAACGCCGAAAACCTCTTCTGCAACGCGTCAACCCCGGCCGCAATACCGTCAAATGAAACGCCCCTCGCCGCTCTGCCAACGTTTTCCAGGCCGGTCGCCGCCCCGTCAAATTTCAGGGATTGCTTTAACTTACCGAGCGTACTCAGGGTAGTCCGTACGCCCCGCTCGAACTGTTGATTATCAAACCTCATCCCGACAATGCGTTCATCAACGGTATTACTCATAGATTTGTTACCTCCCTCCAGGCATCTTCCGCAATTTTGTCAAATATTGGCTGGATTGCCGGGTTAATATAATCTCTCCCGGCAACGTACCCGCCATGTCCGGTACCATGCCCATATTGTAAAATAATCGCAATATTCACTCCGTTATGGATATTGGAATTCGTGAATGTGATGGCCGTTTCTTTTGCGTTATGGCTGATTTCATAATTCCAGGAAGCCGCCGTAAGGCCGCTCTCTTTCGGCGTAACGGACGCAAGCGCCGAAACCCCTGCCCGGCCGTAACGTTCCAGCACATTGAGATAATCCAGTTTCAAAAGACAATGAAAAAACTTCTCCGTTTTGGAGAAGTCCCCTTTGTGCCGAAACGTTATACCTTTTAACATCCTTTACATCCTTTCCGCGTGTTCCAAAGAAATCCAGCCGTTCCGTTTGCCGGTATGGGATTTTAAAAGTCCCCACCCGGCAGACGAACCCTCGCCGGCGCTTTCCTCTACAATTGTAAACGTCCCGATGCCGGTATATTTACCGGTTTTATCATAATTCATCCCCGGCCCTTTCCGTATATTCAAATAAGGTTTTGACACCCGTACCTGATACGGTGAAAACGGCACGGCAGAATCAGATACCGCTTCGGAACGTTTTTTTTCTGTTCCATTTGATTTCTCTGTTTTCATTTCCTTTATCACCTGTCATCCTTTCGAATTAAGCGCTTTTCGCCTTGCGGCATTCAGCGCGGTATTCCTTTTGGCAAGCTGTTTTCTGTTGAGTTTTTTCGGCGGCGTATTTTTTGCATTACAGACCCGAATCAATGTCAGCAGACGGTTCAAATGCCACTTCTGGCACTCGAACGGTATATGGAACGTTACCATCCAATAATATACGATTTCTGCCGTCACCACCTCACGGCTCGGAGGCCCTTTCTCTTCTTTTGAAAACCATGTGGCGGTCATCGGATCTGCAATATAATCGGAAACCTGTTGGACGATATCGTTGTCGATAAAACGGTACGCAGACGGATCGACATTCTGCGTGATCGTCATACAACGGATATAATCTATCGTTTCCTCAACGGTTTTATCGCCTTTCCCAAGAAACGGCTTATGCCATTTTGCTTCCCATTTTGAAAGTGAAACGAGGGAATGCTCCAATTGCAGGTTTACGCTTTTTGTTTTGACAAATTCCTCTTTTGCTTCATCCCAAAGTTCCTGTTCCGGTATCGTAATCTTAAGCATCCCTTTCACCCTCATCCTGTTATTCGGCTGCGGCCGGCGGTGTCACACCCTCTACCGGCGCTTTTCCCGGAAGCGGTTTCAAACCCGAACCGAGGCCGTTCGCTATTTTCTTTGGCATAATGCCGTTCACAAATGCGGCAGCCGCATCCGCATCCGTCGCCAGCTCCATAAAAATCTCGGAGTATGCCGCAGTGGAAGCAAATTCTTCCCGGATCTGGTCGTTCTTTAAAAACTGCCTGCCGTCCAGACTTTTCCGGCCATAAGACATAAGCACGATTTTCTTGAAATACTCAATAATCTGCTTCTGGTCGTTTTCCTGTAAAATCTTCTCCAACTGCTGGCTTAAACCCCCGTTTAAAGATAATTCCATTTCTGTCAGCTCTGCTCTCGTAAGATTAAAATAATGGTCTTCCGTTCTCTGGTTTCCATCAAAATCTTCATAAGTAACCGTTTTCTTTAACATAAATATTTCTCCTTTCGATTAACCCTCCGCGTTGAAATGTGCGATCACTTCATCCGGAAGCGGCAGACTTGCTTCTTTGCTTTCCGAACCATACAAAATCTCCTCAAAAGCTTTCAGCTTCGCGGCATCCACCTTAGTGGAATCGATCGTCAGCGAAGCGGTCGGTTTAAACGGCCTGCCTGTAGCAGGATCCGTCGCGGTGATTCCCACAGGCGTAGTCGTCACTTCCCAGCTGAACGAAATCGCTTCCGGACTGTCATTGACCGTCTGATAAGGTTTCTCCGACGGGGACGCTTTCGCCCCATAAATCAAATGCAGCTTATATCCGTGGTCATCTCCATCCGTATCGTTACCGGCAATGGTACGGTAAGAAAGCCCGAACGTCTTTCTTGCCTGCTGTCCAACCGTTACGCCCTCTGCTATTTCCGCAGTTCCGTCGCATACCTTAAATTCGTCCGGATACATATACGCTTCAATGGTCGCGCCAAACTCCTCGGCGGACATCAAACTTAAATATTTAATATTGTCGGCATAAATATTATTCGCTTCCGCACCGGAAGGACTCTCCGTTATCCCCGTTAATCCGCTCCAGGCAACTCCTTTCGGATATGTACCATTATCGCCAATCGGATATAAGACACCCTGATTCACACCGGTTTCATAAAAACGGTTCCCTGTTTCATCCCATACAAGTTTACTCATAAATCAATTACCTCCTAAAAATATAATGTGAAGACATCGTGATAGAGATTGTCTGACGTAAAGCGGCGGTCAAAGCCGCAATACTCCAATTCTGACAGAAGATCAGGAATCTCAGAATCCGTGTCTTTAGAAATAAATGTAACTGTGTACCGTTTATGTTTTAAATACTTCCTGTTATCGGCCGAATCGGTACGGATACCGCTTCTCTCAAAAACGATACACGGGTATTTCAGTTTAAAAGACTCCGGGGGCTGAAAATATACGTTCCGGCTCCCAAGAAGCCTTTCCAGAAAAGTCTGTAACTCTTCCCATGGCCTAGCCATTGTATACGCCCCCAATCGTCAGTATTAACCTGGGACGCTGGACTTCAACATTTGAAATCTTCCATTTCGCCCCCATAAACTCAACATATCTCATAGCGTGAAAATTCTCATAGGCGTATGGATCGGCTACAATACTGATTTCGTTTGCAATGGTGAGATTATCATTCACCTGGTCGGCAGATTCATACCGGCGCGTATTCCGCACCAAAT
Organism: Eubacterium sp.; assembly: GCA_022796875.1. GTDB lineage: Bacteria > Bacillota > Clostridia > Lachnospirales > Lachnospiraceae > JAAWJJ01. The sequence continues at coordinate 36,430 of JAAWJJ010000017.1, read as the reverse complement.
CCCCAAAATATTCTTTTTCGACTATTATCGGTTTCCATACGCCAGGCTTCGTTTCCGCCGTTTCAGCGTAGCCAACGATTCCATAAAATTTTGCCATTTTGAATTTCTCCTTTACTGCCGGATCAGCCTACTTCACTGACTTCTGTAACATTTTCCTCAAGCGCAATCGCTGAGTAAACTCTGGTCAGTGCGCCGGAACATCTCGTTTCCAGCAGAGATTTCTCCTGGTTAAAGTCAATGTCAAACTGCGTAAAATGAGTAACTTCGCCGCCTTTGGTAGCGCCCAGGGAATAATCCGCCAGATTTGCAATGATGCCGAGAAGTTTCTTCGTTTCGTTCTTCTCGGTAGTCCTGGTCTTCCCTTCGAACTGCTCCGCCGTAATAATATCGCCGACATTCAAAGAAGACGCCAGTTCCGCTTTGGACGAATAAATACGCCTGCCGTTAAGGTCGCGGGCCAGAAGCATCACGTTTAACAGATGCGGCGTGCAGAAGAAATCCGGAGTTCCGGTACCCTTATACTTTTCTCTTGCGTACAGAACCGTATTGATGATCGCTTCCGCATAAACGTAATTCTCCCCGAAATTCGCCCCGGTGTTGGTACCCTGGAGTTCTTTCTTCGCCGTTTCCATATCCAGGTCAACGTGCAGCGTATACAAATCGTCATCCGTCCAAATCGGCCGGATATGCTCCGGATAAATCTTGTCCGCATCGCCGTCGTCACGTGCGTCGCCCAGCATAATCGCCGTCGCCAGTTCTTCGTTCAGCATCATCTTATCGATATTATACAAATACGCCACGTAATCGAAATCTGTAATATCCACGATATCGTCCCTGTGCAGGGCGTTTTTCACGTAAACGGTCTGCGGATCGGTCGTTCTTCTAACCAGTTTGAAATTACCGGACAGCTTCTTTTCTTTCCCTTTCTTATAGCCCTTTGCTCTCAGGGACTCAATCCCCCGGATGTCTACCTGGCTGGTCCTGATTCTGGAAATCGGACTCTTATGGACTTTGTTCAGGACAACGGAAATCCATCCCTGGTCATTGGTAATCAGTTCCGGTTCGCCCGGACGCACATCCTTATACTCCGGGAACAGGGTAGTAACGTTCCCCTCTCCGGTCTGCACAAACCCGCCGCTTACCGCATCATGCTGAAGATTGTTATCTTCGGCATAGATCTGAAGCGCTGTCTGGAAGCTTCCCACCTGATTGCTTTTCGCCAGGCTGACAATCGCTTCCTGATCGGCATGGCTTAATACGTTCGCCGCAGGCCGGTCGTTTTCAAATATGTTATGTTTCATGGTCGAATTACCTCCTTTTTTCTCTTCCTCTTTTTTATTATCATCGGAGCCGTCTTTCTGTGCGAGAGTTTCTCCGATCAGGGCATAAACTACGGTTTTCTGTTTCTCATTCAGAGAATCGAAAACATCCTTAACTGTTTCCTTGCCATCCTCTTCTTTTTTCTTCTTCTCTTTCTCCTGGTTTTCTTCTTTCCCGTCGTCATCCGGAGCATCTTTTTTCTCGTCGTCTTTTTTCTCATCGTCTTTTTTCCCGTCGGAATGATAAAGACTGATTGTTTCACCGGTATAAATAACCGCCTCGCCGTCTGCATCCTCACCATGGGAAAGCACGATAGAGTCAATAAACGCTCCCGGATTCGCTCCCGCCAATACCAGGCTGACCTCCCGGATATCGCCATGAAGCACGTTAGACGCACGCTCTTTCAGGCGATTTGCGAAAATCGATAATGCCGAAACATCCCCATGCTCCACCAAAAGCTTCGCATTTCTCCCCTGCTCGGTGCCATTAAACGTACAGTAAGCATAAACGCCATCCGAACGGTTTTCCAACAGCGCATGTCCGAGAACGTTAAACGGCTCGTTATGCCTGTGGTTCCATACCAGCGGAACCGTCTGCCCGTCGTTATCCTTAAACGCATCTTTCAGGATAGTACGTCCGTCAGAGCATTTCAGGTTGTTCCGGGTAGCCCAGCCGCTAAAATCAAATTTCTTCATTTTGAATTTTTACCTCCTTCTTATTTTCTTGCATTTCTGTCAAGCGTACTTTATACTATCCATATACATTTAAGGAACGGTGCGCTATGGAAATAAACCTGACAAAAGATGCTGAAAAACTAATTTGTGTTGTGTATAAAAGTTACCTTGAAAAACGGCCTAAAAGATGTAATTGAATTCTTATCCGAAATCCTGCCATCCATTCTGTGATTAATTTAGGGTGGCATATACGTTTTATCTTGTTTGCAAATGTTTCTTTTTCTGTATACATATTTTCACCCTGCAATAATTCTCTCTGAAAATTTTTTGCATGGTTTATGTTTGTCGTATGGCAACAGGGACCACCTTGTTTAAAACAATTTGTTTTGGAACATTCTTCCACTTTTCCGTCACACAAAAACAAATACAATGTTTTCCCTCCTCCAAAACATAAAAAATCCCACAGGCGTTTTAGCCTATGGGAAATTAATATAGTATTCTATTTAAGTGTACTGCACAATCTCTGCAATTTCTGCAAGTGATTTTCCGTCAAAGAATTTGTCAGACATTACCTCGTCTATGTCGGAATATTCTTTTTCTTCGTCGCCAAAACAAACAACATAAATTGAGATTGAATCATGGACTTTTGGAAAAATACCAGCACTTTTTCCATTGTAATTGAAACTCACATCGTTACATTGCTCAGATATCTCATCTCTCAGCTCATCCGCATTCATAAAATATCACCGTTCTCCTTTCTTCGGAGAGCAATTCCATTGTAATTCTTTGTTCCTCCTTATTCATGAATGTACAACTATGCATATTTTTTAATAGGATCTTCCTCAAGTCCGTATTCTTTTAAATCATATTCCTCTGCAATTAAATGATTTCGAATAGTATCGAGTGCCATACTATATGCAAATTTTACCCCATCTGAAAACTTATCGTCAGGATTTTTTTTTGCATCTGAATAAGCATCATCCGCATCAGTTATCAAACGTTCTATAATACGATCAAGTAATTCATCCATTGCTTTCTTCACCTCTTAATCTGTTTTGCTCCGATATAACATTTTCATAGGATCTTCCTCAAGTCCACATTCCTTTAAATCATACTCCGCTATAATAAGTTCGTTCCTTATCGTATCAAGAGCGGTATAATACGCATGTTGTACACCCTGTTCAAACTCACTGTCAGGATTAGCTTCTACTTCCGCGACGGCATCGTCAGCATTACTTATTAATCGCGCAATAATGTGATTAAAAATATCATTGTCCATCGCTTTCTTCACCTCTTCTTCTCAATTCGTCAACCCGATTGTCAATCGATTTTTGAAAAGTAAAAATCTCCTTTTTCCAATGACTTATTAAACCATTCTTCTTTCTTTCAGGATAAGAATCCCATTCTGGAATAAACTTTGACGGGTTGCTGATTTTCAGTTCGTGTAAATCTTTCTTCTTTTGCAGACTCCGCATACCTCTTTTTATAGAAGTTGTACTTTGCTTTACAAGATCAGACTCTTTTTTCTTTTTCTGTTCTGATCCTATTTTACCACTCTCGCCAGATTTTACAACCCCTTTTCCGCCGCCTCGATCAATTGGATAAGGCGGCCCGTTTTGGACACCCCATTTTTGTCCTTTGATTCCATGGTGCGCAAAATGTTCCATTTCATCATCTGACTCTTCGTCATCCGCCACGGCAGAATCTCCCTCTTTTGGACCGCTTAAGTTGGAATTTCTAAGTTCGTCAGCTTTCGGGTCACTGGACGGCTTCATTCCGATCGTCTGTCGGATTTCGTTTGACGTCATGATCTCGTTTCTTGTCATCTTGTCTGCGATTTCCGCAATATCCGCCACCGGAACCAGTTTGAACGGATCTCTGAAGAACTCAATAGATTGTAACTGTGACCGAGCGGTCTTTGTAAGGAATTTCCGTTTCATTTCGTCAGCGATCGCCGAAAGAATAGGCTCAATCGTCCGGTTATAGTAATTAAGCATCGTTTTCTCGTCCGCCGTACCGTCTAAAATCCCCTGAGTGATTCCCAACTGGCTGTAAAGCATACTCGTCAGGTATTCAATCTGGGACATCAGATTGTTTTCGACTGGACGGTTCAACTGCGTGATATGCTCTGTGCCATCTGTATAGGCGATCCCATATTTTGAACTGCGTAACTGAGCCTCAATATCTTTCCGGCGGTTTTCAGCCTGCTGGCGTCTTGCCTCCGTCTTAATAACATACGGAAGCTGAATAATCAAATCCAGTTTTCCCGAACTGTTTTGTTCGTCAACAACATCCAAAAGGTTTAGTTTTCGGATCAGTCGCTGCATCGTAGAATTCGGTTCATTCATCACTGCATAAAGCGGATTCTCAATAATCGCCACAGCTTGTTTCGCCATCAGTATTTCTTCTTTCCGGCCGGTACGTTCATTGTAAACCCGAACCCTGACATGTCTGGGAAACCACTCCAGAATCTGGCCTGTCCGCATAGCGTCAATATCAAAAGACCCCATTACTCCGTTTTCCGGATCGACATCTGTATCGGTAGGGATAACGGCAACGCACCCTTCGTCCATCATAGATACCACGATATCCTGTAGGAAAGCGCGCCCTGTCTGATCCGTATTGGCTTCTATTGTCAGACAGTTATTAAGTCCGGAATCTATGACCGAAAGAAAGCGCTTGTTTTCATCCAGACGTACATGAAACAGGTCGACTGCCGACGCATCCAAAGCGATTCTGTTGTATACTGACGTTACAATTGATCGCTCGTTCCCTCTTGAAAACCTCATGCGATCCGGCCGGTATGAATATCCCATGCCAATGTCATAATAGCTTCTCGTAGGGTCTTTGTTGAAAAAAGCATTCCAGGCGTGTTTCAGCCTGGAACCAAACGTAATCTCCATTTTGAATTTTCCTCCTTGCATGTTTCTATATCTGATGGTATGATTTCACTGAAAGCGAGGTTTATTGTTATGATAGTCGAAGAATCTTATTCCAACGTTATTTGCCCTGCAAACAAACAACACGTAACTTTAAAAGTCGGTTACGACAAAATAAAAGCTTCACCAAAAGATATAGGATTTACTTTTAATTACATAGGAACGAATTGCGATTTTATTCGACAGGGGGAACATTGTCCTTACGTGGAATGTCCCTTGGTCGAAAAACTGAACTTAAAACGCTCGATTTACCAGTGAATTGCTCCATCACTTTAAAATTCATAGCAATCGGAACCGTGGGACGATATGGTTCTTTCGCAGTACATGGACATTTTTCGATATATGGGCATTTCGATTCGCCGCATGGATTCATTTCTCCAAGCTCGTCAAGTCCCATTTCGCCCCTAAGAAGATACCAATAGGCCGTATATAAAGCGTTCAGCCATCTTACCACACATTCCATCTTTTCCGAATCGGTTAAACTTTGTTTTTTAGGGTCAACCATTGTCTTTTTCACCTCCACTATATCTAGAAATTATTTTGTTATTATGCTGCTATATGTCGTAACAAAAGGAGAAGAATCTTATAAAAGAAAGAGGTGGGTTCTTTGATAAATTACCGATTGATGAAACTGATAGAAACATATAGTTATGTCAATGACCATGGAGAACACATCTACGGCACGGCCGCATTACTCCATTTTTTACATCGTCAGATAAAATTCATAAACCCGGAACATGTGAAATCCGGAAAAGCATACGTCGAAAATCTTCTGTCGGCTTAATTTCTTAGAAAGGAAGTTGTTCCAAGCAGCTTCCTTTTCTTAATTTTCTCTTTCTCGTATTGCTTAAACCCACTTCTCCTTTCTTTTAAAAGATTCTCCTCCATTACTCTGATTAATTACTCGAAAGCCTCCCTGTTTAATTTGAAAGCAATATACGCGTCCATCATAGCCGCTACGGCATCAATTTTCTGATCCTGCCGTTTTTTCAACAGTTTCCTGTTTCCGTTTGTATCTTCAATTGTAATGCAGTTTCCCATACAGAACGTCATCAGTTCCTCATCGAAAAGCAGCAGCCGTTCCTCGGAAAGTTTCTTTAATTCTCCCAACGGAACCGATTCCGTTTTTGCTCCCTGAATTACTTTTTCGATACCGAACGGGCCGTTTTCAGACGACCAGCGTTCCACAAACTCTTTCGCGTTGTAAGGGTCGTACCCAAAACAGCGGACGTCATAATCCTGTTCCGCTATGTAGTTATCCAAATCTTCATACACCTGCATCATGTCCAGGACGGTTCCGTCCATGACAATCAGGCTCCCCTCAGATATAAACTGATCGTACTTGATTCGCATAGCGGCCGGCAGTTTCATCAGAGTTAATTCCGAAATATAAGCCCGGGTTTTAATCCCAAACGCTCCGTTTGGCAACGGAAACAAAAACGTAAAATCGCAGAAATCGTCGCCTCTGGATAAATCTCCGCCCATGGAACACGGCATCTGCCAGTAATTCCGTTTGCGGTGAGGCAGCGTTTCTTCATACGTAAAGTAATAGGTATACCCCTCCATAGGAAGTCCGAAACGTTTTGCCAGAATATCATTCCGCACGGACGGATTATTCTCGGCTCTGTCCACATCGTTCTGGTATGCTTCGTAACTGACCGTCTTTCCTATGTTCGGGTTTGCTTTCGGCCACTTATTCGGCTGGGCAACCTCATCGATGGAATCCAGCTTGTACCACCAGATTGACACATGTTCTGCCTGATACTCCCCTTTCAGGATTTTCATAAGTTCCATTTTGATGGTATCGCCGGAACCATTCCGGACCGTTCCCTCCGAACTCGTAGCAATAATAAGATAGTCGTCAAGTTTAGACGCCCCCTGCTCGATTGCGCCGACCACATCCTCCCGTATATCCCCGGAAAGCCATTCGTCAACCGTCGCCACTTTCGGCCGCAGACCCTGAAGCTTATCAATGGACATCGGACGAATTTCAATAATAGAACCGGTAAAGAAATTCTCTATCCCTTTTTTAGTCGACGCCAGTTTTACCCGGTCGGCTTTGGAACCGGTTGTATTTTGCAGGGAACCCTCCGTAAGAAATTTAAACAGCGGTCCCCGGGAACGGATAATCGCGGTACGGATTGGCGACATCACTTCATCCGCCTGCCTCATTGTAGGAGCCGTCGTGATCTGATGGGTCGTAGAAGTATCGACATTCTCGAAATAGGAATGGACGCAGGAATCGTACAACGATTTCGCGGCGCCTCGTCCCACTATGAGATATTGTTTTTTCGTCAGACGCTTCTTTATCCTTTTACGGACATAATGGCCGCCATGCCCATCCGGATACGGTTCGTAAATGCTGCGGTCTTCAAAGTAATACCAGCCAAAAACCTGTTCGCCCCAAAGTTTGAAACTATCAAGAAGCGTGAGGTCAGAACCATCCGTCAGGGTAAGTTCATTTTCACAATACTCGATCCACCCCTCAACCGCCTGATCGTCATAATAGACGCCGGGGTTTTCGATAAGGCTGTCGATGCGATGCATCTCCATCTCGACCTCACGGCAGATCGGTATTTCCCCATTTATAACGGCATTCCGAAACTGGCCGTAATACTTTGGCGTGGCTGTGTTCGACAATGCCATACTATCAGCTCCTTAACGTATGGATCGCGACCGCAATACTCGCCACAGAAGCTCCAATAGCCAGCACGCCGCCCGCTGTGGATAAAATACTGGAAACATATTCGCCGCCCGATTTAATACTTTCTGTCGATAATGCCTTGTAGCTGCGCTCCATGTTAAGACGGTTAATAGCCGCCTGAAGTTCTTTATCGCTCATATTGGATAAATCCATATTCTTCATAGCTTTTGCCTGCTTCCGGCTGGCAGTCTGATTCGCGATGTTGGCAGCGTTATTTGACGCATTGCTTGCAGACTGTAAACCGGAATTTGCACTTTTATAGTCGTTAGCAACCGTCTGATGAACGGCGCTTCGTGCACGGCCGGCATGGCCGTCGTTTACTTTTCCGTCATCATCATAAGACACGTTGCTTCCGTTTAATCTCCTTCTTCCGGCCGCAGTTAATGTTCCGTCCTTATTCTGATAACGCCGCACTCCCCATTTCATTCCGAGAATGCCGTGATGTTGTAAATTATTCTCCATTTTGATTTTCACTTCCTTTCAGCTCTTTTGGGTCAACAGCAACATTGAGCCGCCACTCAAATTCACTGATCTGCCGGTTCATCACGTCAATGACGGCAGAACCCAGCGGCGGATCAAAGAGCAGTTTTACTTTCAGATATATGTAAGATTTCACAAGTTCTAACTGTGACGCTTCTGAAATAAAGTCCGTCCACAAATCATCTTTGCTGCTAATCGCAAATCCCTGAGGCGGACCGACGCCAAGTTGATTCAGGACCATGAACACCGAATTGATATGCATAATCAAATCAGCATCGAAATGTTCGTACTCTTCGGTAATGCCGAGCACTTTCTTGATAGATGTAAGTATGCTTTCCATAAAGCCGATTTCCTTTCTTAAACGCAACATGTTGACAATTCCATTACTTTCAGATACACTATCTGCTAACAGAAAGAGAACGATTTTTAAAAGACTGGAGATGATGTTATAGTGAATAAACAACCCCATGTTTCTTACTCTAAGTTTTATAAGCCCAAAGACATTTCTGAATTATTACCAGAATATTTAGTTTATAGACTTAAAAACAAAGACAAACCACAAGAGCGGATAAACTACCAACAATATTACAAAACAAAAAAGTAACACCAAAATATGCTGTCCACCACAACAGCGTATTTTTTTATTCCAGCCTTTTAAAAATCGTTCTCCTTGCCATTTTCTAATCTTCATGCTATAGATTCTTTCAGACACTTTTCCATATCACCACCTGGACCATATGATCGATTCGTCACTGCGAAGGGAGGTGATAATATGAAACGAGTGTCCGTAAAGGCTACTAAATCCATAAGCCAGGCCAGGCACGTAAGAGTCGTGAATGTTCACGCAACTGTGAAAGGAAGGACGACTTGTGCTGCTAAAGCAGTGCTTAAGAAAAAGTAAGCCTGTCAGAGGGATGTGGTGACATCCCTCATTCTATTTCCTCCACGGGCACGTATCGTTTTTGGCCCGTTCAACCGGAGCGGCTGCCAGCAACGTTTCGTCCCCATAGTGAATAGCATTGTGAGTTTTATGCGTTGTGCTGATGAGATATTCCGGATTAAGCAAAAAGTCGCTGTTCGTTTCAATATCTTTAGGAAGAATCGGATTTAAGTGATGGATAATAATCTTTCCGCAAATATCAAATCCGTCGACGCCCAAATCGCATCCGTTATCCCGTAAAATGACAAAATCCCGGATGGACTTCCATTCCCGGGACGCATAAAATTCCTGATTGATAAACCTGTCGGAACCGAACGTTTCTCTTCCGACTATGCCGCCCAGCTGCAAATATCGAAAGCGTTTTTCGAACGATTTCAGCTGTGACAGTTCGGAATATGTTTTAATCGTCATACTCATCATATTCCCTCTGTCCGCTGTATCTTCTCATAGCGTTTAATGCCTGCTCATACAATTCCTCTACCCGCTGCCCCGATTCCAGGGCTTTGGTTTTCGCACGAAGCAGTTCGTTTTCTTTTTCCAGTTTTTCTCTCTCCAGCCGATCCCTGGAGGAACCAAGCTTCAAATAATGAGTGATGACCTGCGATGAAGCTGTTCCGCTCCGTAATTGTTCCTCGGCAAGATCCACAGCCAGAGAAACCAACTGATTTTCACGTGCTTCCGGAGTCAGGGCCGGACGCATTCTGCCGGAAGAACCGCTGCGGCTGTTAGCTTTTGGTTTTCCCACGGTAATTGCCTCCTTTTCCTCAAATATCTTTTACTTTCCCGCCCTCTTTTACAGGGAATCTATCCGTTTTCAGATCAGTTTCATGGTACAAAAAAAGACTTACAAAACTGCCGTCCGCCTGAATCTGAAAGGAGAAAACAACAGAAAGGGATCCTGCTATGAAATATCAGTTCTGTAAGTCCTTTTTCGCACCATGAAAATATAGAAAGATTTCACAGAATATACCCCCGGAGAATTTTCAAAGACCGCCGCGATAAGGGAGGGGGTGCTGTTTTGGCGACACCCCCCTATACCTTATAAAAATTTGTCAGTGGAGGCCCTGACAGTACAAAAGCCGTTATCAGCTTACTTTATCCACTGAAACAGCATCGTTTTGTCTTGTTACTTTCCTGTAAATGTTCATAAAATCGTATTTGATAATCTCGTCAATCGCACGTTCTACTTCATTGTCGTTCTCTTCATCCGACAACTGTTCTGAAATCTTTGCAATCCTCCCCAGATAAGCGCAGGTATTGTAACCCTTTTCCACATCGAACAGAAACCATGAAGTAAACTGTTTAAACGGATCAAATGGATTGTCTGTTGTTGTCAGCATACATTGTCGTTGCATAAACAATTCGCTCCTTTCTTTACAAATATTTCGAAACCGTTGATGTAGATACGCCAAGAGCCTCTGCGATTTCTGCTGTACTGTATCCGGAAGCTGCCATCGATGAGATTTTGGCAATTTTAGCGTTGCTTAACGCAGTAGTAGTGCGAGGAGTTGCCCGCTGTTTCAGCTTGTCTATATCAACGTTATTAAGAATCTGTGTCAATCGGTGTTCGCTGATCGCGCCAGCTTGTATAGCTTCCCATTCCCGATCTGTCACTTCAACCGGTTTGCGTTCCGCTCCGACTTTCCTGCGTGCGGAAGTCAGCGCCTGCTGATTCGCTTTCCGGATTTCGGCTTTGGTCATATCCGGATTTGACTGTTTCTTTGCAGCTACTACAGCATTTGCGATCACCTGAGCCTGTCTTTCGCGAGGCGCATTCTTAAGCGCTATGTTCAGTTTTGTATTAAGAGAATCCACTTCCGGTTGATAGATTGCTTTTGCCGAAGATGAATAAGGAATCTTTCCGGTATTTATCATCTCTTTACGAGCTTTATTCGCAAGCGCTTTCATCCTGTTGGCATAATCGGCATACGCATCTTCCTGCGGTGTTCCGGACGATAACGTACGGGCGTCTTTTGTTTCAGCCATCTGTGTACTGGCCTGAGTCCGGGTCTTAACTTTCCCTGTTTTCTTATCTAAATAAGTCGGGTCGTCTACCGTTTTGTAACTCAAAGAGCCGTCCTCGTTAATAATCGGGCTTCCTTTCCTTTTTATAACCGAAGTTTCGGCTTTTGCACGGGAAATCAGGGTAGCTGCGCCCTCTTTATACTTCCCGTCTTCCTCCCGTCCCTGATACTTTTTCTTCAGGGAAGCAATACCGTTGTCCTGTTCGCTCCTTTTGTAATCAAGATTATGCTTTTCCGCATCGATTACAACCATACTATGACGGACAGCACGGGCCAGTTCGTCCTGGGTCGCCCCTTTCAGCGTCATGTCCGTAATCAGGTTCGATACTTTTCCCATCTCTGTCTGGGTATTCTTCATCCGTTTATAGGACCGGGTAGTACTGTCGGGGCCATAAGCCTCTTTCGGATCAAAGCCTTCCAGTCCTTTCAGAGGGGGAGTGGATGTGATTTTGATTTTACCGCCAGTGGGAATTACCATAACGGTATCTCCGTCGAAATCGGCTCCGGATAGCCGCTCTGCAACTTTGCTGTTGATACCTATCGCGTCTTTCGGCGTGTTCCCAAGAACTTTCTTTCCCTCTTTCTGTTTATTATTAACCGTTAAAACGGGAATCTCGAAAGTGCCGCCATGAGGAAACCGAATCAATGCGACCTGTTCTCCGTTCTTGTAGTTCGGAGCGTACACCTCATTATCTTTGATCGTCGTCAGCGGCAATATTACCTGGTACTTCTGTCTTGGCAAAGCCGCCGCCTGGAGATGCACCGCCGCAGAGTCGCAATCATCGGCAAAAGATTTCAGTAATGTTTTCTTAACAGTCGGATTAGTGAGAGAACAAATCTCATCAAATTCTGCGTTTTTATCGGCAGAAGCAAGATTTAGCTGTTTCTTAATCAGCGTAATGCTCTGCTTTGACAGAAACTGTGACGGAAGATGGTCGCTCCATTCTCCCCAGTCCCCTTCTTCGGCACGTTTATTAATCAACGAAAGCCTCTCGTTTCCATCTTTGTCTATGTAGTAACTCTGCCCTCCATGCTCTTTAATCAAAGAACCAAACGGATTGTCGGGATCATCCTTAATCTTTTTCAGGACGTCCTCTGTCGGAGTTCCTTTTTTCTTATTCGTGTTAAACAGAACGTCGACGCCATCCGGCAGGTCGTCAGAATAGACGGCCATTCCTTTCAGATAATGGGTTCCGTCAACCATGATCCGAACCTGCGCATAGTGCGAATTGCCGAGCGACAAATCGTCCACGCCTCTGCGTATTTCGATAACTCCGTCTTTTGCAATACCTCCGTCTTCCGCATAGTTAATCTTCAGACGGCTGGAATCCAGGCTTTCCGGATACTGAAATGCCGGCCTGACTTTCTGGCCGTCTTCGGTAAGAATCTTATCGTACTCTTTTACCGAATGAATTTTCTCAATATTATAGATTTCTCTGTGTCCGGTTCCGGGCGGACAAAGAACTTTAATATTGGTCTGTTTTCCCGGATTTGTCGCCTGCGGAACGCCCCTGCCATAAACCTCATATCCATCCATTTTAAGAATTTCAATGGCTTCCCTTAATTTCTCTTTCGAAATCCCGAGTTCCAGTTCTACTCCGGTTCCCACATCTATCATGCCTTTTTCATCAACCATCTGTTTTAAAAAATCAGCGGCGGTTTTCGCACGGTTCATACGGCTTTCCGAACTTTCATTGAGCAGGGAACGCACGGAAGAGTCGTTTGTAAATCCCATTTCCCTGGCGATCTCGTTAAGGCTGTATCCTTTTTCTCTCAACCCTTTGGCAGTAGCCACCTGAAGAGAACGCCTTTCATCTTTAGCCAACGATCTCTGCACCCTCAGCTGAGTTGTGGTCAATCCCATTGTTTTTGCAATTTCGGTTTCTTTTAATCCCTGTTTCTTTAATTCCTCGACGCGGCTTAAAAAATCGCCGCTATGCTGATAAGGATTCTCACCGGAACCCCATGGATAACGGCCGGAACGTCTTGGCATCCCATAATGCATCAAAATTTCTTCGGCGATAGGATTCATGGTTACTCCTCCTGTTCTCTGATTTTGCTGATAATTCTGTCAAACGTAACAATCTTGTCCATGATCGGAGCAATCTCTTCCACTGTCGGATTGGCAATCAAAATATCGTCCGACTGGTACAGACGGGTTTCCATTTCTATATCCGCCGGCTTTATCCCGTATTCCAGACAAAACAGAGCGGCATATACAAACAGCTGCTCCATGTGCGCCGGAAACATTCCGGATTTATAATCATGAACTCTGAGGAACTTATTTCGGAATGATATAGCATCCGCCGTCCCAAAACAGTTTTCCGAATAAAACAGAACCTGTTCCGGGATCATCCGGAACCCTATCGCGTCGTTCACATACATATTTAACGTCTTATGCGATCTGGGTAATTTTTGTCCGATGCGGATACACTGAGCCGCGAACTCATGCAGCTGCGTTCCCTTTTGAATCGCAAGAAACCTGCTGTAGGATTCCGCAACTTTATTTTCATCATAGTTAATCCAGTGGTACTTACTTGCACCAAGGAAAGCATGACGTCCTTCAAGATTTGAATGTTTGTTGAAGTTCATATAATACTTCCTCCTTGTTTTCAGGGCAGATGAATCTTGAAAATGACATCTTGTCCATCAGCCCAACGTAATACTCCTGATTAGGCTGCTTCTTTGCTCCCGCCGATTTCTTACATTCCAGAGTGGCCCATTTATTCTTATACAGAACCAGAAGATCCGGTATCCCCTGCGTATGACCTGCGTCAAGTTTGGTTACGATACAATCCGTAAAGAGTTCTTTTAACTCTTTTACAAGATTTGCCTGGAAGTCGCGTTCTGACTTTACCGCCATATCAGATCTCCTCTCATTTTTTCTGAAAACAAAAAAAAGAGAAAGCAAAAGCTAAATATGGCGCTTTTCCTCTTCTCTCTTCATAAAAGGACATGTTTTTTTCGCGTGCAAAAAAAGCAAAAGAAAAGCCCACGCTATTGCACGTGAGCCTTTCCGAATACCCTGTTCACTTTTTAATAAATATCATCGTAATCGTCGTTATCCATTTCTATTTCGTATCCTGCCAGCCATCTGTAATACAAATCCTCATGTATGGACCGGCCGCACACGGAACATATGAAACATATATCTCCTTCATATTTCATTCCGTCCTGCGCTCCGCAATATATACATGAACCGGATAACACGTTTCCTCTCAAACTGTCAACAGCCTCTTCCGGATCCGATTCGCTTAAATCGGAATAATCAATCCCGGAATCATCGCCATTGTCATAAATGAATTCGTATTCGTCTTTTCTCTTTCTCATTTTCTTTATCTCCTTTCATGAATCCGGAAGCACGTTTTATGCTCCCAACTTTGAAGTAAGAGATAAAAAGCTCTTTAACCTCTCCTTTCATAAAACGGCTTGTAAAATACACGTAAGTATTTACGTAGTTTTTATATAAGTTTCCCCGTTTTTGTCGATACAGAAATCCGCTTTTTGACGGAACGACCATAAGGCCGTATGAATAGACTTCTCCAGTTCCGATTCTTCCCCCCGGCTGAAAGAATCGACAATCCGTTCAATCCTCTCCAGATATTCCGCTTTATTAAATTTTTCCAACGGCATTAATTTATGGTTTTTCACATTATCTCTTAACACGGCAAACGCCCCAAGAATTTGCTTATCGCACTTTGTAATGTATACGGACGTTTCATTCTCAATATTGGAAATATACTTCTCGTCAAAATTCTGGGAATAATACACTTCCAGAACGGTACTCATCACATACAGCTGGATTGACAACTCCAAACAGTTTTTCAAACGGAACGAATTTTCTACAACTCCGACAAGTTTTGTTCCGTCTTTTGTAACAATCAGAGAGTCCAGTTCATTCAGATAAAACTCAATATCTTTCATAGCCACTTTTTTAGCCTGCTGGATACTTCCAATCGTAGCTGTCCGCTGACAGTCATGCAGCACGATCGAAAAATAATTCTGATACGCATATTTTGTAAAACTAATTTCCGACAATAACTCCGCCTTTTTATCCCCATAAAGAAATTCCAGAATTTTATCGATACTCTTACTGATTTTACTTAGTTTGCTGTTTATTTCCGCCAGAAAATACTGGCTTGTTATAACGGACATGAAAGTAAATACATGAAGCATCGTTGCCATAGACGCTGTGTCTACTTTATGGAGAGCCGCCGAACCAGTTATCTTACCGTCATCGCTTACCAATGAAGCCGTATATCCTCCCTGTTTCAATTCCATCAGGGAACCAGAAACGCCATCCGGAAACTCTAACCGATATAACGATGCGTTTTCTAATCCCCCGGCAGTGATCATAGCCGGAAGCTGGTTTGCAAATGCCCCGATATGTATTTTCTGTTCAGACGTCAGTTCCAACCGCTTGTATCCGTTAGATGGCGAAATATAATTCTCATCACTCACCGGAATAATCTTGTAACTGCTCACTATTTTTGTTTCCTCCAATGACTTATTCTATTCTGGAACATAACTACATTAAATTTAGCACAAATTAAAAAGTGCGCCCTCAACAAGAAGACGCACTGAAAAAGTGAAGCCCTCCTATTGCCACCACGCAATCTTATCTTTAGTAAAAAGGTACAACTAAAAAAGAGAGCAAACACTTTTTGACAAAGTATTCCCTTTCTACTAAAAATATACAATTACGTGGCACTTCAAAGTATAACACAATTAGCTCAAAAAGAAAATATATTTTTCAATCCTGTTTGTTACTTTTTCATGCCCTGGCCCAAATGCCCACTTTTTTTTGCATATTCTTTATATATATTAAACTTTTTATCACAATTAGTAGAGAAAAAAAGTGGGTAAGTGGGCTTTTTTGCCGCAAACCCGCATAAATACTGGGTTTTTTGTGGCCCAAATCCATTTTTAAAAGTGGGCCAAAAGTGGGCCAATGGGCCAAAAATTGACGGTTTTTATCCAAATTTCACCGGTTTTTGTCCGTATAATTCCGCCAAATCTGAAAACCCGTTTTCAAAAGTGGGCCAACCAAAAAAAGTGGGCCAAAAATCACCCTGGAATTCCCCCCCGATTGAGAGCATCTTAATCGCCTCTTTCTTCCAACCGCACACCGCCGTATTCCCACAAATCCTCTTTTAACTTCTCCATATCCAATTCGCCGTTCTGCCATCTCTCGTAATATTCTAAAACATGATTGGTGAATTCCGGAATTCGTTTGGCATAGGATTTCGGCCAGTAATAGTCCATCAAAACTTCCAACGGCAGTGTCAGTAATAATATCATAGCTGTGTTGACGGCTTTATCCGTAGCCTGCTGCCGAACTTTCACCAGCTCGCTTTCCATCTGTTCCCGTACCATAACATTCAACTGTGTTTTGGTCAGGTTATAGGTAGCGGTCTTTGTTTTCTTCTCGTTTTTCATTGCTCGCCGAATTTCTGCTCGTCCCATAAATATCAAATCTCCTTTACATCGTAAAGATGATTTAAAAATGAGTTTTTATCATCTATGTATTCATCGGCAAATATCTTTCTGGTATCGCCGCCCATTCTTTCCAGCACTTCCGGAAGATTCTCGTTGACGGCATCAAATATAAGTCCTTGTTCAGCTGACCAGATAACTGCATTATCAAGTATCTCGCCGACACGGCAGGTCCATAAGATCAGCTTATCTCCTGTTTCCTGACGCTTTTTCAGGTAAGTAATCAGCTCCTTATTCGGCTCTCCGATTTCCGGCCATTTGTTTTCACATAAAGTACCGTCAAAATCTACTGCGATTATTTCAAAGTTCATAACTTCCTCCTCACTTCCCATGCAACCGTTCTAATTCGGCGCTTCTTTTTAAAATATGATCTGCGTAATCAGAAACAATTCCGTATTCAAAATTATGCTTTGCCTTGCTGTTTCCGTTATAAATATCCAACACCAACCCTACGTCTTCATACTCTTGAAAAAGTTCTGCCAGGTAATCCGCGGCAACCAGAATGTTTTCCCGCTCATTAAAGAGATCCTGTACTCCCAGCTTTTCCATTCTATCGTAATGGTATTTTTCATAAATCTGGCATAATCCCATACAACCTCCGTATACAACATTCGGATCCCCGTCGCTCTCCCTTTCTATAAGCGCCTGTAAAAGTTCAGGAGATATACCATATCTTTCTCCATATTCTACAGTGGCGGCATATGCCGTGTCAGAAATTTTGGTATCACTATCTGCTGCATCCGTTAAATCTGTAGCAATTAAAACATTCACAATTACAATAAGTACCAATGTCATCTTAATAATTATTTTTTTAATACTCATCCTTTTTCTCCTTTCAAACGAAACTATAACTTTAATTCACGGCATTTTTCTTCCGCTTCTTTTCCGGAATAAACGCCGTCGATCACAATATCTTTATCCACAAAACGCCCTACTGTTAAAATTGTTTCGCTGTTTTCTTTGCAGTAATCGTATCCGATCACTAACTCACCTTTTCTAAAATACCCTTTCATCCTTTTTCTCCTTTCAAAAATATAATCCCCGTGCTAATCGAACTTGTTCTTCCGATATTGTTGCAGAATATGCTCTTCTTTACGAAGCTCTTCTAAAGGATCTGGAAGAATACGGCGGCTTTTAACTACCAATTTTCCGTCCACTCTTTCGTGTTCCGTTCTGTAATTTCCCCTCAAACAATGGAACTTCAGAATCAACTTAATATCCTGAAGTTCCTTTCTGATCTCAATCAGCTCTTTTAAAATTTTTTTCAACATATTTTCTCCTTTCAAAAATATAATCTCTGTGCTATAATTCCCCTAAAAAGGAGGCCTCTCTATGAATACTAATTATTCTACAAATCTCGCAAACGGAATAGCAGAAGATATCTGTAAGCAAGAAGAATTAAAACTTAACGAATTAATCCGTCATGAAAAAGAAATAAAAATCAATCGTCGGATTGCTCTTGGCTCTCTAATTGTTGGCATACTTGCGCTAATAGTTGCGCTACTGAACCTAATCTTTTCCATAGTTTAAGCAATTCGTCGGCATCATGATCCAATTGTCCAAATATCATATTGATTTGGTTTAGTATTCTATGTATCAGAAGCACGGTCATAAATAGCCATATTATTGACAAAACTATTAAAAACAAATACAAAATGTTCATCCTTTTTCTCCTTTCAATTTTAATCATTGATTTTTTTTGCAAAAAAATAAAAGCATCTGAATATTCATTCTCCAAATGCTTTCAGATAGTTTATTATTTCTTACAGAAAACTAATTACCACTTTAAACTGGGCGTTATGTCGCCTTGCTTATAAGTTACCAAATCTCTTTACCTTTCGGAGTGACTACATCAACCTCTTGCGTACTTTCGACAAAAATTTCGTCAATTGGTTTTTTTGTAAAACGCTTCCAACCTTTCTGTTAAATTAAGGTATTTAGGCTTGTTGACTTTCTCAACAGTCATTTTTCCATCATAAACAGTTATTCCTATCGTGTCATTTTCATTTTGTGTTGCCATTCCGCCCATGTATATTTCTCCTTTCAAAAACAGGCACAAAAGAAAAATTTTTCTCTTCTATTCAAACATGCTCCATACATTCCATCCAATCATCTAAAGGAAAACTTTCGATACTACAAATTCGTACATTTTTCCACCTTTCTTTTAAACTCTTCCCATTAAATATTGGTGCGTCTACTAGTTCTTCTGCTGTTTTAAACTCAGCTCCATCTTTCACGTCGCAATAACCAACCCAATAAGAATTTGCAGAATCTGCAACATAACCCAAGTAATGTTCCTCTTCCGCAGGGTCATCATTAAAATAAAAACATGTTTCGTTTATATTGACTCCCTCTTTTAATTGACGTAAAAAATAATTAAAGTCTAGTGTCATCATAAAATATCACAATTCTCCTTTCTCAGTCTTGCAGAAATTTCATCCTTTCTATCCCCTGTTTTCTTCCCTGTTTCATGATCCCATTCATAAAAATGAATATGTTCTCCATGATCTCCATACGGATGCTCTTTAAAATTTCCGTGATCGGTCGTATGAATTTCTACTGCTTTCCATCCATCTTCATCATAAAACGCCCTTTTATCCACTTTACCATTTCTATCTAGGTGATCGGAAACAGAATTTGAAATTCCTTTTTTAGGATTACCGCTATGTCCGGATATCGTTTTCTTCACTATACCACTTTTTTCTGTTTTTTCAACATTCACTTTAACACGGTTTAGCGGATACGGAGGCCCGTGTCTTACACCCCATTTCTGTCCTTTGATTCCGTGATGAAATAGTTCATCCGGCGGTAACACGTCCCTCATTATTTCAGGATAATGTTTTTTCAGCCATTCATATCCTCTTTTTATGTTTTTGTGATCAAATATCATTTATCCTCCTTCCCCCGTGCAGAAAAAAAGAGCCCTTGTTAGGACTCTTTTCGCTCTTTACAGTTTTTTAAATATCTCTCCGGATATGATCCACTTAACAAACTGCCAAAATGTTCCTTCCTGGTAATCTATTTTTTCATTCCCATTCCATAAATCCCATGAAAGCAACCGCCTGTTAAACGGGCCTCCATGTGATATCCACATGATAAATGTTTTAAAAAAATACCACAACCGAAACTTGACATGTTTATTTTTCATAATCTTTTACCTCCGTCTGTTTATTCTTCTATAAAAGCCATTGCTTTTTTTGCGATACTTATCTATAATATATATATATCAATCCGAAAGGCTGATTAAACAATGGATAAAAAATTATACGGAGCTGCTAAATTTACAAATAAAGTATATAATAAATACGGAGGCGAGAAAAAATACGATAATATCCGCCGAAAAGAAGGCGCTATCATAGCATTAATCGTAATAGCCGTATCACTTAAGGTAAGCGGACTCGTAGAGCAAAAAATAAATTCCTATAAAATGAAAAAAGATTGCTTGCCCAAGAAATAATAACGTTTTACTTCTGTGTTTTTTATTATTGATAACTCATTCATTTCCCATTTTTTTGTATACCCTCCGTTGTGCTCCATGTTGGTACTATTATAAACGCTAACAAAGGCCATGCCGATTTTGTTATTTTACAGGCTACAGCTATTGCCAAAGCTCCTGCCGCTACTGACACACAATTCATTATCATTGCTTCTTTCATATCCGTTTCTCCTTCCATTTTTCTATTCGTATCTTGCTAACAATTTGTCTTTGTGTTATAAAAAAATATGATAAACCTACTGCATCAGAATCCGCCAAGGAGGTACAAATTATGATTAACAATCTTCCAAAAAGCAACACACAGCACCAAAGTTTCAAAGTAGATATAAACGTTAATTTTAACAACGGAACAGCTACCACCGCTTTATTCGTTGTTTTAGGTATATGTTGCTGCATGTATATAACCGCCAAATATAATTACACCACAACTATGAATCATAATAATGATTCGCTCAGCATCGGCCCTGCCACAATGGCCGTAGAAGCTTAAACATGATTTCATCTGACACAGTAGGTTTATTTCAAAATTGTTCTTTAAGACCGCATATTGCTACAGCTTTATAACATGATGCCATGTTTCCTTTCGCAATAGCTATAGCAGCTTCGTAATATTCATCAGGTTTATTGTTTTGCAACCCTCGAAGTGCCTGACTTTTGTAGCAAGAACTCATATTGCTATTCGAAATAGCATCTAAGGCACGCCCATACAATCTGTTATTCTCTGTATGGAAATTTTCCCATTCAAACGTCCACTCTTTTGTAAAATATCCATAGACTCCATATACCAATATCGGTATAACCGCTCTTAACGCCTGTTTTAATGTGTTTTTCATTTTTCTCCTTTCAAAACGAGCATAAAAAAAGAAAGAGCCTGCGATTTTTGTAACCGCAAGTTCTTTCCAACAACAGTTCCAGTATTTTTGTTACGCTTCAATATCCTTTCGTGTGTCTTCGATCAGCTCGTCAAGCATTGTCTTGGCTTTATCGCATTCACCTTCCTCTAACAGCCTTCTGATCATCACGAGAATTTTCAAAAGTTTTCTACTGTAAGCAACAAATTCTTTCATATTGTCTTCCATTTACCTGCCTCCTAAAGCAAGCCCTTTCTATTATGATAAGGACTGATATATAAACAGTATATACCATCCTTTCATTATAGTCCATGTAATTTTTGCGAACTTTTCTACTACTTTGCTAAGCCGTCCTCAGTACCACGCCTCCGGATGGTTCTACGCCAACTGTACCAAATTCGGACAAAATATCATTGTCCAGATTCGCCACATAAGCAATTGGAAAACCGCTTTTCAAATCTTCTCTGTCCTGTTTCCATTCTTCCGGATAATCGGAAATATATAGTAAAGTTAACATTTCTCCAAAATTTGTGTCATTATGAATGACGTGGTATACAAGTGAATTGTGTTTTTCCTCAAATTCCCGTACTCTTTCTTTTTGCACATCGCTCAGTCCGGACAATATCCCGCCAAAAGATAAAACCGGACTGTCCTCCTCCCAAAATTCTCTGATCGCTTCCGGATGCAATTTCAAAATTACCATCCTGGAACGCGCTTCTTTCTTTTTTTCTTCTCTGTCAATATTCATTAATTTTTCTCCTTTCGCGAATAGGTCATACCGTCTTAACCATGACTTCGACTGGTGCCACGGCGTTATAACAAATTAAAAACAGGCATAAAAATAACCCGAATCTGTCTGTTAAGACAAATCGAGCTAAATTTATATCATATGTTGTATTGGCTTACTATTCAGATTTATATCCTTACGTTTTTCCAATCAACCAAAACCATGATATAACCGATGGTTTTTTAAAAAATAATGTAACACTATTTTCACCTTTTTCTTCTTTCCGCCCGTAGAATCCTCTATGCAAGTACTGATTCAATTTCCTCCTGCCAAACTTCTATAGTATCCCATTCTGGACCCGGAAGATCAACATCTACCAAATATGCCACACCTTCTTCTAATATTTCCACAACAGATGCTGTTCTTCCGTCCTTTAACTTAATCTTATCATATTCCTCAATTTTCATTCTGCACTCACCTTCTTCTTAGTAATATAAACACTGGTTAATCGGAAATCTTCTTCATTGTCTTTCATCCATGCTGTAACCACATTGGCTTCTTTCCCATTTAAACCTTTTAACCGCATAACTTGTTGATAGCGCATTCCATGCCCTCTGTCTCCTTTCTCTACCAATTTTTCTTTATCAAAATTTTGGTCGATATCTTCTATTAACTTTTTACAATTCTCTTTCGTATAGCCCAAAGCTTCTTTAAATGCTCTGGCCTTATCCGGCGATTTTTCAGAATCAAGAGCATATTTTGTAAATTTTTCTTCCGGTATCCTGGCAAAGTACTGTAAATTCATTTTACCACTTCCAGAAGACTTTTCAACAGATTCTTTATCTCTGTCAATCGGATACGGCGGTCCATTCCTCACACCCCACTTCTGACCTTTAATGCCATGATGTGCAAGTTCTGAACTGCCAGCCAGCTTTTCCTTTATTTTGCCAAGAATCTCATCCACTTTCTTTCTGGTATTCGGATGCAGTTTCATATAGTCCTTATGTTCATCATACCACTTGAATATTTCATGTAGATTTCCCTTTGCCCAACTGAATGCCCACCAGTCACATATCATCTCCAAAATATAATTAATCGGCATTTCTATAAGTATCTCGCCCTCTTTCGGATCGTCGTTAATCAAGACCCAATGCTGCCAGTGATGCGGATTTCTGTGAAGATGCAACAGCCAGGCTTTTTGATACCCCTGCATCACAGCAAACGACCTGTTATTTCCGTAGAAGTAGGCGTCGTATGCGTCATATTCATCCTGTTCAGACTTCGACTGGTCATGCGCAAACCCACACTGCCACCCCAGATTTGGAACATCTTTCACCAAATCGGGAAGATTGTCCAAAAGCCAGTCATAGCTTTTCTTTACGTTTTCTTTGTGTTTGACCAGATACTGGTCGTATTGATAGCTCATTTGTTTAAGTTCCTCCCTTGTCAACGATTTTTCTTTGTGTTATAAACAAATATAATAAACCTACTGTATCGGAATCTTTCTCCTTTCATCACCATTTTGCCCACCCTGTTTCATTAAATTTTTTCTTATCTTTTAGTGCTTTGCTTATCGCCAGATCTATTCCGGACCGGCTTTTTAAATGGTAGTAATATAAATCTGTATACGGCGTGTTCAACCGGTCAATCCGTCCGCTTGACTGCACCATAACCTTATAGGAATAGTTCTGTGAGTAAAATATAATAGTGTCTGTCTTGATACAGTTCCACCCCTCTGCACCTGCGTTGTACTGGACAAGATACACCCAGCTTTCCGATTCCGGGATTGGTTGATGCTTATGTCCATTCCACTCCGCAATTTCAAAAATCTCATTATCTTCAAACGCTGCGAACATGCTTTTCATTATTTCTAACTCATAGTCAAAGTTATAAAATATAATTGCCCGTGGATGCTTCTCCAAAATCTGTAGCAGAGCAACCTGCCTCGACTCATCTGAATTAACCACTTTCCGCAGCGCGTAACAAAATTCCGCGGCGTTTTTAATCGGTTTATCCTCCCAGGGATTCCAGCGTTTACGGCAAATATCTTTATACTTCCCAATGTTATAAGAAACAAACACGTCTTCATGATGCGAAACGGTTTCCCTCCTGAAATCCATATGGACCAAAATGGAATTTCGCAGCCGAATCAACCGCCCGGTATTCAGGTAGCGGTCTATTTTAGGAAACTTTGTAAAATGGCTGTAAACAACATGTTCCCTTATAAACTCGCTTTTGTTTTTATAGAAACCGTTCGCAATAAAAACCGGAATATAATCCTGCCAGGTATCCCCCGGGGTTGCAGACAGTAAAATCCACTGATTCACTCTGGCTATACGCAAAAATGCCTTAACCCAGGTTCCGGAACCAACCACCCGCTGTTCATCAAATATAAAAAAAGCACCCTGCACTTCAGAGTACTTCCTGATATTATTCCATGAATCAATGACTACTTTATTGGAATAGAGATTCGCTTCATGATTGGGAGAAAGCAAAAACGGGGAAAGTTCTCCCTCCCATTCGCAGGTGTCCCGTTTCCGGGCAGTAGTAATAATATAAAGATCTTTTGGCGGATCGTTCATAGGTATGTATTCATCCGTATCAAGTTCACCGTCTTCGCATAAATAATAGTACGCAAGAGCTGTACGGGACTTGCCGCTCCCCACGCCGCCACACAAAATGCATCCGTTTTTCATCCGGTGTACCGCATCTAACTGATAGTCGCGCAACCGTATTCCAGCCATAAATTACTCCTTTTCTTCCCATCGTTCCGGTTTGCCGGAACCCTCTCTGGCACCGACTTCCAAACACTCGTTACAAGGATCTTCAACCTCTTTCTTCTTTACGTATTTACATGTTTCACAATATTTTTCAAAATCTACAAATTGGATATTATCGCTCATCTTTTCTCCTTTCGAAATCTTAATTTTCATGTTATAATTTATAAGGAAAGTTTTACGTTCAGAGTAGCAATGAAAAAGAACTACTTATACAAAAGATAAACTGCTCTGAATGTGATTCTTTTCAATTGTAGCAGATCGCAGGATTTTAACTGGGAACTGCATGGAATTGTATCTTTTACCTGAAACCAAAATGTTAGTTAAGGAGGTTCATTTATATGAAACTTTCACAAGAACAATATGATATTCTTATGGATTGGCTCGAAAGATATCTCACACCAACAAAAGCCATCAATCCAAAAGTAGATACGTCAGATATCCGTAAAGCTTTTATGGACACATATTCGCATGGTTTTTATCTGGATAATGACACTATTAACTGCGCAATGCGAAAATTGGGATATCGTGTTACCCATCTTGAATCAGATCCATATTTACACTTTAATGTTTCCTCCCAATCCCCAGCTCTTCGAGAATATCATCACTTCCTTTCAAATCAGTCAACTTATGAGAAGTATGAATAATCCGGCCAATGCCATTGTCATCAATAACAAAGGGATATCCAAGCGCCCACAAGATATTACACACTGTAGACTTACCGGAACACTCCGGTCCGACCATCATTATCCATTTATGTGTCCGTATTGCTGCTATAAGTTTTTTATACTCTTTCATGCCTAAAAGCTGTTTGAGAAATTCTCCGACTTTTTTAGGCATATTTTTATATGTACATTTCCAATTAATATCCCATTTACTCATCTTTTTTCTCCTTTCATCTGCCGTTGTCATTTTTTTAACATTTTATAAATAGCCCGCAGCAACAAAATTATACTGATTGGTCAAACAAGACCTGCAATTGCATGATACCAATTAGGAAAATGGCGCTCTTTTTCATGTGAAAGCATAATCCTGTAATTATTTAGCCCATAGATAAACCCAATCAAAATATACAGCATAATAATTTTCATCTTTTTCTCCTTTCAAAAACAGAATAAAAATAGCCCGAATCTGTCTATTAAGACAAACTGGGCTAAATCTAGTGTTGACAATGTATTTCATATACTATATAATGTATTCTTAATATATGGAAAGAGGAACACAAAGTTATGTATACTCACAATGGGTTAGCAAATCTTGTTGAGGTATTTTGGCCCTTGATCAAGGAAATAATCTCAGAAGTCAAGCTTGATCGTCTTCGCTTTAATGTTGGAACAGATGGAATCTATATCAGCAGACTTACTAAAAACGGAAAAATTGCCAGATTGGAGATTCCATTTGATATTTCACCATTACCCGAACAAACATAAGAAGTCCCAGTGCCACCAACACTGGGCTTTGTATTCCTCTTGCCAACTGGTCATTATATGTATACTTTGTCACCTACTACGGCACGTACACCATGCCAATGCAGAATCGTCCTTACGGGCATCCAAATATAATACAATGCTTTTTTAACAATACATTTTTCATCTCCTATCTGTAAGCCAACTATAAACGCTCCGACTCCTGCTGTTGTTAAAATATAAGATAACGCTCTTTTCATCTTACAGCCTCCTTTTTATGCGATAACTTCAATTGACTTGATATCAGTTTCGTAGAAACTAACTCCTTGTCCGGCTCTTTGCGGGCATTTATAAATATCAATTGCCGCTATACCCTCTGGCTCATTGTCTTCAGGATAGATATAATCAAGAACCACCCCTTCAAATATTTCACCATCTATATCTACTATTTTAACCTTTTCACCTTCAAGACTTTTATTAAGTTTCATCTCTCTTCCTTTCTTCTTACTGGATAGATATGTGTACCTGTTTTCGAGTATACAATCATCCCTATATTTGATTTCGTTTCTTTACCGCTTTCATCGACATAAATTCCAATAACATGAGGAGAAGTAACCCATTCTCGATGATTCCATTCGCCTTTACGATCTAGTTTGGTTTCCCCAGTCCCACTCAGCTTATCCACGAGTTCCTGCGCATATTCCAAGTCGCCATCTATGTAACTTCTGCCCGGAGCGTGCCCATCTTTGGTATGCCGCAACTGCTTTTCGCGGTTAATCTTTTTAGAAACCAGTCCCCGATTCAATTGCATCTTTTACTATTGTATCACGCTTGGATGATCTGTCAATCGGATACGGCGGCCCGTTCCTTACGCCCCACTTCTGTCCTTTGATTCCATGATGATACAATTCGTCCGGCCGCGTTACGTTCTCCGTTATTCTCGGGTAATGCTTCTTTAACCATTCATATCCTCTTTTTATGTTTTCATAATTAAATATCATACTTTTCCGCCCACGCATCTTCTTCAATCGTAACATACATCGTTTTCAGGTAAGCCTTGATACCGCTTTTGCCGTTCACTTCCCACGGATACGGATTCAGCGTTAAATCTACGTTTTGAATCTCCGCATAATCAAGAGAATCCACGGATTCTTCATCCAGTTTTGTCTGCACCCGTCTTGTCACCATAATAATTTTAGGCGGAATAATTTTAAAACTTACCGCAACCTGAAGATAATGTTTTGCCTCCTCATCCTCGTCACGCGGAGGAAGAATACGGATATTCCAACCGTCCGCTGCAAGTTTCTGTGCCATTTCAGCATCTTCAAGAATAACGCAGAAATTTCGATCCCCCTCCCTGTTATACTTAGTTTCTTTTCCGGAAAAATTCCGAAATATAATTCTCGCGTTTTCAATATTTATAACCGGTACATTTTTTGCCATCTTTTTTCTCTCCTTTTTGCTTGTTTTTAATCAAACGGAATTTCCTCTTCCGCATCTTCCGGAATGTTCATAAAATCCGGCATTTCCTCTTTTGCATACGGCTCGTCCGAAACAAACCGTTCGAAATCTCCATACTTCGAGATTGTGGCAACCGCTTCGTCAACCATTGAAATATAGTACTGTTCGTCGATATCGCCCTGTTTCCCCAGCTCCCTGACCATTTCTGATTCCAGCCACCGGTAGCCTTTTGAGCCGGTTGCGGCATAATACTTACCGTCTTTTTCACGATAGAGCACGCCGCCGCCACAACCTGCTTTTATCGGACAGAAGTTCCCGACCTTGCCTACGAAAATATAATTATGGCCTTTCTCAATAAGAGGAACCAGCTCCTGGCCCGTTCTTTCAAATGTGGTATCAGACAGTTCGCCTTTCCTGTACTTGCTTTCGGTCTTAGACAGCTCTTTTTCGTATTCGGTTACATCCGGCATATCCTCATTCATGTCCAAATATAACGCGCTGCTGACAGACTTTGTTTCGCACAGATCTTCGAATTTGATATCGCTTCTACTGAACAGCTTCTTGAAAACATAAGGCACAGCAAACTGCGTACCCGTAGCCGTCCATTTGGTCATGATTTTCTCTCCGGTAGAAAGTTTGAATTCGTGTTCCTCTGGATACTTAGCAATATAAACGGCGTCGTTGACCAGGCACATCCTGTCGTAGGTAGCTTCATGTTCAAACGTATAGCCATATTTCTTCCCAAACTCCATTACAAACCGGATAATTTCAGGCGTTGCGTCCGGAATCTTAATCGAATCCGTTTTAATATGAGCAACGGTAAAGCCCCGTTTCTGTACCTCATGTTTGAGATTTACCATAAACAGGGCTCCTCGTTTCGCCACGATATTATCTTTGTTACGTACATCCCGGAAAGGATTCTCAAATTTCGCCGAAGTCAGGCCATATACCGAGTTAATTGCAATCTTTAATGCCTGCGCCAGATCGGCGGCTGCCTCCTCGTCCGTTAAATATTTTTCCAGAACCCCGCCCAGCATTTTTCTCGCTTTGCCGAAATCCTTATGTTTGATGGCGATACGGGCGTCGAGAATTTCTTTAAACCGCCACGTATATTCGTCGCCAAACAGATTTTCCGCTACAATACTGCTCGGATGCATGGAAGCGATATCCAGCAATGCAACGTTTCCATACATGCCCGGCTCGGCATAGACGTAACCTCCCTCGCCGACTTCTTCGCCGCGGTAGACGGATTTTCCATGCTCAAACGTATACCCGGGAAATACCGGTTTTCCGTCTTCGCCGAAACTATTATAATAGTCGTCTTCGTCCGAAACAAACGGCAGCTCGTCGATTCCCATATCACGATAACGGAACTGATCCTGCGGCTTCCGGTTGCTGCCAAATATAATTCTCGTTGTCAGCGTGTTGGTCGTATCGTTTACCGTCATACCGGCCACATCCGCCAGAATCTGCCTTGCCGTAAAATCCGATTTTCTCGCATGGAACACCGCCTCCGTCGCAATGACGTCATTGTCGCAATATTCGGCCACTTTCGTCCAAAGTTCCTCCGGCACCGGCTGATCCCACGGCAGGCCCAACTCCTGATGGTGGATTCCCAGATCGATCTCAAACTTCTTTAAAGACTGTTTTTTGCTGGAGAAATCATAAACGTCCGTATAACTGACATTGTAAGCCTCGCCGAAAAAGCAGTTAGGACTTCCGTTCACAATCCGCTGGGAAAGTTTATAAAGCTGCTCGTTGGAATACCCCATCAACCGCGCATACAAAATATGATTATCGTACCGGCGGCAGTTAAACCCGACAAGCCGGAATTTCATTAAATCCTCAATCTCAACAGGAGATGGGTTAATCATACGTACCACCGGCTTACCCTCCCCCTCCGCTTTCCAGTTCACAAGAAATAAATTCGGAAAGACCTCCACGTCATAAAAAACCAATGTGGCGTTCTCGTTCTTAGTGTTAGCAGACGTATCTTCGGATTTAAAACGCATCTTATTCACCAGTTTAATACAATAATCCGCCTGATGGGTGCTGTTAGCCGCAAACGCCAAAACGCCGCCCCGCATATCCGTAACGTCATATTTCAAATCGCATGCATACGCGTCTTCCAAAATTTTATATATAAAATCAATGCTGGGTTTGGTTCCCGGATGAATCTCTTTGTTCAGATTCCTCTTAATCAGGGTCCGAAGCCCTTTTTCGCTCTTTACAGAATCAAAATTTACCATTTTTTCTCCTTTCAGCGGCAATCCGGAACTAATCGCCGCAATCGGCAAGTCGTTGCACTTAGATAACTTTCTTCGAAGCGAACTGTTGCCGGTAAATACTTTTACCTCAATATGATCGTCATAAATTCTGCTTAAATTCGACGAATCTCCCGTATAAATATAATGCAGGTGTATTCCGGCGCCGCTTTTACTCAACTCGGCATAGGTAGGAGGCCATTTGCCTGCCGCTTCGACGTTCCTTTCAAAACTTTTGTTTCCCGCTTCATCCGGAATATCAAAATCGATCACAATATGGTTTTCCGGAACTTTCACATAATGCAGCTTTGACGTATCCAATTCCGATAACTTCGTTTTTACCGCGCTCCATTTTTTCGACGGCGTTTCTTTTGAAGAAGCATACTGGGCTGGACAGCCTGCGCACTCCCGGTCAAATATAGATTCCGTACATTCCAGCCGCATCGGAGGACTTTCCGCCGGCCCTTTTTGCTCTTCTTTTTCCCCGTCAAATATTTCCGCCCGAAAACCGGCATAATAACTGCGCGTCCTTGTCCCGTCGTCCAAACGAAACCGTTCTTTGTATTCCCGAAAGTAGTTTTTCATCTCTTCCTTGAAAACTCTCTGCGGAAACGGATACCCCACTTTTGCTTCCTCGCAATAAGTCTTATACATTTCCCAGGCAGCCTTCAAAGTAGTGCCGTCTTCTTTTTTAAATACGTGGTAAGAATCGCCGACGAAATTATAGAAATCGTTCGACGCCCCGAGCATCGTTACCGGAATATAATTGTCGTACATTCCCGGATCCTCCAAATACACTTCCCTGCAATGATACGCGATCGCCCCGAGTTCAAACTCAATCTGCTTTGTAACCGTCTTATACTCTTTCGGATTCAACTTTTCCCCCGTTGGAGATACGTCGATCAGCCGCCGGATCAGTCCGGATTTTGCATCTGTAATTTTTACCGGCTTATTGGTACCCACAAAAAGAAAACATTTGAACCGGTTGGAGTAGGTCGACTTGAATTTCTCGTTTACCGTCATAAGCTCGTGCGAAACCAGGCTGTTGAGCCTTGTGTTATCCTCTATCCTTGACAAATCACCGTCGTGCTGAATCGCGACCAGCGGATTACTCTTAAATGCTTCCAGCGCAAATGAATTGTTTGAGGAACCCAGGCTTTTCGCATCGAATACGGAATAATATCCCTCGAAAAGCTGCTGTATGATGTTTAGTACGGTAGATTTCCCCGTCCCGGCCGCACCGTATAAAACCATGAATTTCTGTAGCTTTTTAGATTCCCCGGATACCACCGCTCCGATCGCCCATTCGATTTTGTGCCGCTCCTCTTTGGAATATAATACCGACATCAGCTTGTCGTAAGCAGACAGTTCCCCGGCTTCCAGCGGATAATTCAGCTTTTTACTGGCATAATCTTTTTTGCTGGTAACGGTATTGGAAAATATCAGTTTTTCATCAAGCATATGAAAAGAATCCCGCATCTGCTTCTGACAGTATTTATGCCAGGAGTCGATCATGCCGGATTCAGCGTCCCACATATGGAGAACTTTAATATCAGAATCAAAGCGCCGGCGGTTTTCCTCTGCATACCTGTCCAGTTCACGGTCGATCAGCTGCAATACATCCTGCTCGTCGGTCGACCACAACCCTCTTTCTTCCATCCAGACCGCATAGAAGTCCCCGCCCCGAATCATCAAATCAGCGCTTTTTTTTATAATAAACTTTGGGTAGATTTCGATGATACCGCGTTTTGTACTGCGCGTTGAAATCATAAGAAAGTCAATCATCACATTTTTAATCCCCTTCCTTATCCCTGAACTCCTCAATTTTCATACGCAATTCCCCAAACCTTTTCTCCAGTTCTCCCATCCTCCGGTTTTGCTCTATCATCCGATATTCTATAATGGCTCCAAATATAATTCCCGCCAATACAAGGGAACAGTTTCTTTTCTCCAGCTTCCTGCATCTCCTGTTTAATTGCTCGATGGAACGGACAAACGCTTCCGTATTACAGTTAAAAATATCAGCCATTTCAGCCATGTTACAGCATAATTTCTTCATTTTGTACCTCCGTTTTCAAATATAATTCAGCTCTTCAAAACTTCATCAAGATACCACATTGCCTGATACCAGATCTCAACGGACCGCATATCGATTCCGTTATGGCGTACGGTAAACAACCCGCCTTCGCCGTTTCGTTTGTATTCCCGGTTCAGGAACCGATTCAGAATCCGCACGACATAATCCCTGTCAAAATTTTCATCGGTCATTTCTTGTAATCCAAGATTCCCGATCATATCCAGAAACCAACGGCTTGTCCGGTTGCCAACATCCGGATCGTCCATAATATGTTCTTCGCAGCGGAGCGCAAGGGCGACCATCATTTCCAGAACCGTACATTCCCTGTCGTCCAGACAAAACGCGATCGCCGGATCTTCAATATTATGTTCATATCCGAATCTGTACCGTAAATCCACCCCATCTTCCGCACGATTGCCGTCCATAGCGATCGTATAGTCAAAAGGCGTTTCATAAAGCCGGCAGAGCAACTCCCGATAGGATAATCCGTTCGTATACTGCGGTTCGCATACGAGCCGGTACATCCAGTCAAAGTATTCGTTTCTCAGCTCGTTCTTCATCATATCTCCACCGGTTTCGGCATACTGGCGGCCACTTCCGAATAATTTCTCTGATCGAGAAGAATCTCGTAATCACATTCCAGTTCATCGCATCTGACAAATACCGCATCGTCCTCATACTCGCCAAAATGTTCCAGAGCGTCGCCGACAATATCGTCCATATCGTCCAGAATTTCATCATTATCATCAGCCAGGACTCTGTCTGCATACCAGGTGAGGCTGATTTTCTCATAGTCTTCCATCTCGCCAAATTCCTCCGGCGTAATAATATACGAATCTCTGCCTGTTACGGATTCATTCTCTTTTTCTTCCTGAATATCCGCCGAATAACCGGCGGTTCTTATTACCGCAGCATACTCGTCCATGTTGGTTTTTTCCTTTCCCGGATCCGGTTCCCGCCCGGATTCTTCAACGGTTTCTTTCTCCCGGGAACCGAATTTTTCTCTGGCAAAAACTTCCTTGACAGAATCGATTTCTTCCTGGGCGATCACTTCGTATTTCTTTTTTAAACATCCCCACGTTACGACGGAACCGATCACGGCCCCGGCAATAAACAGGGTAAAATATAATTTTTTATTCATTCTTCTTTTCCTCCGTCCGCAGCGTCATAGTAGTAAGCGCCAGTCCTCCAAACAGTAAGGACACGCTCAGCAAAATACCGCCAACTATGTGACGTTTCCGTTTAGAATTAAGTGTAAAGTCCAATATAGTAATAAAGGCTTCAAAGTTTTCCACATTTTCCATCTCACACGCCCTTTCCGCCAATCAAAACCGCAATTCCGGTAATAAAACAAATTCCGGATAACGCTGATAACGTATAAGACATAACTGCTAATCCATTCCTCATAATCGGCCTCCTTTCGTTTGCAAACAGCCATAAAACAGCCAGGGATAGTCCAAAATATCACGTTGAAGATTCCCGCTCATTACCGTACCGATCCCTTCCTTTCAAATCATTTTGTCATAAATATTGCCGTCTACATTAAAGTCGATCGCGTAAGCATCCTCATAATCCCCCTGATCGTCCGGCAAATATACCTTCTTTACATCAAACTCGACAAAATTATCTCCATTCGGATGCTCCAGGTCATAAATCCAACCGACCACCATTCCCGCTTTGGTATCCTGCATCCCCAGCATGTCATAAACTTCATTCAAAGTAAGATGCCCGATCGCTTTGAGTTTATCGTTGGCATAGTTTTGCTGAGCCCGCAGGAACATTTCAATAAATTCCGGATTATCTTCCCAGTTGGTATTGGTCCTTGTAAAATATTTTACGTAACCGCTGGTGTTCGTGTCTGCGACCTCAATCGTCTTCTTCACTTTCTTTTCTTTGCCCTTTTCATCCGTTACGGTTTCCTCGATTTCCTCCGCTTTCATATTAAACCGAAGCTGACGGTCCACTTCAGAACCAAAACGCTCGATCACACGGTCACGGTACTCCTTAAAACCGCGGTGTATGACTGCATAAGCCGCCGCCAACGCCGCGTTACGTTTCCTTAAAATATTGTTAGATACCAGAATACTGCTGATAGATGCCACGCCGAGGCAAATAGCAGGTCCATAGAGTTTTGCCAGTTTCATGCCCGTATGGGTATAAATCATAACGGTATCTTTCTTAGCGTCTTCAACGCTGTATTTTTCCGCCATATCCGGATCGCCGCTATATTTGTGGACGGTGTCCAGTTCCTCTTTTGTTTCATCCAGAATATCATTGATCTTAGTCGTTGCTTTACACGCCATTACTGCGCTTACAACCGTGCCGATCACTCCGGCTATGACCAATATTTCCGGACTGTGCTTTTTCAAGCCGAACCCGGCTTTATAAAAAGTTCTGCTGACTTTACTTACCATTTCGTTTGTTTTCATAATTTGTAATTCCTTTCTTTAAAATTGTTATTCATTTATAATTGTTATGTGTTTATTCTTAGTTTAACGGCAGCGCCCGGGGCAGCTTAATCATATAACCGTCACGGACCCGAACCACTGACGCGCTCCGGATATTCGTCCATCCGTACTTATTGTCCGTATAATTTCCCGTAACTCCTACCAAATCGTAAAAATCCGCTACGCTGACGAGGCCGTATGTGGAAATCAACTCGTCCATTCTGGACAAAACCTCCTCCGCTTCGCCACGGTTATCCAAAACAATGTCGTCGTAATCGTATCCTGTCCGCGTCCGGATAGAACCGTAATCCCTGCGCTCGTCCTGCCTGTCGTAATAACTCCGATAAGATACTTTAGAAGCTGTCCCGCTCTTCTTTGTGCGTCCGGTTTCGCCGTACAAAATCATGTCGATACCGTTTGTCACAATATCCGATATCGCTTTTTTCAAAGCCGGAGCCAGTACGTCCATCAAAATATAAGATTTTACTTTTTGTACATCCTCCTGAATAAAAACATCCGCAAATTTCTGAATCTCGCTTTTCTTTCTTGCTTTTACAGAACCGCTGACTACCTTATCCACTTTCTTTTCCGATGCAAGCTGTTCTTCTTTATACTTACGGGAGTTTGGTTTGTATTCTTCCATAAATATCATTCTCCTCTCTGAAACGAAAAAAGGAAAAGTACCTGATTACAGGCACTCTCCCTTTGCTCCATCCATAAAATATCATTTTACAGGATCTTAATCTACGGTTTCCTCTTCGTCTTCTTCCGATTCCTGTTCCGTCGCCTCTACATCGATAATTGCCGCTTCTTCTTTCCGCGTCCTGATTTTGGCGATCATCGGTTTCACAAGCTTGCAGATCGCTATACCTGCAAGGATGCCCATACCGAAACCCGCCGCCGTCTTAAAACCGCTTCCAAAACCCGCGTTCACAATTTCCTCTGCTACAGGTTCAAGAATTTCCTCATTTTTCATTACTTCGTTAGATTCCATATTCATTTCTCCTTTCGTTTTTTCATAATGTGGATTCTTCCATTAAAGGCAATGCGTTTTTTGCGCAGTTACAATAAATTACGGAAATCATACCTCGGCGCAAGCCGATATCCGATAACAAGGCACGGCGTTTCGTCCTCTGCAAGCTGCGAGCTGAATTCCAGGTCGATCAGTCCGTCGTCTATATTCCATCCAAGATCATCTCCAATGGCCGTTGCCCGCAAACCCACCTCGTAGTAAAAATCATTCAATGAAATATACATTTCGCTAATGAGTTTTTTATTCAGTTCATTTTCCACTTTCCGCAGCTTCTCAATATCACATTTAAAATATCTCGAAGTGATCGTATCATAACAAAGCGTTTCCCCGCGTCCTGTAATAATCACTTCTTTATTGGAAACCGGGTCGCGGCTTAGTTTATCTTTCGCAATATTATCTCTGATTTCCTGCTCTTTCTTCTCCCCAATCGTATTGATTACTTTTTCCTGATACTCTTTCAGGGCAGACTCGGAAAGAGAATAAGCGGTTGCGAGCGCCGCATTGCGTCTGATGTTTACCGAGTTGGCTCCGATCAGGCAGGCCACCGACAGCGCCCCGGTAACGGCTGCCGGAATATAACAAACCCAGGTTGTGCGAATCAGTTCAATCGGTTTTAACTTATCCACCCTGACGCAATTCTCCTGCTTTTTCTTTTTTGCTTCCGCAAGCAGCTCCGCATTAATACGGCGTTTTTCTTCTTCCATGAGAATCAACGCTTTCGGCGTTGCCCGGACTGCCAGTACCGCAGCCGTAATCATCCCGGCAATTCCGACGCCGGTAAGTATTTCCGGACTGTGTTTCTGTAATCCCACCTGTACGCTTTTTACAATCCGTGAAAGATTTTGTTTCTTCATTCCGTGTTTCTCCTTTCCAAAAATGCACATCCGTTTTTGAACCGTCCGAAGCGGTTCCGCTCATTGATAAAAACAGATCGAGAATTTCCAAAGCTATGTCATGTGCAATCGAAAATATCATACTTGTTTCCCTGTTCCTGCATGAAAAGTCGTCCATTTTCCTGATGAAATCTTCCACCACGATCATCGGGGGGATGGAGTTTGCCTCCTTGATACTTTTCAGAATCTCACATACTGCCCATCTCTGATACGACCACTGCATGAAATATTCCCGCGACAAACAACGCGGCGGCTTTCTTATGTATTGATCCGCGTACCTCTGAATTGCCGACAAAATATAATTGCTGTTCATTGCGCTGCCTCAGTCGGTCATTTTTTGCGGACAGTTCATACATGCTATCCTTTTCTGTTCTCTGCTCCTGCGTTTGCTCTCGTTTGATTTCTCCCTCCGTATCTTCTT
>JAAWJJ010000086.1 GCA_022796875.1 Eubacterium sp. | reverse complement strand
TCTTTTCTCTTGCCATAGTAAAAGGCCTCCTTATGATAATTTATTTTATCATAGAAGACCTTTAAAAACACTATTTACAGAAAAACTTTCATACTCTCGATAAAACCAGGGCGCTGTTTCTCTTTCTTTTTATTTCTGCTCTATTTTGTATCTGTTTTATATCTGTTTTATTTCTATTATTAGTTTTCTTTTTCGGCAAGGTCTTCCGGTTGCCCGAAAATTATTTCCCCAACTCCAGATTCTTTTCCGTAGAACGGATGATCGACTGCGCTACGCCGTACCGGAAGTTATTTTTTTCCAGGGCGGTTACGCCGACAATAGTCGAGCCGCCCGGCGAGCAGACGTTATCTTTGAGCTGGTCCGGATGAAGTCCCGTTTCCAAAACCATCTGCGCCGATCCCAGAACCGTTTTTGCGGCAAGGCGGATGGCCTGCGCGCGCGGCACGCCCACCTGGACCGCTCCGTCTGCCAAAGCGTCGATAAACATATAAGTATATGCCGGGGTACATCCGCTGATGCTCGTGGTAATGTCAAAATTCTTTTCCGGTATATAGAGAAAATCTCCGGCCTTTGCCATGATTTCCTGAAATTCTTTCAGATTTTCATCTTCCGGATCCGGTCCGGTCAGAAGAATCATTCCCTGTCCTACCGCAACAGGCGTATTCGGCATGATACGGATGACAGGAATCTGAGTCCCGATACATTCCTGAATCGTTTCGATCGTGATTCCTGCGGCAATCGTGACTACCACATGTTTTTTGCCGTTTGCCAGTTCTTCGGAAAGTACCGAAGCAGCCGCTTTTGCGACTTCCCGGATGACGTTTGGTTTCACCGCCAGGAAAATGTATTCTGCGTTTCGGATAATGTCGTCGTTTGAAGCAGCCGTTTTGCAGCCGGTCTGTTGCGACAGTTCTTCCGCTTTGTTTAAATCATAATCGGTAATGATAACGTTTTCGGCGCCGATCGTATGGCATGCGGCGATAATTAAAGCTCCGCCCATGTTGCCAGCTCCGATAAAACCTGTTTTGTACATATTGATACCTCCGTTTTCTAAAAATTTTCTTTTCATATTCTTTTTCATGAACAGCAAGCCAGTTAGAACAGCAAGCGTATTGGAACAGTTACAGTATACCTTACATATATTGGATTGGCAATAATGAATATTAGGTTGTGTTTTGGGATTTATTAATGCAAGTAATCGTTTTGCATCTTTTTACAGAACAGTTTTATATATTCCCGGTCATTCTTCCAGAAGCAAATCATAAAACCTTTCTTTGATACATTCGATTTGTATATAAGACTCGGACGTCCCCAGCGGAAACAATATTTGTATCAGATCCAGGTATTCGTTCATATCCGTACAGGAAACTTCCAGCATCATTGTATATTTGCCCGCGAGAAAATGTGCGGATATTACCCGATGGTCCTGATTTAAAAATTCTCTGACTTTATCGATCTCCCCGATATTACAGGCAAAAAGAATAAAAGCGTTGATTGTTTTTCCTAGAAGCATCGGGGACAGGGAAACCGTATACCCGGCTATCGCGCCGTTATCTTCCAGTTTCCGAACGCGCTCGCATGTTGCCGGAACGCTCATTGGTATGGATTCTGCCAGCTTGTTCATAGAGATCCGTCCGTTTTTCTGCAAAGCGTTCATAATCATACAATCCACATGGTCCATAGTCATTTTCCTCCTTTACTTTTTATAGATTTTTTATAAATTGTTTATAATGTATTAAGTGAATATAATTTATTTCCTGCAAT
This sequence comes from Eubacterium sp., assembly GCA_022796875.1. GTDB lineage: Bacteria > Bacillota > Clostridia > Lachnospirales > Lachnospiraceae > JAAWJJ01. Next base: position 8,406 of record JAAWJJ010000086.1, on the reverse strand, counting down.
TTATTAATTTTATCTATCTAATTAACAAATATAAAGCATTTTCAAAAAAAGTCAATAGGGATACAATATTTTCAGAACAGCAGGCAGAACATTTTTTAATCATATTAAAAAAATAGAATAGTTTTCAAATTTTTAAAACAGAGCAGACGAACAATTATAATGAAAACCATACACATAGTATCTAGGAGGAACCTGAAGATGGTCATTAAGATTTATTCCATTATAGTTGTTTTGTGTAACAGTATTTTTGCTGTACTTTTGTTCCGGAAAGTCTGGCGGAAACGCAGAGAAATGTCAAAAGAGCCGGGAAATCCGTTTTTACTGGCGTTGTACAGCATGGGGCTGCAGTTTTTAGCGGCGTTTGGAGTATCTGACTTTTCCGTCAGTATTATCGTCTACAAAAAATTTCGTCTGGTAGAAGATAAGAATCTTCCGGGGACTCTGATGAATTGCTGTGTGATTCCTGTGGCGGTTATGGCGGTCGGATATCTTTCCGTTACGGATATTGATCCCGTTACTCTGATTGTCTGTGTGATATCCGGACTTTTGGGCGCGCTTGCGGGCACTTCCATTATATCAAAGATGAAGTCTTCGTCCATACATATGCTGATGATCATTGCTCTGGCAATGGCGGCGGGAACCCTGCTGATCCGGCTTCTGGGACTGATTCCGCCCGGCGGTTCCGATATGGGATTTTCCGGTTGGAAATTAGTGATGGCAGCTATAATTACTTTTGTTCTGTCCGGACTCAGTATGGGAGGATTTGCGGTAACGGCATTATTACTTTGCTTTTTCTACATCATGGGACTGAACCCGCTGGCCGCTTTTCCTCTGGCAATGGGAACCGTGTCGCTGGCATGTGCGTTCGGCGGTTCCAGATACGTAGCGCAGGGTAATTTCAACAAAAAACTGGCGCTCTTATCTACCGTTTTCGGTTCGCTGGGCGCTTTTATCGCGGTACATTTTGTTAAAAACCTGAACACTACCGTTTTACAATGGGCCGTTTTGGCCGTAGTGGTTTACTCAACGGTTTATATGATAACGGAACGGTGTAAAGGGAAAAGCGTTAAAAGTAAAAGTATCAAAAGGGAAAGCGTCAAAAAGAGAGGCATCAGAAAGAAAGGCGTCAAATTTGAACCGAAAAAGAAGAATGAAGCAATAGAAACAGTGTCGAAAGGAGAATGTAACTATGAATGAACATCCGTTATTTTTCCGTATGCCGGAAAACTATGACGCAGCAGAAAAAATGATGGCAAATCCATGGTGGCAGCCGGAATATGAGGATCTGTTTGAACCGGATTTTACCATCGATATGCCGTTTGCGCCGCCGGGTATGGATCAGCACCTTGGAGTCGGACAAATGCTTCCGCATAAGGAATGGCTGAACCGGACGGTAAAAAACTGGTATGTGAAAGACATGAAAGCGTACGGTCCCCGCGATACTTTCAGCAATAAGTACATTATTGTCCGCCGATGCGGCGGCGATGTGCACTGGGGCGGCCGCGACGGACATTTTGAGAGTCGTATGACGACGCTGCTCTCTGTAAAAAACGGCAAAATCTGTTACATGAAAGAGTGGTTTAATCCGCTGGAATTTTTGAAAGCCGCCGGACTGGACGTATCTGCTTTCCGGCAAAACCTTGACAGGGAGGGAAACCCGCGCGACCGTTCCGTTCTCGGAGTAGTGCGCGACTACGGCGTAAATATCGGCGGTTTCCTCGTATCTACGTTCGGTACGATGATGATTATCCGTTTCAGCAACGCGGGCGGAGAAATGACGTCGCAGGGATTTACCAAAGTAGCGGTGATTGCCGCAGTATTTGCCCTGATCTGTTACTACGTAGTATTTTTCACTCAGAAAGAGCGGATCGAGCCGCCGAAATCTACGGTTGGTTTTTTCAAGGGACTTAAAATTTCCTTTAAGAATAAAGCCGTTGTCTGCCTGCTTTTGATGGGATTCTGCTTTAATATGGCAATCCAGTTCAAAGCGAATATGACGTCGTATTTCTGTATTAACGCCATGGGAAATCCGGCAAGCATCGGTACGCTGCTGACGTTGGTATATACGCTTCCGTTGATCGGCCTGCTGTTCGTGCCGAAGCTTATGCAGGTATTTGAACGGCGGACGTTCCTGTCCTTTGCAGGGCTGCTTACGGTATTAAGCGGTATTATCAGCCTGATTGCAGGGACGAACCTGCCGGGGCAGATCGTATCCTCTGCCTTTCTCGGACTGGCGCTTAGCTGTACTTTCGCGCTGATCTGGGGTTCGATGCCGGATGCGATCGACGACGGTGAAATCCGTACCGGACAGAGAGCGCCGGGCGTTACCTATGCGATGGGTACTTTTATGATCAAAGCGGCCGCAGGCCTTTCCTCTTTTGTAGCCGGCTGGATTCTTACCTGGATCCATTATCAGCCGGAGGCGGCGGCACAGACGGCGGAAACATTGTCGGTTATGACGACATGGTACGGCGTTTATCCGATCATCTGGGGAGCGCTGATGTTTATTTTCTCAAGGATTTATAACCTTGACCGGAAAACGGTAGCGGCCAACGCCGAAGTTCTGGCGGCGAAGAGAGCGTCGGAGAGAGAAGAAACCGTCAGGGAAACAGAAGATTAAAGAGCAGGGCATTAGAGAACAGACTATTTGAAAACAAATTGATATGCGCCGTGCACGGTTTGTGCACGGCCTTTCAGTTATTTTCCGGTTTATTCAGTTCATAGGAAATGATCAGGTAATGCCGGGTTTTTGCATTTTCAAAATGATTTCCGATCAGGGAATATATCTTTTTCAACCGGTAAGTGACGGAACTGCGGTGCATGTTCATAGCGTCGGCGGCAGCGCCGATATTTCTCTCATAAAGCAGGAACATATATAATGTATACGCCAGATTGGAACGGTGCGCGTTATCATAATCCAGTAAAAATTTCATTTTCGGGTGGCAGAACGTAGCGGCGGACTCTTTCTGCAGAAAAATATTTTTCATATGATCCAGGAAAAATTCCTCATATAAGAACAGATTTGGCTGAGTCGTGGAAGCGATACCAAGTTCGATGGCCCGGAGAGATTGTCTGTAATATTCCGCAAAACGGATGATATCAGGGAAACAGTTGCTCATTCCGGCATACAGCCTGTTTTTGGTACAGATTCCGGAAGCAGCCTGAATCTGGTCTTTCGTCAGCAGTTTGTTTTTCGGAGTGTGGAGCAGAATAACGATTTGGCCGTTATACATTAATGTTTTGCAGTCGGGAAACGTACGTTCAAATTCATTCCGGATACGGTAAGGGTTGACCGTACAGGAACTGCGGGCAATTTCCACGACGATACAATACATATTGCCGGTAAAGGCGACGCCTACATACTGCATACGGTTCATAAACAATTTACCGATTGCGATTTTTTCGTCCAGCAGGTCTTTTAAGAAATTTTCATAATGAAATCCTTTGGAATTACGGATAAATTCATCTTTTTTCATCTGTTGGTCAATATTTTTCTTTAATACCCATAGCGCCTTTTTATCCATGGAATTGAACGGCCTGTTTACGGCGTCGATGACAATATGCCCAAGGTCGCGCATCGTGTCGATGGCAACGATCATCTGTTCGTAGCCGAGTTCTTCATGATGTACAAGAAGCGGCATATCGCTTTTTTTTATTCTCTCGTGGATATGGTTTTTGTTTGCCAGTGAAAATTCAAATTGAGAGAAACCATTATTTTGAATCATTTCCATGCCGATTTCGTGGCGTTCCGCTTCCGTCCAGTTGGCGGCGATCAGTTTGAAACTGGAATCAAAAACAAAAATCGGATTTTCCAGAATTTGAAAAGCATGGTCTACCATTTCCTGGATTCCGCCTTCAAAAGACAGGATATCTAACAGAGAATGGGAAAACAGGCCTGTGGCCAGCGTATGGTCAAAAAATTCCTGCATACGCATAAGAAACGGATGATGGTTATGGGAGGCCAGAATTAAGGCGTTGATATCCTGCGGGATACGAGCGCCTATTTTGTCAAAATCAGCGTGTTCAGAAGCCAGGATCAAAAGATGCATGCCCGGAAGAAGTGGATATTCTGATAAATTTTCCTCTTCCCTGACAATATAGATCAGATGAACGTTGTACGGAGCCGGAGCGTCGTGCAGCGACGTCCATCCGGTCAGGCCGTAACGTATCTCGGAGCGGATCACTTTGTGCGGTTCTTCCCGGCATAATTCTTCTAAATGCTGTAGACTGATGTACATAAAATTTCTCCTCGTATTTCTTTCTGGAAATGCTGTTTTTTGAAAAAGCTGTTTTATCTGCTGTAATTGTACAGATCCGGTTTATGGGGCAACGCCTGTCCCAATATCATTATAGCGGAAAAACGAAGAAAGTTTTACCTCATTAATATAGAAAATAAGAAGCGAAATCATACATTTCCGTCATCCATTCACTAAAATCCCTGTTTTTTTGCTAATAAATCACCAGATTTTACAGAAACAGCCTGTGATAAACTTTTATTAATAAGACTGTGACATGTCACGGGCAGGAAAGGAGTTGCTATGAATAACTATGATTAATATTACAATTAATGGAAAATCGGTACACGCAAGAGAAGGGGCAACGGTACTTGAAGCATCCAGAGAAGACAAATATGCGTCGAAACAGTATGATATCAGTATTCTTTCGCTGAATTATCTGAAAGACGTCCAGAGGCAGGACACCAGCGGGCTTTGTATTGCGGAAATTGCCGGAAGAGGGATTGTGGACGCCAGTACCGCGACGGTAGAAGAGGGAATGGAGATTACTACAAATTCTCCTGAAATTGTGGAACTGCAGAAAAAAGCGTTGAAAAAAATTCTGGACCATCATGACCTTGACTGCAGAAACTGCCTGCGTACCGGCAACTGTGAACTTCAGGAAATCCAGCACCGGCTCCGTATGACAAAAAAAGCGGCGGAGGCAAAGCGCAAAGCAGAACCGATAACAGAAGACGGCATTATCGTGAGGGATCAGAATAAATGCGTCCGCTGCGGCAGATGCGTAGCCGTATGCGAACAGGTTCAGGGAATCGGGGCAATTCGCATGGACGGAGAAGGAATCGAAGGGAAAGTGGTTCCGTCGAAAGGCGAAACCCTAGAAGAAAGCGGGTGCGTCAACTGTGGACAATGCATTTCCGTCTGTCCGGTCGGCGCGTTAAGGGAGCGCGACGATGCGGACCGTATTTTCAGCCTGCTTTCCGATCCTGAAAAATACGTGATCATCCAGGCTGCGCCGTCCGTCCGTGCAGGTATCGGGGAAATATTCGGATATCCGGTTGGTTCGGAAACAAAAGGGAAATTAGCGGCGGCTTTGCGGGCGCTTGGCTTTGACCGCGTATTTGATACGGTATTCGGAGCGGATCTGACTGTTATGGAAGAAGCGTCCGAGTTGATAGACCGGATCAAAAACGGCGGGAAAATGCCGATGTTTACTTCCTGCTGCCCGGGTTGGATCAGTTACTGTGAAAACAACCATAAAGAATTGCTGGAAAATATTTCTACCTGCAAATCTCCGCAGCAGATGTTCGGGGCTATGGTAAAGACTTATCTTTCTGAAAAAGAGGGGATTGATAAAGACCGCATGGTTGTTGTCAGCGTTATGCCGTGTACGGCGAAGAAATACGAAATTACCAGACCAGACCAGAACGCGGCGGGAGTCTGCGACGTGGATTATTCGATTACAAATCGGGAACTTGGACGGATGATCGAGCGTGCAGGCATTTCTTTCCTGGCGCTGGACGATGAAGAATTTGACGATCCGCTTGGTGTCGGAACCGGTGCGGGAACGATCTTCGGCGCAACGGGAGGCGTTATGGAAGCCGCCCTCCGTACGGCGAACGACTGGTTAAACGGTTCCCCTCAGGGCGCGGTTGATTTCAAAGAAGTGCGCGGAGTAGAGGGCATAAAAGAGGCGGACTGCAAAGTAGGGGATCGGACTATTCGGGTTGCGGCAGTCAGCGGATTGGCGAATACAGAAAAATTACTGGATAAAATAAAGTCCGGCGAAGCGTCTTATGATTTTATAGAAGTGATGGCGTGCCCGGGCGGATGCGTAAACGGCGGCGGCCAGCCGCAGCAGCAGTCCGAAAGGCGTACCGTGACGGATATCCGCGCAGCCAGGGCAAAAACGCTGTATTGTCTGGATGAAAAGAATTCCGTGCGGAAATCCTATGAAAATTCAGCCATAAAAGAACTTTACGACAGTTATCTGGATAAGCTGGGCAGCGACAGGGCGCATGCGTACCTGCACACAACTTATTGTGCAAAGGGGGAATAGAAGATGAATATCAGGGAAATGGGAGATGACGGAAGACGGCTGGCTACGGTAACAGTAGAAGAGGAACTGTGTATGGGATGCCAAAAGTGCATCCGGACCTGCTGCAATGATGTATATAAATGGGATAAAGAGAACAGGCTGGCAGTAGCGGCTTACCCGGAAGAATGTGTGGAATGTTACCAGTGTATGTTTTATTGTCCGTCGGGAGCAATTAAAGTACAGGCAGCAGAGCTTGCTTTTTATGATCCGTTATACGACAGATTAGGATTAAATGATTAGGAGGTATGTCGCATGCAAAAGGAAATAAATGAAATCGGAAAAGTCTTTACCACAGACGTCCTGATCATTGGAGGAGGCCTTGCCGGAAACGTAACGGCCGCGAAAATCCATGATTTGAACGAATCGGCAAAGATCATGCTGATTGAAAAAGGATATTACGGGTATACCGGAGATTCTACAAAAGCCGGACACGGTATCGTCATGATGGCACCGGAAGACGACCTGGACACTTTCTGCAAAGAACAGGTAGAATTAAATCAGCACGGCACGTATTTAAACGATCAGGAATATATGTTGGAATACCAAAAAGACGGATATACCTATATACCGGAACTGGAAAAGCTGGGCGGCGTGATCGCGCACAATCCGGACGGTTCGCTGCATTATCACAAGGAGTTTAACGGCAAGCTGGTATCTTCCGCAAACCTGGATCTGGATTTTGTCAGCGGTTTCGCCAATAGAGTACTGGAAAACGGGGCGCGCGTCCTGGAAAGAACCTATTTTACAGATCTGCTGACGAATAACGGAAAGGTAGTGGGCGCGGTTGCGTTTCATCTGGATACGCTGGAATTTTACATCATCCGCGCCAAAGCGGTGGTCATGGCCGCCGCAGATTTCAGCGTAACGGCGAAAGATATGTTTTTCACGCCGGCAACGGCTCTTTATGCAGCTTATGAAGCGGGCGGGCAGCTTCGGAATGTGGAACAGCTCCTGCAATACGACCTCTGCCTGAGAAATACCGGAAACTATATCTATGGTATGCACTGGGTGGTATACAACAGGCTCGGAGAAAATATTTTTGAAAAATACGGCTGTACAGATTTTGAAGATATCGGCGTTGATTTTATCCGGGGAGCTTTAAAAGAGGTAGAAGAGGGCAACGGCCCGCTTTATGCCGATTATTCCAAGCTGCCGTCTACGAGCGAAACTGAAGGAGAAGGCTTTAACCAGGGGCTTCTTATGAAAAAGAGAGTGGCGATGAGCCAGTATATCCGTTCCCTGAGCGATGACGACGTTTTGGGCAAACCGGAAGTATCTTTGCTGGCAAGAGTTGCAACCAGGCCGCTGCGTGCGGATATCGACGGCAAAACGACCGTGAAAAATCTGTGGGGCGTCGGTTTTATTACTATGTGCGGTACCGCGCACGGAAGCTGGGTACACGGCGACGGCGTAGGAAACGCGGGACGGACGGCCCTGCGTGCGGCAAAATCAATTGCGTCGGAGGTTGACGGGATAGAACTGGGAGAGATTGACCTGGAACAGGTAAAGAAATTTAAAGCGCGTATTTTTGACGCTTATCAATATACGGGAGATAAACTTCCTTACAAGGTAATCCATTATCTGTCGCGTCTTGTATGTATGCCGGAAAACAGCGTCAATAAGACGGAGGAAACGATGGATATCGTGCTTGCGGAACTGTCGGACATGAGAAAACACCTGAGCGAAACGATCTACGTGCCGGAAGGCGACGGCCATCATCTGGCGAAAGCGGTCGAAAGCAGGAGGATGATCGATATGTTAGAGATCATGTACATGACTTATCAGGCCAGGAAAGAAACGCGCGGATACCATGTGCGCGGAGATTACCGCGAAAGGGACGACGCGAATTTTACAAAATGGATTGTAGTGGATAAAGGAGAAGACGGCAGGCCGGTCGTTTCCTTTGAAAGGATACCGTTTGAGAAGTATCGCTGGAAACCGGAAGTATGGGCGAAATAATTCATAGATGCCGCTAAAAGAGGGTGTCGCAAAATCATCAAATGAGATGGTTGAGCGATACTCTTGCTCTATATATAGAAAAATCTGGAAAGAATCCCTTGATTTGTGGATCTT
>JAAWJJ010000085.1 GCA_022796875.1 Eubacterium sp. | reverse complement strand
TCCCAGCAATCCGTAGACAGAATTTCTCTGAATGTTCAAAGATACATTGTTTACTGCTGTCTGCCCTTTGAAATTTTTACAGAGGTTTGTTGTTTTCAAGATCATATCCATAATCATCATGTCCTTTCATTTAATTCTATCAATAGCATAAAGGATATTTTTGAAGATTTCATAAAGAAAATTGAATTTTGACGAGAAAGCAAAAGGAATTATTTAAGTCAATATATAGGACTATGTAGATATATCCAAAAAGAAAGGTGAACAGTAAAATGTAATAGGGTGAATGAATATGGCAAAAAGACCAGTACCACGATACGACTTTAAGGCTTTGGGGAAGCAATTAAGACAGTCCGGAAAGGGCGCAAAGAGAGCCGGAAAAAGGTATGCGACGAAATGAACCTGCTTATGGGGATTGACTAAATGATCGGGATTGACTAATATAGGAATAAACGAAATGACGGAAATTGACGAAATAGCAGAGATTGACGAAATGACGGAAATTGACGAAATACAGAGATTGACGAAATGACGGAAATTGGCGAAATAACAGAGATTGACGGAATAACAGAAGTTCATGTAAGTCTGAAAAAAGGAGAAGGACGATTTTGAAGAAAAAGGTAATTGCGGCAGGACATATCTGTTTGGATATTACGCCTGTCTTTGATCAGGGAAAGAAAGCGGCGAATATTGGTGATTTACTGAAACCGGGACAGTTGATCCATATGCAGGAAGCGGATGTGCATACGGGAGGATCGGTGGCAAATACGGGGCTTGCCATGAAGATTCTGGGGGCTGACGTATCTTTGATGGGAAAAATCGGAAACGATGCATTCGGAGAAATGGTTCAGAATATTTTACAAAAATACGGAGCCGGACAGGAGATGATCGTTGTGCCGGGGGAAGCTACTTCCTATTCCGTGATTCTGGCAGTGCCGGGCATTGATCGTATTTTTTTACATAATCCCGGAGCGAATGATACTTTTTCCGAAGCGGATCTTTCAAAAGAGGCGTTAAAAGGAGCAGATCTGTTCCATTTCGGATATCCGCCTCTGATGCGCGGACTGTACCAAAAGGACGGCGCGGAACTGATAAAAATTTTAAAAAGCGCGAAAGAAGCGGGGGCTGCCGTATCTATGGATATGGCAGCCGTAGATCCTGATTCGGAAGCGGGGCGGGCAGACTGGAGCGCAATTTTAAAAAGGGCAATGCCGTATCTTGATTTTTTTGTTCCGAGTGTGGAGGAACTCTGCTTTATGATCGACAGGGAACGTTTTGCATCCTGGCAGGAAAAAGCGAGCGGCGGCGACGTTACGGAGTATCTTAACTGGGAACAGGATGTCCGGCCGCTGGCAGACCGGTGTATGGAATGGGGAGCGAAAGTGCTTTTGATCAAGTGCGGCGCTCCGGGACTGTATTACCGGACGGCCGGTCAGGAAGCTCTTGATACGATCAGCAGGAAAATTTCGCTGGATACGGCTGCATGGTCTGGGAAAGAAGGTTTTGAACGAAGCTATGTGCCGGAACGGGTACTGTCGGGAACCGGAGCGGGCGATACCAGTATCGCAGCATTTTTAACGGCGATGCTGGAAGGATTACCTTTAGAAGAGTGTATGCATTTGGCTGCTGCAACAGGAGCTTCCTGTGTTGCCTCGTATGACGCGCTCAGCGGATTACAGCCTCTGGATACGCTCAGGGAAAAAATACGAGGCGGCTGGAAAAAGCAAGGGGAATAAGCAAGGAGAATAAAGGATATCGCTTGGAGCGTAAGAAACAACAACAAAGAAAAGATAAAAGGCAAAGTTGTTTTGAGGAAATGGGGATTGACATGGAAGACAGAAAAGGATTTTATAAAAGCTTTTTTCAAATATGTGTGGCGCTGATCTTGCAGAATGTCATGACACTTGCAGTAAATCTCGCAGATAATATGATGATTGGAGGTTATAGCGAGATTTCTCTTTCCGGAGTGGCGGCAGTCAATCAGATCCAGTTTATTTATCAACAGTTGCTGCTGGCGCTGGGGGACGGGGTCGTGATCGTCTGCAGCCAGTATTGGGGGAAAAAGAAGCTGGAACCGATGCGGAAAATTTCCGCAATCGGTATGCAGTCGGCCATGATCATTGCCGGGGTCCTGTTTTTTCTTGTATCTGTATTTCCGATGCAGATGATGCATCTGTTTACGGACGAAATGCCGATTATCGCGGAAGGGATGGAGTATCTGGCAATCATCCGGTTTACTTACTTTTTCTTTGCAGTATCCATGCTGCTTCTGGCTGTTTTACGAAGCGTGGAGATTGTAAAGATCGCGTTTATTCTGTCTGTTATTACATTTTGTATCAATTGCGGCATCAATGCCGTTTTAATCTACGGTCGGTTTGGATTTCCGGAACTGGGCGTGCGCGGGGCCGCAATCGGTACGCTGGCAGCCAGGATAATAGAATGTATCGTAGTGTTATTTTTTGTCATAAAGAAAGAAGACAGGCTGCGTCTGAAGCTGCAGCCTTTTTTTCGGTTTCATAAAGAGTATATGAAAGATTATTTCCGGATTACGCTTCCAAATCTGATCGTACAGGGATTGTGGGGAGTGAACACTGCTTTGCAGACCGTCATACTGGGGCATATGACGGCGGCGGCGATTGCAGCAAACAGCATGGCATCCACTCTGTTTTCCGTAATAAAATCTATGGCGATCGGCTCGGCTTCCGCAGCTTCCGTAATCATTGGAAAAGCGATCGGAAGCGGAAATATGGAACAGGTTCAGTCGTATTCCAAAATTCTGCAGAAAATGTTCCTCCTGATCGGAGTAGCAGGCGGGATTGTATTGTTTTTCCTGCGGATTCCGGTATTAAGCATGTACAATCTGTCGGAAGAAACGATGCGGATGGCAAATCAGTTTTTGATCGTGCTCAGCGTTATATTGGTAGGGATGTCTTATCAGATGCCGACCAATACCGGTATTATCCGCGGCGGAGGGAACGCCATGCATATGGTCAAAATGGATCTGGTCAGTATCTGGTGTATTGTGATACCGGTTTCTTTTCTGGCAGCGTTTGTCTTTCATGCTTCGCCGCTTATCGTCGTGTGCTGCTTAAATTCTGATCAGATTTTCAAATGTATTCCGGCGTATGTAGTATCGAATCACCGAAACTGGGTGAGGGTACTGACCAAAGAAAGTTAACCGCCTGTGTTATCTCTTATCCGTTTTTTGCATAAGTAAATTTGTAAAATGTTTTGCTGCAAAGGAAAATGTAAAGAAATAGCGTAAAAATTGTTGATTCTTAGATAAAGCACAAAAAAAGACAGACATTTTCATGATTTTTTGGCTAAATTCCATGCAAAAACAATATTGGACAATACTTCATTTGTTAATTATAATTAAGACAACAAAAAAAGAACAGGAAAAAGATTTTATTTTTAAGGAGGAATGACGAAATGAAAGTATTGGGGATTTCATTTGGAACAAAAAACGGAAACAATGATGCGATGTGTAAAGAAGCGTTGATGGGAGCGCAGGAAGCAGGGGCGGACATTGAATTTATCAACATGCAGAATCTGCATATCGAGCATTGTACTGGCTGTATCGCCTGCGTGATGTCGCTGTTTTCCGGAAAAGGAAATCTGTGCGTATTAAAAGACGATTTTGGCTGGCTGTTAGACAAAATGCTGGATGCAGACGGTATCGTGATTACGGTTCCGATCTTTGAAAAGGGCGCGACTGGCCTGTTCCGTACAATTACAGACCGTTTCGGACCGAGAATGGACAGAGGGAACAATATCATTGCATCCAAAATTTCGGCGGAAAAAGGCGGCAAACCGATTGATCCTCGTATTTTAAAAGATAAAGTCATTTCCTACATGGGAATCGGCGGTTCCGACTGGGCAACCAGAGTACAGTGCGACTGTGCGATGCAGGCTCTGACTCCGATGTGGAAAATCATTGACAATGAATATTTTATGTGGTCCAAAGGCATTGTTATGGAAGATGAAAAAATTGCCAGGGCGCATGAGATCGGTGTAAATATTGCGGAAGCGGCAAAAGATATTGAAAACGCTTCTTACAAAGGGGAAGCAGGCGTCTGTCCTCACTGCCACAGCAACAACTTCTTCTTAAGCAAGGATTCCACGCATGCAATCTGCTGTCTGTGCGGATTGGAAGGCGATATTAAGATCGTAGACGGCAAGACGGTATTTGAGTTTCCGGAAGATACTCTGGAGCACGCGCATGACACGTTATCCGGAAAATTCATCCATGGCGATGACATTCAGAGAAACGAAGGCAAGCTAATGGAAACGAAGAAAACGCCGGAATTTAAAGAAAGAATGGAAAAATACAAAACATTTATCGAATCCAGCGTACCGGAAAGATAATCCCCGGGAATATCATTTCCGTCTGGAAACGGTTCAGGACCTGTTGACAAAAGAAATATTGTCAGCAGGTCCTTTTTCATATACTCATTTTTTTACTTTTCTGCTTAATTTTACTTTACTCCATGCGCCATTCAAAGTATCTTTACCGGATTTTTTATAACTGCGTACTCTTACATAATATTTCCTGCCGGTTTTCAGCTTTGTGAACGTGTAAGAAGTTTTCTTCAGAGTTTTCGATTTTACGTTTTTCTTAAATTTTTTGTCGGTGCTTATTTGAATCTTATAACCGGACGCTCTTTTATCTTTTGTCCATTTCACGGTCAGTTTTTTGCCTTTTCCCGGCGTTACTGTTTTTACAGACTGTTTCTTCGGGCTTACTTTGACGGTTACTTTTTTGGATGCTTTTCCTGCTCTGATGGTTATAGTGGCAATCCCGGTATTTTTGACCGTCACCTTTCCGGTACTCTTGTTCACAGAGGCGATTTTAGGCCGGGAACTCGTAAAGGTCATTTTGTTTTTGGAAGATGCGTTGATTTTAAATGGCTTTATACCGTAGGCAACCTTATACACAGTTTTCTTACAGGTAATGGATGCAGCTGAATTTTGCCCCGCATCTTTGGAAGTATCAGCGCCGTTGCCTGGCGTTTCTCCGTTTCCTGAGTTGTTGCCGTTGCCCGGCGTTTCTCCGCTGCCTGAGTTGCTGCCGTTGCCTGGCGTTTCTCCGCTGCCTGAGTTGTTGCCGTTGTCTGGCGTTTCGCCGTTTCCTGAATCAGGATCGTTATCGCCGCCAGTATCAGGGGCAGGCGGGGGAGCGGGAACGTAATTATAATGTATCGTTGCTTTGGATACTGCCGCTGCCGTATCTCCTATTTTCCTTATGAGATTCCATTGCGTTTCGGTGCCGGTAAAGTAGATCTCTCTCAGAGGACAGGCCGAGAATGAGGCTATCCCTATTGTTGTTACGCTGTCCGGAATTATGACAACGGTCAGGCCGGAACAGGAGGCGAATGCTGACATCCCTATACTTTCGGCACCCTGTGGAATTTCTACTCCGGGAAGCATCAGGCAATTTTGAAACATGCTGTCGCCAATGCGGTCTATACTTTGCGGCAGCGTTACATTCATCAAATAGTAACATTGCATAAATATATTGTTGCCCAGCTTTACCTGTTTGCTGCCGGGAGCAAACTTTGCGCTTGTCATTGCCTGGCACTGGAAAAATGCTGCGGAGCCTACCTCTGTGATACTGGCAGGTAAGGATATAGAGGTAAGGCTTGTGCAGGCGGAGAAAGCACTTTGGTTGATTGTTTCCAACCCCTCGGAGAAACTTACGGAACTAAGATTCTGGCATTGTTGGAAAGCGCTGTCCCCAATGGTTTTCACACCGGAGGGAATATTCACGGAAATAAGCGAGGATTCGCGAAAAGCGCTGTTGCCAATGGTTTTCACACTAGGGGAAATTTCTGCACTGAGCACCCCGCAGTTCTGGAACGCGCAGGAACCGATATTGGTAATGCCGTTTCCGATAATGACTTTTCTAATTTGGCTGCTCTTATTGTTCCATGGCTGTTCTGCGGTGCTGCTAAAGTCCGGCATTGCCCCGCTGCCGGAAATGGTCATTGTCCCCGCTTTTGTCAGATTCCAGGTGAGTCCTCCGTCAAGAGTTCCGGTTCCGATAATCGTGTTGGCAGTGGGATCGTCCGGCGAAACATATCCTTTTGGGTAACGGGTGATATAGTGGCTGGCGTTTTTCATTACCTCTTCCTTAGATATTGCCCGTCCCCAATGAATCTTACCTTTATGGTCCCCGGTGCTGACGTTTCCTTCGGCAACAATTACGCCTGTATCAATTGCCTCGAGCACAATCACAGTATGGCTGTCGTTATTTAATCGCAGGATATCTCCGACTTTTATATCCTCATAGGAAAACTGGCCTGCTGCGTACACACTGGACGGCAGACTGCCAAACGCCGTGTCGCTGAGTATGAAAGCAAAAGCTACGCAGCCTACGGCATGGATCCTCTGCCCGTTAATGGTTCCGCCGTTCCAGTAATATCCTTTTGAGGACGAGTAAGGCACATCGTTGGTCCAGGGCGTTCCCTCCTTGTATGCATCCTGGCTTTTCAGCGCAATCATGGATTCATAAGCTTCCGTTGGAGTGGGAACCGTACTGTCACGGGCGGCCGAACCGGATGCGGATACTGCCGTGAAAATATCCTCTTGCTGCGGAAGTTCTTTCTGACCTGCGTATGCTACTGAATGAAATGAAACGCATAAGCAAAACGCTAGAATAAAGGAAAGAATTCGTTTTATCAATGTTGCAACCTCCTGATATAACTTTTAGTCAATTATTGTATCAATAATATTCCTATTTATAAATATATTGTCGTACTTTCATTTTGTCAATAGAGATATATCCACAAAACAGCTTTTGCGGATATATTTCTGTTTTATTGCCAAAAGCCTGTCCCAATGGTATAATATCATACAGAAAAAACGGGAATTGGCGGGTGAATATATGAGAAAAAGAATATACGGACTATTTCTGGGTCTTTTATGCACCTCAGTACTTACAGGATGCGGGCTGTCGGGGAAATCGGATTCGGAGAAAACAGAGCCGCAAAAAGTGGAACTGGTTGTGTGGGGAGCGGAGGAGGATACGGAACTGATGAACCAGATCATCCGGGGGTTTCAGGAAAATTATCAGGGAGAGGCGGATTTTCAGATTTCTTTTGAGGTACAGGGGGAATCCCAGTGCAAGGACGTACTGCTTGGTGAGTTGGAAAAGGGCGCGGATGTCTTTACCTTTGCGGACGACCAGTTAAATGCTCTGGCCGCGGCGGGAGCATTGGATCCGGTTGAAAATGCGGATGAGATCAGGGAGAGAAATCTTCCGGGTGCGGTAGAGGCGGCTACGGTAAATAATCAGCTATATGCGTATCCGCTGACTGCGGATAACGGTTATTTCTTATATTATAACAAGGAGTATATCTCAGAAGAACAGGTCAGGACATTAGACGGTATATTGGAAGCTGCGGCTGCAAACGGCAAATTATTTACGATGGACTGGTCTTCGGCATGGTATGTGTATTCTTTCTTTGGTAATACAGGGCTTCAGGTTGGGCTCAACGATGATGGGATTACGAACTACTGCACATGGAACCAGACGGATGGGGACGTCCGGGGAATTGATGTGGCTCAGGCAATGCTGCAGATTGCAGGAAATTCAGGCTTTTCCAGTTGTACCGACGAGGAATTCCTGAATGGCGTTAAGGACGGTACCGTGGTTGCAGGAGTTAGCGGCGTGTGGAATTCCGTTGCGATAAAAGAGGTTTGGGGAGAGAATACCGGGGCTGCTAAACTGCCGACTTATAGTTGTAACGGCAATCAGATACAGATGGCTTCTTTTTCCGGCTGTAAACTGATCGGTGTAAACGCTTATTCTGAGCACCGGGAATGGGCCGCCAGACTTGCAGAATGGATTACGGATGAGGAGAACCAGCGGCTACGTTTTGAAATGCGCGGGCAGGGACCATCAAACGTTGTAGTTGCAGATTCCGCAGAGATCGGGGAATCGCCGGCGATCGTTGCCCTGTTAGAACAGTCCGAATTTTCTCAGCTTCAGAGGATCGGCGGCAATTTCTGGGATCCTGTTTCAAAGTTTGCAACAAATATGGCGGCAGGAAATCTTTCCGGACAGGATTTACAGGAGCAGTTAGACGAGATGGCTGAAAGCGTTTCTGCAAGGTAAATACGTATATCGAAAGGATTTGTTAAGGTAAGATGAAGAAAAAACTCACAATACAACAGCGACTGATATTTCCGATTATTTTTTTGGGAGTTGTGGCATTGGTTTCAAATGTCTTGTCGGTTTTTAGTATCAATAACGTTAATTTTAACGCTTCCAAAATTGTAAATAATTATATGGTAGGTTCCGAAATACTGCAGAATATTCGTCACACGACAACAAACATCCATAAAATGGCGTTGTCACATATCGTTGCAACGGATTATGATACTATGATTGTCGTTGTGGCACAGATAAAAAAAGAGGAAAAGGTACTGGAAAATTATTTAAAAGAATATGATAATTATGTCACAAAAGAGGAAGAAGAAATCTATGCGAAGCTTTTGGAAAATTACGAGTCCTTTAAGCACTCTTTAGTCTATCTTGTATGTGCGAGTGCGGACAGCAAGACACAGGACGCCTATGCTTATGCCAACGGAGATGTTGCCCGTTTTGGTTCTGCCATTGCAGATAATACGGATGAACTGTATGCGGTAGAAAGCGAAAGGACGGCCGGTGCAAGACGGAAGCTTTTGATCGTCTATATTATTTCACTGATAATTGCTGCAGCATCTGTTGCCGCATGTCTGGTATTGGTATTCGCAGCCATCCGTATTATCAAAAGATACGTGATATCGCCGATTAAAGATACGGTGGATACGCTTCAGGAAAGTTCACAAAAGCTTGATGAAGTGACAGGCGGAGTGTTAAAACATACCCGCACGTCGGAAGAAAGCGCCAGAGGACTTTCAAATCTCGCTGATTCTTTGTCAATGGCAATACAGAAAGTGGCAAATAATGCGGTGATTATTAACGGCAGCGCTGCAAATATGAAAGGGGATGTCCATGATATGGCGGAAGAATGCAGTGCAATCACGGATTATTCTTCTGAAATGAAAATACGGGCAAATGAAATGGAGGCAACGGCGCAAACAAACACAGAAGTGATTCAAAAAAAAGCAGCCGATATTCTGGAAGTACTGGAAGAAGCGATTAAAAACAGTAAGAGTGTGGATCAGGTAAACAAACTGACGGAAGATATTGTGGCAATTTCATCAAAGACTGATCTGATTGCTCTTAACGCTTCCATAGAAGCGATGAATGCCGGACAGGCCGGAAAAGGTTTTGCTGTCGTTGTAACGGAAATCAAAGCCCTTGCAAATTCCTGCAGTGAAACAGCCGGACGTATCCAGGAAGTCAATCAGATTGTTACAAATGCAGTACATAACCTGTCAAAACATTCTCAGGACCTGGCAGACTATTTGAGTGAAACGATTTTAACGGAATTTCGGGAATTTGTTCGTTCCGGAAGACAGTATAAAGAGGATGCCGATTATGTAAAGGAAATGATAGATGCATTTAACGACCGGACTGACCGTCTTAGAAATTCCATGACGGAAATCGCGGATTCGATAGAAAGCATTACGAAAGCGATTGATGACGGCGCCTCCGGAATTTCCGGAGTTGCAGACAGCACAAAGAGCCTGGTTGAGGATATGGCGGATATTACGGACCGTATGGATACAAACCGGGAAATTGTAGATGAATTGAAAAAACAGATGGAAGTATTCGCAGATTTTTAAGAAAAATACTGCAGAAATACAGCATATCATTGTTTATGGAATATCTGAATAAAAGAAAAAGGAAGCAGAATGGATAGCGATACGGAATTAATTGAATTTATGATTATGAAGATTATCTGGTCTACAAGTGAAGAGTTGATGATGGGTCAGGAAACCATTTTCCGGCGAGATTTATGGCGGCTTTTAGTAAAGACCATGCACTGACAGAAAAACAGAAAGACGAATTGAGGCGACAGATGGATAATTTTGATTAATATGATTTTTCCTGTTACCGAGATTCGTCGTAGCGATACTGAAAAAAATTGTGGCAGTTTATGTTTACTGCATTTGCTTTATTGGCTTATTCCAACCCTGGAACAGATGGTATCTGCATTGGAGGAATGGAGCGAAACGGTATGCGACCATATCGTGTGCGGCAGAGAGAGTTCCTGTTTTTATCTGGAAACTTCGGTTGTGCATTGGTATTTGTGCATGTTACAATCAGGACTAACAGGTAGCCAGTGGTTACAAAAGAGGCTGTAAAAAATTCTGTGTCTATGGGATGTGATCTTTTTGGATAAGAATTCGATATGTAGGATTTCCTGTCGCCTGATGCGGGAAACCTTTTGTC
>JAAWJJ010000084.1 GCA_022796875.1 Eubacterium sp. | reverse complement strand
TTTCATTTGGCAGTCCCTCAGACAGTCGACTGGCATACCCATTCGTGCTTTTCCTGCCGCTGATAAGAAAAACACACAAAAGACTTCCAATGGAAGAAAGAACATTTTCCCGCCGCTGGTGCTCATATGCCTGACGGAAAACCGAGTTTGAACCGGGGGAATCAAATCACATCCGCCCATCCCGGAGTTAGGGATACTAAAAATTCTGGAACTGGTTTCCCGGTTCTGGCAATATAGCCGGAAATCCCTGTCAAAGATGTACCGATAACACTTTTTATACCGTCATATTTCAGAAATCAGGAATAAAGCCGTTTTGTAAGGAGGTCAGTGGCTTCCCCACCCCATGAAAAGTAAAAAATGTATTTTTGAAAAGTCTTAAAAACATTCATAAGGTTGTAATCTTTCGGAAAGTATAGTAAGATAAGGATAATTATCGGAAATGCTTTCCGAATTTTTATTATCTGCGGACGGCATCAAACCAGAATGCCGGCTGTAAAAAGGAGGTAACTATGATAGGTGGTATAAGCGGAGCAATAATAGGCGTGATTATTCTTATTATTGTAGTATTGGTAATATTGGTATCCTGTATCAAAATCGTGCCGCAGGCGCATGCTATGGTTATTGAGCGTTTGGGGGGATACCTTGGAACATGGGGCGTTGGACTGCACTTTAAAGTGCCGTTTATTGATCGGATTGCAAGGCGCGTCCTGTTAAAAGAGCAGGTAGTAGATTTTGCGCCTCAGCCGGTAATTACCAAAGATAACGTAACGATGAGGATTGATACGGTAGTATATTTTCAGATTACGGATCCGAAGCTGTATGCATACGGCGTGGAGAATCCGATCATGGCGATTGAAAACCTGACGGCGACAACGCTGCGTAATATTATCGGTGATCTGGAACTGGACGAAACGTTAACTTCCAGGGAAACAATCAATACAAAAATGCGCGCGTCATTGGATGTGGCAACCGACCCGTGGGGTATCAAAGTCAACCGTGTGGAACTGAAAAACATTATTCCGCCGCAGGCGATTCAGGATGCGATGGAAAAACAGATGAAAGCGGAACGTGAACGAAGGGAAGCGATTCTCCGTGCGGAAGGAGAAAAGAAATCTACGATTCTGGTAGCAGAAGGGAAAAAGGCTTCTGCAATCCTGGATGCAGAGGCGGAAAAACAGGCGGCAATTCTTCGTGCGGAAGCCAGAAAAGAAGCAACCGTCCGCGAGGCAGAAGGTCAGGCTGAGGCTATTTTAAAAATTCAGCAGGCAAATGCCGACGGCCTGAGATTCTTAAAAGAGTCCGAACCGGATTCCGCAGTGCTGCAGTTAAAGGGTCTGGAAGCATTTGCAAAAGCCGCTGACGGGAAAGCTACAAAAATCATTATTCCGTCAGAAATACAGGGCGTTGCCGGCCTTGTGAAATCTATGGTAGAAGTAGCGGCAGAAAGTAAGACAGAAACTTAAATTTCGATGTATGAATGATATTAAAGGGCTGCTTCAGGAAAAACTGCGGCAGTCCTTTCCTGATATGTACCGGGATGAATAACAGAAAGGGATGAATAGCTATGGATTTAAAAGGAAGAAATTTTTTGAAATTAAAAGATTACAGTGCGGAAGAAATTCTCTATTTGATTGATCTGGCGGAAAAGTTAAAAAAGGAAAAGAGGCAGAGGATTTCCCATGATATATTAAAAGGAAAAAATATTGCTTTGATCTTTGAAAAAACAAGTACGCGTACCCGCTGTTCTTTTGAAGTGGCCGCGCATGACCTGGGAATGCATGTTACATATTTGGATCCGTCAGGTTCTCAGATCGGTAAAAAAGAAAGTATTGCGGATACGGCGCGTGTGTTGGGGAGAATTTATGACGGCATCGAATACCGAGGCTTTGGCCAGGAGATTGTAGAAGAACTGGCGAAATACGCCGGAGTGCCGGTATGGAACGGATTGACGAATGAATTTCATCCGACGCAGATGCTTGCAGATATGCTTACGATCCGTGAACAGTTAGGGCGGTTAAAGGGCATCAGGTTATGCTATATGGGCGATGCTCGTTATAATATGGGAAATTCCCTGATGGTGACGTGTGCTAAACTGGGAATGCATTTTACTGCATGTACGTCCGCAAAATATTTTCCGGGAGAAGAACTGACGGCATACTGCCGGGAAGAGGCGGCAAAAAGCGGCGGAAGCGTTACTCTGACAGAAAATGCGATAGAGGGAACAAAAGGCGCGGACGTGATTTATACGGATGTGTGGGTATCCATGGGAGAGCCGGACGCAGTATGGGAAGAACGGATTTATGACCTGATGCCATATCAGGTAAACCAGAAACTGATGGAAAATGCAGGTGATAAGGCAATTTTCATGCATTGCCTGCCGGCGTTCCATGATGTGAAGACTACGATCGGCAAAGAGATTTACGCAAAATACGGCATCAGCGAAATGGAAGTAACGGATGAAGTGTTTGAAAGCGCACAGTCCAAAGTATTTGAGGAAGCAGAAAACCGGATGCATACGATCAAAGCGGTTATGTATGCAACTTTATGTGAATAACTAATGGAGAAACGGCGTGAAAACAGAAATCTTGTCGGAACTGCGGGCTAGCGGCCAATATGTTTCCGGGCAGCAGTTATGTGAACGGTTTGGCGTGTCGCGGACGGCTGTCTGGAAAGCGGTCAACCAACTGAAAAAAGAAGGCTATGAAATAGAGGCGGTACAAAACAGAGGATACCGGCTGGTTTCCGTGCCGGAAATTCTTTCGCAAAAGGAATTGGAAAGTATCCGGAAAACAAAATGGCTGGGGCAGAAAATATTTTATTATGAGGAGCTGGATTCTACGAACTCTGCCGCAAAAAAACTGGCGGAAGACGGCGCCCCCCACGGTTCGGTTGTAGTGACGGAAACGCAGAGCGCCGGCAGAGGACGCCGTGGGAGATCGTGGGCTTCGCCGCGAGGAACCGGTATTTTCATGACTTATATTTTGAAGCCTGAAATAGAACCGGCAAATGCCTCGATGCTGACGCTTGTCATGGCAATGGCGGTAGCAAAAGGCATTGGCAATATGACGGGTATCCGGGCGGCGATCAAATGGCCGAACGACGTTATCGCAGACGGGAAAAAAATCTGCGGAATCCTCACGGAAATGAGCGCTCAGGTCGATTATGTGAATTATATTGTGATCGGAAGTGGGACGAACGTACTGACGGAAAGCTTTCCGCCGGAGTTGGAAGGAAAAGCGGCTTCTTTATATATGATAAGCGGGAAAAAGTTTCACCGCGCGGAGCTGATAGAGGAAATTAACGAACAGTTTGAACGGTACTATAACGTATTTATGGAAACGCAGGATATGGCGAAACTGCAGGAAGAGTATAATCAACTGTTGGTTAACTGCGGAGAAAAGGTGAAAGTGCTTGGTGCCAGGGAAGAGTACGAGGGAACGGCGCAGGGGATCACTGCCAGAGGCGAGCTGATCGTGGATACATGGGAAGCCAGAAAACTGGTCGCTTCCGGGGAAGTATCCGTGCGCGGCGTATACGGCTATGTGTGAGGGACGGGATGTCAGTAGAAGCAGCGTATACGGCTATGTGTAAAGGAGAACAGGCATGTTTAATGATGAGGCGGTTTTGTGTGCGGTAAGCGCGTATAAACAACAGTTTTATTTTAATGAGCAGTTTTCGGAATTGCCGGACGTCGTGAAAGACGAATTAAAAATTATGTGCGTGATTTATACCGAGGATGTCGGAGGCATACTGACGTTGTATTTTGATGAAGACGGCAGCCTGCAGTTTGAAACGAGGCAGGAGGAAAATGATTTTTCCTATGACGAGATCGGAAGCGTCCTAAAAATGAAACAACTGCAAAACGAGAAAAGAGAGTTGTTTGAATCGCTCGAACAATACTATAAAATAGTCTTTCTAGGAGAAGACCGGGAGGAATAAATGTTATTAACGATCGATGTGGGAAATACCAATATTACGCTGGGGGTATTCCAGGAAAATTTTTTGCTGGCGACGTTTCGGCTGACAACGAAGCTGCAGCGGACGTCTGACGAGTATGGCGCGGCGATCCGCGACCTGTTAGGGCACAATCAGATTGACGTAAAAAGTATCGAAGACGTTATCGTAGCCTCTGTTGTGCCGAATGTCATGCATTCTTTAGCCAGCGCTGTAATCAAATATTTTGATATCCATCCGGTGATTGTGGAAGCAGGCATTAAAACCGGAATACGCATTGCAACGGAAAATCCGCGCCAGATCGGGGCCGACAGAATTGTGGACGCCGTGGCGGCCTATGAATTGTATGGAGGCCCGGTCATCATCATAGATTTCGGTACGGCCACGACGTATGATCTTGTAGATGGAAACGGAACATTTGTGGCAGGCGTCACGGCGCCCGGGCTGCAGACATCCGCGCATGCTCTTTGGGATGCGGCGGCCAAACTGCCGGAAGTGGAGATTCGTAAGCCAGCCACAATATTAGCCCAGGAAACAATATCCAGTATGCAGGCGGGACTGTTTTTCGGACAGATAGGGCAGACCGAATATATTGTACGCAGCATGAAAAAGGAAGCAAATCTGGGCGAGATCAAAACCGTGGCAACGGGAGGGCTTGGCACGATCATAGCCAATGAAACGGACGTAATAGATATTTATGATCCGACGTTGACTCTTCATGGGATGCGGCTGATTTATGAAAAGCAGAACCGCAGCAGATCTTCCAAAAATAAAAAATAAAGCAGAATAAAACGGTGATGGATTGGATACGATAAAAAAGCTGAAAATTGGCAGTGTAGTTTTGGAAAACAATTTAATACTGGCACCGATGGCAGGAGTAACGGACCTGCCATTTCGTTTGCTTTGCAAGGAACAGCAGGCAGGCCTGCTCTGCACGGAAATGGTAAGTGCAAAAGCGATTCTGTACAAGAATAAAAATACGGAAAGCCTGCTGGAAATACAGGAAAAGGAACATCCTGTATCCATGCAGCTGTTCGGGTCTGATCCGCAAATTCTGGCGCAGATTGCAGCGCAGATTGAAGAACGTCCGTTTGATATACTGGATTTCAATATGGGATGCCCCATGCCAAAAATTGTCAATAACGGAGAAGGTTCCGCTTTGATGAAGCAGCAAAAACTTGCAGAAGAAATACTGCAGGCGTTGGTAAAAGCAGTAAAAAAGCCTGTAACTGTGAAAATCCGCAAAGGCTTTGACGAGAGCTGTGTGAATGCGGTGGAGATTGCCAAAATTGCGGAACAGTGCGGAGTGTCCGCGATAGCGGTACATGGGAGGACAAGAGAACAATATTATGCGGGAAAAGCGGACTGGGACATCATCCGTCAGGTAAAAGAAGCCGTAAAAATTCCCGTCATCGGAAACGGGGATATTACCTGCGCAGGCGATGTAGAAAACATGGCGGAGCAGACAGGATGCGACGGATTTATGATTGGCAGAAGCGCAAGAGGAAATCCCTGGATTTTTTCGGAAATTCTGCATTATTTCCGTACCGGAGAACAATTGCCGCCGCCGGCATTTGCCGTGGTAACGGACATGGTCCTGCGCCATGCACGGCTGCAGTTGCAGTATAAGGGGGAATTTACCGGAATCCGCGAAATCAGAAAGCATGCGGCGTGGTACACGGGCGGCTATCCGAATTCCGCAAAACTGCGGGCGAAAATAAATGAAGTACAAACTTATGAAGAATTAGAGGAATTATTACAGGAAGCAGCTGCATATAATAGGAAAACGGCAGCAATTGTTTCGTAACAGAGATGTAATAATAGTGTAATAAGGAAGTCATAAAATCTTGACAGAAGAATACCTTTCAGGTATAATGCAATAATTGTTAAGGTGGACGGAAAAACAAATTTAAGATAAGAAAAGTGAGGAAAAGGGTGTAACAGAAATGGAAAAGAAAAATCTTTTAACTTATGAGGGATTACAGAAACTGGAAAGTGAATTGCAGGAGTTAAAGGTAGTAAGGCGGAAAGAAGTAGCGCAAAAGATTAAAGAGGCCAGGGAACAGGGCGATTTGTCAGAAAACGCAGAGTATGATGCAGCGAAAGACGAGCAGAGGGATATTGAAGCACGTATCGAGGAAATTGAAAAAATTCTGAAAAACGCGGAAGTTGTAGTCGAAGATGAAGTTGACCTGGACAAGATTAACGTGGGATGCAAAGTAAGGATATTAGACTGTGAATTTGATGAAGAATTAGAGTATAAAATTGTAGGTTCTACAGAAGCGAACAGTCTTCAGGGAAAGATATCGAATGAATCGCCGGTCGGGAAAGCGCTGTTGGGAGCGGAAATCGGCGACTCTGTAAATGTGGAAACACAGAACGGCGTTTTTACGTACAAGGTGTTGGAAATTCAGAGATCAAACTAAGGGGAATGAAAGTATGGCACAGCAGAATAAGCAAAATGAACAGCAGCAGAACAAAGGTGGCGCTCCGCAGCGAAACAAAAACGGCTCTCCGCAGCAGGATATTAATCAGCTGTTAAAGGTTCGCCGGGAAAAGCTGCAGGAACTCCAGGAAAACGGCAAAGACCCGTTTGTCATTACAAAATATGAACAGACGCATCACAGCCAGGAAATCAAAGACGCCTATGCAGAGTTAGAGGGTAAAGAGGTATCTGTTGCCGGGCGTATGATGTCAAAACGCGTCATGGGAAAAGCTTCTTTTTGCAGTATTCAGGATAAGGAAGGAAATATTCAGTCCTATGTGGCGCGGGACAGTATTGGCGAAGAAGAGTATAAAGCGTTTAAAAAACTGGATATCGGAGATATCATAGGGATTAAAGGCGAAGTGTTTACGACAAAAACCGGAGAGATTTCCATACATGCTTCGAGTGTTCTTTTGCTGTCCAAAAGTCTGCAGATTTTACCGGAAAAATATCATGGCCTGACAAATACGGATTTGAGATACCGTCAGCGGTATGTTGACCTGATTATGAACAATGAGGTCAAAGAAACTTTTATCAAGCGTTCCAGAATTATCAGCGCGATCCGCCGCTATTTGGACGGACAGGGTTTTATGGAAGTAGAAACGCCGATGCTGGTATCAAATGCAGGCGGTGCGGCGGCAAGGCCGTTTGAAACGCATTATAATGCATTGAATGAAGATGTGAAACTTCGGATTTCACTTGAATTGTACTTAAAACGTCTGATTGTCGGCGGTTTGGAACGGGTTTACGAAATCGGACGGGTATTCCGGAATGAAGGCGTTGATACGCGGCATAACCCGGAATTTACGCTGATGGAATTGTATCAGGCATATACGGATTATTATGGAATGATGGATCTGACGGAAAACATGTTCCGTTATGTAGCGGAGGAAGTATGCGGAACGGCGGTCATACCATATGAGGGCGAAATGATTGATATGTCAAAGCCTTTTGAAAGGATCACGATGCTGGATGCCGTTAAGAAATACGCAAATATAAATTTTTCGGATGTAAAAACAGATGAAGAAGCAAAAGCTTTGGCGGATGAGCATCATATTGAATATGAGGACAGGCATAAAAAAGGCGATATATTAAGCTTATTCTTTGAAGAATTTGTAGAAGAACATCTGATTCAGCCGACATTCGTCATGGATCATCCGGTGGAGATCTCGCCGCTGACAAAGAGAAAACCGGAAAATCCTGATTATGTGGAGCGTTTTGAGTTGTTCATTTATGGGCGCGAAATGGCAAATGCTTATTCTGAATTGAACGATCCGATCGATCAGCGGGAACGTTTTGCGGCGCAGGAAGAGGCGTTTGCAGCAGGCGATGAAGAAGCAAACCATACGGACGAAGATTTCTTAAACGCACTGGATCATGGCATGCCGCCAACGGGAGGCATCGGTTACGGGATTGACCGTCTGGTGATGCTGCTGACCGGGGCGCCGGCAATCCGGGATGTGCTGTTGTTCCCGACAATGAAAAGTCTTTCTTGATCTTAGAGCCGGAAAAGCCCGGAAATAAAGGAAAATTTGTTGTTGCACTGCTACCGGAATGGCGGTTTTATCTCAAATTTATCTCAATTCAATAGAGTTTGAAAGTAAAAAGCGCCCGATACTTTAATTGGTATTGGGCGCGTTGTTTTTTGTTATTAGATGCTACTATTCTTGTTTTAATAATTTGCGATATTCCTCATACTCATACTTAGTAGCTAATTGCTTTTTATATTCATCAAGAAACTTTTGAAAAATAAAGGTTTCCTTATATCCGAAGCTTCGTATACGGCTATACCATATTTCTAAATCTTTTTCACAATAATTGACTTGAACCATAAAGGCTCTTTTATCTTTTATTGTTTCAGTTTCAGAATTCATTTTTAAAAAATTAAGGTATCTTTTAACATTTTTTCTAAAATTATCAAAATCACATTCTAAAAAATATAAAGCATTTTTTTCGTATTCTTGATATGCTTGGGACGATATAAACGAGTCTATTATATCCTTGCCATTTTCTCTATTAGATAGAATGTTTATGCTTTGTTCTGAAAGACCTGTTTTTCTGGAAATATAGTGGTTATCAACGCTTCTACAATCAGAATGGCATAGTAAATAATCTGTAGAAACACCATATATTTCAGATAAGTAAAGAAGATTATCGTATTCAATGGCAGGATAGTAAAAAGTATTATCTTTTGTGTATTTACCAACTTCCCATTCTCTATATGTTTTTGTGGTTACTTTTATTTTCTTTGCAATGTCCTCTTGTGTGTATCCAGCAGAGATGCGTAAATCTTTTAACCTTTCTGCAATTTTTTTTTGCATCGATAAAGGTAATTTATTACTTGTTTTCATCTAAAATGCCCCTTGAATAAGTGGATTATAGGGAATTGATTACTTGATATGACTATTTTATAATAGATACATAGCAAAGTCAAGTTGTTGTTGCGTAACGGAAAGGAGATAATATGGCAAATAATGAAATTAAGACAGCCCTAAAAGAAGCAAGAGTTTATCAATGGGAAGTTGCAAAATTCTTGAATATCGGAGAGAGCGTTTTATCTCGGATGATGCGGCAGGAATTACAGCCGGAGAAAAAAGAAGAGATTTTACAGGCAATCGACCAGACAAAGAGAACACAAGCAAATATTGAGAAATAAAACAATATTTTTACAGTATTTTTGCAGTTTTTTTGTGAAAGATTTATGGCAGTTTTTTGATAGTTTTAGGGAACTTTTTAGACACTTTTTAGATACTTTTTAGATATGTTCTTTCTGCTAAAGCTAGTATACCATGAAAGCATAAAGAAACTCAATAACAAACAATAAAAGAAAGGTGATTTTTATATGAAGAGCAGGTTAGTTAGATCAGAATTAGGAATTGATGTTAAAACGGGCAGAATAGAGCAGGCATGCCAACGTTACGGAGTTGGAAGAAATACTATGCGTCAGATTGCAGAAAACGCAAATGCCGTTATAAGAATTGGGAGAAATTATTTAATTGATTTCTCCAAAGTTGATAAGTATATGGATGCTTTATCAGGTGAGTAATGATATCTGATGTAACAATGAAAAATACCCTCTAAAGCGGTGCAACGCTAAAGAGGGCAGAACATAGCCGGAGCCATGTACATCACAATGGAATTATATCATGATTCCGGCAGAGAGGACAAGAGTATGGTTTATGAAGTTTTGAAAGTTGGTGAGAGAAATGCGTTATCACCGGATTATTTGAGAGCAACTTTAAGGATGACAAGTAATAGAGCAGTTCAGAAGCAGATAGAGCATGAACGCAAACAGGGTAAAGTGATTTTAAGCAGCACACAGCCACCGGGCGGTTATTTCCTGCCTGAAACAAAGCAGGAAATCAGACGGTTTATAAGGACGTTGGAGAACAGAGGAAGTAAAACATTAGATGCTTTAAACGGTGCAAGAGCATTATTAAACAGTTTTGATGAGGTAGATGATGTTTAATGAAAGTATAAAGTTGACGGAATGGAGGTGAAACAGTGACCTATGATGAAATATTAAGTTATTTTCAAGTAAAAAGGCGTTATCAGGATAAAGCGCAGTGCAAATGTCCGGCGCATGATGATAAGCAAGCCTTCCTGACTGTCAAAAAGGTGCGTGATTCCGTTCTTATACACTGTCATGCAAATTGCAGTACCGAAAATGTATTGTAGGCAGCAGGCTTGAAAATGTCTGATTTATTCTATCAGGAAAAACGGACTGGCTGTAGTGGTCAAGCTTTTTTGTAACACTTGTGGCTAAAAATTGATTCGATTATTGTCTGGAATTTATCGTTGCCTCCAGCCTTTGTCAACGGTGCCTCGCACCGCTGCGCGGTTATGCCATTGCCAAAGGCTGGCAGCACCGATTTTGGATCACCAGGCAATCGAATCTGGTGGTATGCTCCCGCCGTTTTCTATCCTGTTACCCGCGCCTG
>JAAWJJ010000083.1 GCA_022796875.1 Eubacterium sp. | reverse complement strand
TGCCAGAGCCGGGAAACCGGTTCCAGAATTTTTAGTATCCCTAACTCCGGGATGGGCGGATGTGATTTGATTCCCCCGATTCAAACTCGGTTTTCCGTCAGGCACACGAGCACCGGAGGCGGGACTTTTGTTTTTCTTCCATTGGAAGTCTTTTGTATGTTTTTCTTATCAGCGGCAGGAAAAGCACGAATGGGTATGCCGATCTACTGTCTGAGGGACTGCCATTGCAAAACTTGCTGGATTCCGTTTTCCTTTTCTGGCAGTCCTGAGTTTCGCAAGGCATACCCTCATCAAACGTGCTTGATGCCGCTGCTAGAAAAACCAGAAAGGCTGTCCAGGAAGAAAAACATGTCCCTCTCAGGTGCGTCCCAATCCTTGAGGAAAACCTCAGACAGTGAACTCGGGGGAATCCATTTCGCCCATTTCCCCGGAGATAAGGGATACTATAAAAATTCTTCCAATGTTTCCCTCTCTGGAAGCATAGCCTAGAAATCTGTCGGCAAAACGGAAGTTTTGATAATATTTTTTATATCGCCATACTGATAAAAATATCAGATAAAGCTGCTTTACAAAAGAAACGGCCAAACTGCCCGTGGCTTTCCCCACCCTATGAAAAATAACATCCGGGATCACGGATTCATATTTATATTTGATCTGCCAGCTCTTCCCATGCCTGATACAGAATTTCCAGTTCTTTTGATCCTTTTTCCTTTTTTATGCTCAGTTCATTTAGTTTCGCAGAATTTGTAGCCACATCGGGTTTCATCATTTCTGCGTCTATTTCTTTTAAAACGGCTTCTTTTTCGGCAATTTGCCGTTCGGTCCGCTGCAATTCGTTTTCCAGCTTCCGCTTTCTGGCCGCCTCTTCTTTCTGCCTTGCCCAATCCGCTTTTTTGTCCGCAGCCTTTGTCTTTTTCTCCCTGCTGTCCAAATCTTCTCCCTGCGGGGTAAGTTCCGCTTTCTTTTCGAGGTAATAATCGTAGTTCCCGAGGTAATTGACGAGCGAATGTCTGTCCAGGCAAAGAATCCTTGTAGCAGTCCGATTGATAAAATAACGGTCGTGCGATACGAAAAATACCGTGCCGCTGTAGGAATTTAACGCCTCTTCCAGAATTTCTTCCGAAATAATGTCCAAATGGTTCGTCGGCTCGTCCAGAATCAGGAAATTCGCGTTGGACAGCATCAGTTTGGCCAGCGACACCCGGCCTTTTTCCCCGCCGCTCAAACTGGAAATCTGTTTAAACACCTCTTCCCCGGTGAATAGAAAAGCGGCCAGCACATTGCGGATCTGCGTATTGTTAAGTTCCGGATACGTATCTGATATTTCTTCAAATATGGTCTTTTCGCTGTGCAGGACATGGTACTCCTGATCGTAATATCCGATCTGGACGTTCGCGCCCGTCGTTACCGTTCCGCCGTCCGCTTCGATCAGTCCGTTGATAATTTTTAACATCGTAGTCTTGCCGGTTCCGTTCGCGCCGATTAAGGCGACGCGTTCCCCGCGTTTCAGCTCAAAATCCACTTTTGAAAACAACTGCTGCGTATCAAAGCTTTTGCTCAGGCATTCTACCCGGAGCACGTCGTTTCCGCTTGTGATACGCGGCGTAAGCGCCAGGCGCATCTCTGCGTTTTCTTCCGCCGGCTTTTCCAGGCGTTCGATTTTTTCCAGCGCTTTTTCCCGGCTTTCCGCGCGCCGGATGGATTTTTCGCGGTTAAACGATTTTAATTTTTCTATGACTTCTTCCTGGTGTTTAATTTCCTGCTGCTGATTGTAATACTGTTTTAGCAGCGCCTCTCTCCTGTCCCGGCTCTTTTTTGCATACGCAGTATAATTCCCGTCATAAACCGAAACCTGGCGTGCGGCGACTTCTATAACTTTTGTCACGATCTTATCCAGGAAATAACGGTCATGCGATACGATCAGTACCGCGCCTTTATAATTGAGCAGATAGTTTTCCAGCCAGGCGATCGATTCGATATCAAGGTGGTTTGTCGGCTCGTCGAGTATAATCAAATCCGGTTTCGACACCAGAAGCTTACATAAACATACCCGTGTTTTCTGCCCTCCCGACAATTCCGACATCTTTTTTTGGAAATCTTTTTCCTGAAATCCGAGGCCTTTTATGATGCCCGTTACTTCGCTGCGGTAAGCGTACCCGTTTGCCGCTTCAAAGCTGTCGTGAAGCTTATGGTAATCCTCCATAAATTTTTCCAGCTTCTCCTGCGGCACCTCGGACATCTGATCTTCCATAGCTTTTAACTTTTCTTCCATGCGGATGATATCCGCTTTTTCTTTTAAAACTTCTTCATAAATGCCGGCGTCGCCGTCCACTTCCTGTATTTGCGCCAGGTATCCGAACGTCTTTCCTTTGGCAAACGTGACCGTTCCTTCTTCCGGCTCATATTCGCCGACCAGCATTTTTAAAAGCGTCGTCTTGCCTGCGCCGTTAATTCCAACGATCGCCGCTTTTTCGTTCTCTTCCAGATGAAACGAAGCATGTTGTATGATTTTCTCGTCGCCAAAGGCTTTGCTGATATTCTGGCAGGCTAAAATCATGTCTTTTTCTCCTTATAATAATCCTTCCAGCGTTTCCCGGATCGCTGCGATAAATTCTCTGCTGTTACACACGACCGGATGCGCAAGCGTAGTAATCAGAGCCAGGTCTTTCGTCATTTTCCCGGATTCGATCGTAGACAGGCATGCCTGCTCCAGCTTATCCGCAAATTCGCTGAGTTTCGGCAGGCCGTCCAGTTCCCCGCGTTTCCGCAGCGCCCCTGTCCAGGCAAAGATCGTAGCTACGGAATTAGTGGAAGTTTCCTCTCCTTTTAAATGTTTGTAATAATGACGCTGTACCGTTCCATGCGCCGCTTCGTATTCGTAATATCCCTGCGGAGAAACGAGTACCGAAGTCATCATGGCAAGCGAACCGAACGCGGAGCTTACCATATCGCTCATAACGTCCCCGTCATAGTTTTTGCATGCCCAGATAAATCCGCCCTCTGCTTTCATAATCCGGGCTACGGCGTCGTCGATTAACGTATAAAAATACTCAATGCCCGCGGCTTTAAATTTTGCATCGTATTCTTTTTCGTAAATTTCGTCAAAAATATCTTTAAACGTATGGTCATATTTTTTGGAAATCGTGTCTTTCGTGGCAAACCACAAATCCTGTTTCGTATCCAGCGCATAGTTAAAGCAGCTTCTGGCAAAGCTTTCGATCGAACCGTTTAAGTTATGCTGTCCCTGAACGACGCCCGCCCCGGTAAATTCATGAATTAACTCCCTGGTTTCCGTACCGTTTTCGTCCGTATAGACCAGTTCGCATTTCCCGGCGCCCGGAATCTTCATTTCCGTTGCCTTATAAACATCCCCGTACGCATGACGTGCGATTGTAATCGGCTTCTTCCAGTTTTTTACGCATGGCTCAATACCTTTTACCGTAATCGGCGCCCGAAATACCGTTCCGTCCAGAATCGCGCGGATCGTCCCATTCGGGCTTTTCCACATCTGTTTCAAATCATACTCTTTTACCCTCGCGGCATTTGGCGTAATCGTCGCGCACTTTACCGCCACGCCGTACTTTTTCGTTGCGTTCGCGGAATCAAACGTGACCTGGTCGTCGGTTTCGTTCCGGTGCTTTAACCCCAGGTCATAGTATTCCGTCTTTAAATCCACAAAAGGGCAGATCAGTTCTTCTTTTATTATGTTCCAGAGAATACGGGTCATTTCATCCCCGTCCATTTCTACCAATGGTGTTGTCATCGCTATTTTATCCACGTAAATCCCTCCGTTTTTACTTTATATACTCCTGACACCTGACGTTAACCGTAAGAGCATATCACATATAGTTATCTGTGTTTCGTGTATCATTTTAAACAATTCCGGAAAAAAAGTAAAGAAATATATGCACGCATTTTTGTTTCCCACATAGTATGAAGTGTAAACATTTTAATGGAGGTTACTCAATGAGTGATTTAAGTGCAACAAACTGTGGATGTGGATGTGAAGGAAACGGCAACAACAACATTATCTGGCTGATCCTGTTATTATGCTGCTGCGGCGGTAACGGCGGAACCGGATTCGGCAATAACGGCGGATGCGGATGCGACAACATCATCTGGCTGATTCTGTTGCTGAGCTGCTGCGGCTGCGGCAACAACGGCGGATGCGGATTCTAATTCGATTCCAAAAAAACGGAGCCATTTTTGAAAGTGGCTCCGTTTTTTCTTATCTGCCAAAAGGAAATCGATTTCCCATTCGACCGTTATGATTTCTTTTCTGCGGTTGATGGTTATATCCCTCTTCTTCTGTTTTTTGCGTCTGCCAGTCATGTTCCTTTCGTTCTTTTTCCCTGATGCACTCTTCATCTATTTCATAGACCTGATTTCCATCCCGAATCAGCCTTCCCATATATTTTGATTCCTTTTCTATTCCTTTTTTATTTATTATAAGATTCAACTTCTAAAAGGTGCTAAGAAAAACTCTCGTTTTGTGGGATATTTTTCCGTCTGTTCTCATACATTGTTAATAATAAAATAAACAGGTGAACGATCATGAAACCGACGCTATTTGATGAAATCACTCAAAACAGGCATGTGCAGATGATAAAGTCAGCGATTCCTTTTGCAGACGCCAAACGTCAGCGGATGTTGTCTGCTTTTGTACGTATTATAGAACTGCAGCAGACGATGCGGATGTTTTCCGCGCAGGAAAATGATTTGAAAATATGCGAAGTGGAAGAAGAACCTTCCGTATTTCATCTTTTAAATTCCGTTAAAGAATATTGTACGGAATCCGAACTGGAAACAATCGACAACTTTTTAAATGCCTATGACATGCTGCATGCTTATGAAATGATGCGCAGCGAGAAAGGAAATGTATGAACAACGACGACGTATTGAACAATCCGGAGTTCCGCAATATCAACCCGGACAAATTAAATTTCTTAAGACGGTTTGCCGGCCAGAACACAACGTCTTCCGCCACGGAAATGGCTTCTGTGCTCATGCAGGCAATGAATACTTCCAAAGAAGAGAACGTACAGTTTACTTCACAGGAAACGGATTTGATGTTTTCTATTTTAAAATCCCGGCTTTCCCCAGCAGAACAGGCAAAAGCCGATATGATCTATCGAATGATGAACAAAAAAAAGTGATTTTATATGGCGCAGTCTGTTTTCAGCCGCTTTTTCAAAGAAAAATGGTACCGTCGCTTTACGGCGATACCATTTTTACATATCCTTATTTTATATCATCGTTTTACATTATTATTTCATCACAAGATTAACAATCCTGCCCGGAACATAAATTTCTTTCACAATGTTTCCGGTCAGTTTGTCGGCAACCGCTTCTTTTGCAGCCGCGATCGCTTCTTCTTTTGCAGCGTCTTTTGCAAGCAGAACGGTTCCTCTCATCCTGCCGTTAATCTGGACCGCAATCTCGATTTCTTCGTCCTGAATCAGTTTCTCGTCATACTCCGGCCATCTGTTTTCAAATACGGACGTATCATGCCCCAGACGACTCCAAAGTTCTTCGCTGATATGCGGCGCAAACGGCGCCATCAGAATCACGAAAGTTTCCAGGGTCTTTTGGTCGACCCCGTCGTTTTTGGACATTTCAATCAGTTTGTTGTTGTATTCCATAAATCCGGATACGACAGTATTTAAGCTGAAGCTGTCCAAACGTGTCGTAATATCTTTTACGAGGCGGTTCCGTACTTTGACCAGTTCTTTCGTTTCCTGGGCGCCGGAACCAATCTGGCCGATGCAAAGATTCCAAAACCGGTTCATAAAACGGTAAACGCCGTCGATGCCCCTGTCGTCCCATTCGGAATCCAGTTCCGGCGGGCCGACAAACAATTCATACATACGGAGCGAATCGCAGCCGTAATCGCGTACCAGTTCGTCCGGCGATACGACGTTTCCTTTTGATTTGCTCATTTTGATTCCGTTTTTCCCGGTGATCATGCCCTGATTAAACAGCTTTGTAAACGGCTCTTCAAAATCCACGGCTCCGATATCGTACAGGAATTTTGTGTAAAAACGGGAATACAATAAATGCAGTACCGCATGTTCCACTCCGCCGATATACATATCCACCGGAAGATATTTGTCCGCTTTCTCTTTTGACACCAGTTCTTTATCGTTTTTGCTGTCAATATACCGTAAGAAATACCAGGAAGACCCGGCCCATTGCGGCATCGTATTCGTTTCCCGTTTCGCAGGCGCGCCGCAGCACGGGCAGGTCGTATTGACCCATTCCGTAATATCCGCCAACGGGGATTCCCCGGTGCCGGTCGGCTGGTAGGAATCCACTTCCGGCAAAAGCAGCGGCAGTTCTTCTTCCGGTACCGGCACGCAGCCGCACTTCGGACAATGGATAATCGGAATCGGCTCGCCCCAGTAACGCTGTCTGGAAAATACCCAGTCCCTTAATTTGTAATTAGTCGTAGCGCGTCCGATCCCCTTTTTCTCAATGATCGACGGCGCTTCTTTTTTCAATACCGAAGACTCCATGCCGTTCCATTCGCCGGAATGGATCATCGTACCGGAAGCTTCCGTATACGCTTCCTCCATATTTTCAATTTCTTTCCCGTCTTTTGCAATGACCTGTACGATCGGAATCCCGAATTTTTTTGCAAATTCAAAGTCCCGGTCGTCATGCGCCGGAACGCACATGATCGCGCCCGTGCCGTAATCGGCCAGTACATAATCGGATAACCAGATCGGCGTTTTTTCCCCGCTTAACGGATTAATCGCATAAGTTCCGGTAAATACGCCTGTTTTTTCTTTCCCCTGCAGTCTGTCCACGGAAGACTTTAAGGAAGACTGGTAAATATATTCTTCTACGGCTTCTTTTGTTTCGGCTGTGGCAAGAGAGGCCGCCAATTCATGCTCCGGCGCCAGCACCATAAACGTCGCGCCGTATAACGTATCCGGCCGCGTCGTATACACGGTGATCTTTTCCGGCATGCCCTCGACCGGGAACTCCACTTCCGCCCCCTGGCTTTTCCCGATCCAATCCGCCTGCATTTTTTTTACTTTTTCCGGCCATTCCAGCTTGTCCAGGTCATGGAGCAGCCGGTCGGCATATTTTGTAATCTTCAACATCCACTGTTTCAGATTTTTTTTCGTTACGTCTGCGCCGCAGCGTTCACATTTTCCGTTTACGACTTCTTCATTGGCAAGTCCCGTTTTGCAGGACGGGCACCAGTTGATCGGCATTTCTTTCTCATAGGCCAGCCCTTCTTTAAACATTTTGACAAAGATCCACTGCGTCCATTTATAAAACGACGGATCCGTCGTATTGACTTCCATATCCCAGTCGTAAACGGCGGCAATTTCCTGAATCTGACGTTTGATGTTTTTTACGTTTTCCGCAGTTGATTTTTCCGGATGGACCCCCATCTTAATCGCATAGTTCTCGGCTGGCAGGCCAAACGCATCCCAGCCCATCGGATGGATCACATAATAGTTATGAAGCATTTTATATCTGCTCCAGACATCGGAAATTACGTATCCGCGCCAATGCCCGACATGAAGCCCGTTGCCGGACGGATACGGAAACATGTCCAGACAGTAATACTTTTCTTTTTTTCCGTCATCGACATTGACCGGATGCTCTTCCCAGTGTTTCCTCCATTTCTGTTCAATCTCCCTGTGGTTATATGGTGTTGCCATTGCTATAGTATCCTCCTTTTATCGCACTGCGGCAAATGCAAAAACATACCGGAAACCGGCGGACTGCCGCAAGCAAAGAATCCCGCAAGCGGGATTCTTTTGTTCTTTTCTTTCTATTTTTAAATTCCTTAAACGGTTTAATCTTCCTCGCCTGCCGCCCGTTTGGCAATTTCTTTTTCCTGAATATCGGACGGAGCCTGTTCATAGCGTACAAATTCGTACGAATAATCGCCGCTGCCGCCTGTCATGGAACGCAGATCCATCGTGTAACCGACCAGTTCCATGAACGGGATATCCGCTACGATCTCCTGTTTTCCAAATTCCGTCGGATTCATTCCCAATACTCTGCCGCGCCGTTTATTCAAATCGCCCATGACGTCGCCGGTATACTGATCCGGCACTACGACTTTCATGCTGGCAATCGGTTCCAGTAAAACCGGGGAAGCTTCCATGAAGCCTTTCTTAAACGCCTGGATCGCAGCCGTTTTAAATGCCATTTCCGAAGAGTCTACCGGGTGGTAAGATCCGTCGTACAAAACGGCTTTTACGCCGACTACCGGGTATCCGGCTACCGGCCCTTTCAATACGGCTTCCTGAATCCCTTTTTCCACTGCCGGGAAATAATTCTTCGGAACGGCTCCGCCGACTACGCACTGTTCGAACTGATAAGCTTCTTCCAGGTTCCCGGATGGTTCAAACGTCATTTTAACATGGCCGTACTGTCCGTGTCCGCCGGATTGTTTTTTGTATTTGGATTCCACATCCGATTTTTTCCGCAGCGTTTCGCGGAACGCTACTTTCGGCCTGCTCAGTTCAATATCAACTTTATATTTTTCCTTTAACATGCTGACGATTACGTCAAGATGCTGTTCTCCCATGCCGTAAAGAAGCGTCTGTCCGTTTTCCGCATCGTTGACGTTGCGGATCGTCAGGTCTTCCTGCATTAATTTGGCAAGGGACTGGGAAATCTTATCTTCGTCGCCTTTGTTTACCGCTTTGTATCTGCGGTAAGTATACGGTTTCGGAATTGACGCCTTAATGTATAAGATCGGATTCGCTTTTGTAGACAGCGTATCAGTCGTTACCACGCTGTTTAATTTTGCCAGCGCGCCGATATCTCCGGCATGCAGCTCTTTTACTTCCGTCGGCTTGTTTCCCTGCATAATGTATATTTTACCGATCTTTTCTTCGGTGTCGCGTTCATGGTTATAAAGCGTATCATCTGACTTTAACACCCCCGAGTTTACTTTAATCAGGGAGTATTTACCGATAAACGGATCGACGATCGTTTTAAATACGTATGCGGATTTCGGTTTTGCAAAGTCATAATCCGCCTGGAATACTTCGTTTGTCTTAATATTTACTCCGGCAACCTGACGTTTGTCCGGACCCGGCAAATATTTGATAATATCTGACAGCAGCGGATACATGCCTCTTGCCATAATATTCGATCCCATGAGCACTGGAACAATAGAACCGTCCAATACGTTTACACGCAGCGCCTGGCGGATTTCGTCTTCGGAAAATTCTTCTCCGCCGAAATAACGGTCCATAAACTCTTCGCTGGTTTCCGCTACCGCTTCTAACAGCGCCTCCCGGCAAATGCCGAGATTTTCCTGGGAATAATCCGGAACGTCAAACCTGTCCACGCCGCCTTTATCATTCCATTTTTTTGCGGTCTGCTGTACAACGTTTACGTAGCCGATAAACTGTCCGTCCTCCCGGACCGGCAGATGGAACGGCGCGATCTTTTTGCCGTACAGATCCTGCAAGTCGGATACGACCTGACGGAAACTTGCATTGTCGTCGTCCATCTCCGTCACGAATACGATACGCGGTAATTTATATTTTTCACAAAGTTCCCATGCCCTCTTTGTGCCTACTTCAATACCTGATTTTCCGGAAACTACAATAATCGCCGAATCAGCGGCGCTCAGTGCCTCTTCCGTTTCACCTATAAAGTCGAAATAACCGGGAGTATCCAAAAAATTAATCTTTACGCCTTCCCACTCAATCGGAACAACCGTTGTTTTGATTGAAATCTTTCTTTTTATCTCTTCTTTATCAAAGTCGCTCAATGTGTTGCCGTCCTCAATCCTGCCAAGACGCTTCGTGATTCCTGAAAGATACGCCATTGCCTCTATTAATGAAGTCTTTCCGCTCCCGCCATGGCCTAACAGTGCAACGTTGCGAATCTTGTCAGTTGTGTATACATTCATATTATGTACCCCCATACTCTTAATTCTATGATTTCTATACCGCTTCGATACAAATCATGTGATGAATATATTGTACTAAACATTCTGAACAATTACAACTATTTTGTTCATATTTCACAAGGTATTTCTTTGTAATATCGTTGTTTTTTCATGGGGTGGGGAAAGCTGATGGCAATTTAGCCGTTTTTTTAAGAAACGGTTTTATTCCTGATTTTTCAATTATGGTGATATAAAAAATATTATCTGCTCTTTTTGTGTCGATTTCCGACTGTGCTGCCAGAGCCGGGAACCCGGTTCCTGATTTTTCGGATATCTAATCCCCGGGAATGGGCGGATGTGATTTGATTCCCCCGATTCAAACTCGGTTTTCCGTCAGACGTATGAGCACCAGAGGCGGGACAATGTTCTTTCTTACATTGGAAGTCTTTTGTGTGTTTTTCTTGTCAGCGGCAGGGAAAGCACGAATGGGTATGCCGGTCGGCTGTCTGAGGGACTGCCCATACAAAGTTGATCCGGAATCCGGTATTTTCCATGGCAGTCCCGAGTTTCGTAAGGCATACCCTCATCGAACGTGCCTGACGCCGCTGTTAGAAAAACCAGAAAGACTGTCCAGGAAGAAAAACATGTCCCGCCCAGGTGCGTCCCAGACCTTGAGGAAAACCTCGAACAGTGAACTCGGGGGAATCCATTTCGCCCATTTTCCCGGAGAAGATATCCTGAAAAATCCGTCAATGGTTCCCTCTCTGGCAGCACAGCCTGGAAATC
>JAAWJJ010000001.1 GCA_022796875.1 Eubacterium sp. | reverse complement strand
GAAAAACATGTTCCGTTCCCGACACTTCGTAAACCATGAGGAAAACCTCAGACAGTGAACTCGGGGGAATCCATTTCGCCCATTTTCCCGGAGATAAGGACTGCTTGAAAATTCTTCCAATATTTCCCTCTTTGACAGCACAGCCTGGAAATCTGTCGGCAAACGGTACGTTCCGATAATATTTTTATACCACCACATTTCAGGCTATATCAACAACTATTCCGCAAAAAGCGGCTGCCCCGCTGTGTATTACTAATCTTTATTCGAGAACCGGTCGATCAGAATCGCCACTACAATAATTACTCCCGTAAAAATTGTCTGATAATAAGAACTCACCCTTAACAGTGTCAGTCCATTGGAAAGCACCGATAAAATCAATGCGCCGATTACCGCTCCGACGATACTGCCCCGGCCGCCAGAAAGGCTCGCTCCGCCAATAGCCGCCGCCGCGATCGCCGTCAGTTCAAATCCATCCCCCGCGCCGGCTTCTGCCGAAGACATTCTTCCTACGTATACAATTGCACAAATACCGCAGATCAGTCCCATTAATACATAGTTCATACATTTAATAAATTTCGTATTGATCCCGGACAGCCTGCTCGCGGTTTCATTGCCGCCCACCGCAAAAACGTATCTTCCGTATCTGGTGAACTTAATCACCAGATATGCCGCCGCTGCCAGTGCAATCATAATAATTGCCGGCCATGGGATACCGGAATTCCAGAAATTGATCCATTTCTGATCCAGCCCCCGGATCGTCTGGCAATCCGTATATACATAGTCAAATCCCCGGAAGATACTCATCGTGCCCATTGTCAGAAGGAATTCGGGCAGCCCCACATAAGCAGTCAGAAATCCGTTTATAAAACCGCATACGATTCCGGAAACCAGGCAGACAAGAATTGCCAGCCACAAATGCTGCATACCGCCTTTTAATAAAATATCCGCAAGAAACATCGCGCAGACCGACATCAGCGCCCCGACAGAAAGGTCTATGCCGGAACCGACAATGACAAACGTCATCCCGATCGCAAGGATTCCTTTTAAAGACGCCTGATTCAGAATACTGAGCCAGTTAGAAGACGTCATGAATGCCGGGGAGGCGACCGCCAATACGATAATCATTCCGATCAGTACCAGAATAATACCCGTTAAACGATTATTCAAAATGATTTTCAGCTTACTTTGTTTTCCTGTTTTCGCCATTTGAAAATTTTTCCCAGCCATTAGGAACCTCCCATCGAATAATTCAAAATGATTTCTTCCGTCGCATCTTCCCGGTCCAGTATTTTACTGACCCTGCCTTCGCACATCACCAGCACCCTGTTGCTCATCATAAGGATTTCCGGCAGTTCCGAAGATATCATAATAATAGAAACCCCCTGTTCGGTAAGCGCTTTCATCAGATGATAAATTTCCTCTTTGGCGCCGATATCAATTCCTCTTGTAGGTTCGTCCATAATTAAGATCTGAGGCGAAGTGCACAGCCATTTGGCAATGACCACTTTCTGCTGGTTTCCTCCGCTTAAGTTTTGCGTAGCTTTCATCGGGTCGTCCGGTTTCACCAACAGCTTTTTCATAAATATCCTGGCATTTTCCAGAATATTTTTATCCAGGAGAATCCCATGTTTTTGCAGCCTTTCATAGGAACTCATACTGACATTGTTCATATTCCTGGATATGCCGACAAAGCCTTCCAGTTTGCGGTTCTCCGGAATCAATGCGATACCCTGCTTCATACTGTCTTTGATCGAACGGATCTGAATCTGCTTCCCGTTCATTAAAATCTCACCGGACTTTATTTTGTCCGCGCCGAAAATCAGGCGGGCAATCTCCGTCCTCCCGGAACCGACCAGTCCCGAAAAACCAAGGATTTCCCCTTTGTAAAGATCAAAGCTGATTCCGTCGCCGACAAGTTTGCCATTCGCATCTTTCAGATTATTCACGGACAATGCGACTTTTTTCTCACCCTTTAAACTCCCGGTGTTAAACACGCTCTGGATTTTTCTTCCAGTCAGCTTAAAAATCAATTCTTCCCGACCGACTCCCTCCGCCGGCATGGAATCAATAAATTTTCCGTCCCGCAAAATCGTAATCCGATCCGCCACCTGAAAAATTTCTTCCATACGGTGAGATACAAAGAGCAACGCTTTTCCCTCTGCCCTTAACTGTTTCATAATGATAAACAGACGGTCAATCTCCTTATCCGTCAAACTCGACGTCGGCTCGTCCAGAATCATCACTTTGGAATCTATCCTTAAAGCTTTCGCGATCTCTACCATCTGCTGCTGCGCAATACTCAGATGCTTTACTTTTTCCTTACTCGAAAAATCCGCCCGTACCCGTTTCAGCAACTCATCCGATTCCGCTTCCATCTTTTTGTAATCCACTAATTTTGTAACAGGCATCAGAAGCTCGTTCGCCAGAAAAATATTTTCGGAAACCGTCATGTCAGGAACAAGCTGCAATTCCTGATGTACCATAACGATTCCTTTTCTCTTTGCATCCATCGGAGAATCAATAGACGTATGTTCGCCTCTGTAGACAATATCGCCGCAATCCGGCTTGTACGAACCGAAGATTATGTTCATTAACGTAGATTTTCCCGCTCCGTTTTCTCCCAGAAGGGCGTGTATTTCTCCCGGATACAACTGCAGATGAACATCGGACAAAGCTTTTGTATTTCGAAAACTTTTGGAAATATTTTTTAATTCTAATATGCTTTCCATGTCCACGTACCTCCCGGCAGGCAGCCTGCTGCCCTGACAAACCGCAGAGCGGCAAAACGTCTGCCAAATGTTCGCGTCAGATCACTATTTTTTTATATAATCATCTACGCTGTCAACGGTTACAAATTCCGCATCAACCATAACTACACGCGGGATATCCTGGCCAATCGCAGCCCTTACGCAGGCATCCACGCTGAGTTTGCCGATCAATACCGGATTATTCCAGAATGTTCCGTATACTTCGCCCGATTTTACCGAATTCAGGCCGGCGCTCGTTCCGTCAGTACCGACAACCGTACACTTATCCGTTGCATTTGCTTCCCGTAAACCCTCGTAAACGCCCAATGCCAAATCGTCGTTATTACACCAGATATAAGAAACATCCGGATTAGCGGTCAGCAAGTCCGTCGTCATGGTCCTGGCCGTTGTAGGATCCCACTGGGCCGGAATCTCTTCTACCGTGATATTGGAATTTTTCTTCAGGTAATCCATGAAATAATAAGTTCTTGTCTGCGCCAGTTTCGACGCCACGTCGCCCTCTGCAACCGCTACGATTCCGTCGTTTCCGACTATCTCAATGGCTTTCTTTGCGGATTCGATGGCCGTCTGGCTGTCAATAGAACCGATATACATCGTCGCGTCCGCCAGTTCGGAACAATAGGCATTGATCACCGGATAGCCTTCGTCCGTAATTTTTTTCGTAATTTCCACCAGATTGGCGTCGCCTTCCGGACTGAAAATATACGCGTCGTACTTCGCATTGTACAACGTTTCGGCCGCCGTCAGCTGCCCCTCAAAATCCGCCGGGCCGTTACAATACTGAACCGCGACTTCGATTCCAAGCTCATCGCAGCGTTCCTGTACGCCTGCGTTCACATCCTGCCAGTAATCATTGGAAGAGGCCATGGAAACAACGCCGATCGAAAATCCTTCCGGTACCATTTCCGCTGTGATCTCCCCGAGTTTTTCCTCGTATTCCTTATAGTGCATTGAATCCGGCTCTTCCTCCGCCAGCCAGTCAAAACCGGTAATAACCTTGTCGGAATTTCCGGCATCTGCCCCTGCCATATCCCCGTTTTCTTCCGGCGCTGCCGAAACATCCGCTTCGGTTTCCTGCGGCGCCGCCGCCTCTTCCTTTTGGGAAGTATTCCCCGCGCCGCCTGTATTTTCAGCGTTTTCCGTACTTCCTGCGTTCCCGCAGCCTGCTAATAAAACCGCGCCCATTGCACCCACCAATACCATAGATAATATTTTTCTTTTCATTCGTTAACCCTTTCTCCTTTTCTCTTTTTATCCGTTGTTTTTTTCTGTACGTTTTACCGTACTATTATGTCAAAAAAAAATTTCCCTCCTTTATCAATATTATATATTAATATAATGTACGTTTTTAATTACATTCTAATTCTATCAACTATTTACCATATTGTCAAGTTATTTATACACGGATCTATAACACACGCCGTTCCCCGGATTGCACTGCCGCTCCCTGTCAAAAAACCCTTTTACCTGCTCCGCGGTATTTTTCTGTCCCGGTGATATCATCCGCTGCAAACAGGAACGCTTTCCTTTTCCCACGCCGTTTTCCGCCGCAATCGTGCCCCCTGGTTCTGTAAAAAGATCAAAAATACGTTCCCTGATTTCCATTGCCTGCCGCCACTCTTTTTGCGTTTTGGCAAAAAAATCAATATGGAATATTCCGGTTCCCATATGGATAATTACGGCATGTTCCGCAGCTTTCACCATCTGCTCCAGGCAATCAAACATATCCTGCGGTTTCCGGCTCCCGCACGCGGCGTCAACCGATAATTTTGTAACAGCCGGGCATCTGCTTCTGTTCTCCGTGATCTTTTCATTGATACACGCCGAAACGGCATGACGGAATTTGCGGATTTTTTCCCGCTCTTCTTCTGTGTCCGCCGCCCATGTATTTTCATCGCTTCCGCCACATTCCTCTATCCATGCAAACAGATCGCCGATCAGTTCTTCTATCACCTGAGGCTCATTTGACGAAAATTCCGCCATGACCGCCGAAAAATCTTTGGAAAGTTCCGGTATATCCCGATATGCGGTAATTTCTCCCGCAT
Source organism: Eubacterium sp. (assembly GCA_022796875.1). Lineage (GTDB taxonomy): Bacteria > Bacillota > Clostridia > Lachnospirales > Lachnospiraceae > JAAWJJ01. The sequence goes on along the minus strand of JAAWJJ010000001.1, from coordinate 136,092 downwards.
ATTTTCGGTAATTGGCAATAGATTTTTCTCCCAGAAAATCCAAAGCAAGCAAATGGCAATCCGGATTTTTTTCAAACAGCTTACCGATACCGTCAGAAAACGCAAAGGCGTTTTTGTCCCCGTCAAAAAAACATACGATACTCCATCTTTCCTGAAACTGCCTCTCCAGCCTGAGCCGGATTCTGCCCAAAACTCCGAGCATGCCCTCGCTCCCGGCCAGAAGTTCCAGCAGATCCATGCCGGCTTTCGGAAGCAACTGCTCTATGTATCGTTCGTCCGGAACCGGTTCCGTTTTCAGGCAGGCGCCGTCAGGCAAATGCACCTCTCCCTGCACGGAAAACAGACATTCTCCCCTCTTTACCGTCATCCAGCCGAAAGACGGGAAAAAAACGTCGCTTTCCAACACCCAGTCCGACATTCTCCCATAATAAAACGCGCATGGCCCGGCTGCGTTAGTTGCAAACATTCCGCCTATCGTCGCCGAATCTTCCGTCGGATCTACCGGAAAAAACCAACCTCTCGGAATCGCTTTTTTTAATTCCTGTAATGTAGTTCCCGGCAGTACGTCAATAAAATACGTTTCTTCTAACATACCCGTTTGAAGCACGCCGCTCCATTTGGAACAATTGCAGATTCCGCCGCCATTTGGCACTGCCGCGCCGCTGATTCCGGTCTGCGCCCCCTGAATGGTCCAATGCCCTCCGTCTGCAAATATTCGGGCAATCTCTTCTTTGCTGTTCACAAATACAATTCTGTCTGCCTCTCCCCGGATTCCCGATTCGTCCGATAAAAAAGTACCCGCTACATCACTCACCTGATGATTTCCTCCATTTTGCATCTAATTTCCTGATAAACTGCATACAGTCCATTACCAGTCCATAATCGCTCTTTTCATATATCATGGCATGTTCGTCTGTATTGACACTGAAAATAATTTCGCTGTTCCCGATTCCCGCCATAAAAGCCTGTGAACCGGACGCCCCCAGCACAATACATACCCGGGGCGCTATTACACTGCCCGAAATTCCCAGCAAATACCTGGACGCAACCCACCCGTCCGTAACCACCGGCCTGGTAGCGCCTACGCCGAATCCGTATTTTAAAGCAAATGCACAGATTTCCTGCGCGTTTTCTTTACTGCCTGCTCCATGTCCGATCACAAAGATCGTATCCTGCTCAAAGTTTCCCGAAACTTCTTCTTTTTTTTCGGTAAATACTTCCGTATTCCCGCAGGATTCCGGCGCAATCCGGCACTTTTCAATTTCAAAAATATCCGCGGCGTCCAGGGCGTCCTCTGCTTCCGGTTTCAGCACTAACAGAACCGGTAACGGCACTTCCTGCCTTATTTTAACATTTGCCTGATACGCATCATAGGATACCTCCAGTCTGTCCCCCACTGGCCTTATTTCACTGACCCCTGACAGACACGGTATTTCCAGCTCTGCCGACAAACGGGCGGCGGCGCTTTTCCCCTGCTCGCCAATGGCAATGATGCCTGCCGCGCTTTTCCCCTGTTTGCCAATGGCAATGATGTCGGCGGTGCTCATCCCCTGGCCGCCCAGGTCAATATCTTCTTCAGAAACCTGTATCTGTAAAACTTTCATCCTGTTTCTCCTGACCAACCAAATCCGTGCAAAGTTCCGCAAATCGCGCTTCATCTGTAAATTGTACATTCCGTTCCTGATTCACGGCAAAAAAACGCATACCGGTATCATCATGGAACAGGTCTGCCTGCCTGCATTCCGGTTCAAAAGATCTGTATTTCATTTTTTCCCGCAACGTCGGAATACGCAGGAAAGATTTTCTGCTGTTTCCCATGCTGAATATTTCACAGGAAGCCAATGCTTTCCAGCTAAAACGGTCCGGATACTCCGCCACCGCACAAATCCGACGGCCTGTATTCACAAATTCCACAACATCTCTGATCAGAGGACGCTTCAAATATTCCGACAGATAGAAAGGAACCATGCCGCTGCTGCCCGGCGCGCACTGCTTTCCGGTGATAATATAAGAAACGTCTTCCTCTTGTTTGATAAAACCGCTTAAAATCCGAGCCGTTTTCTGCGGTGCAAAATCATAATTGCTGCCGCTTTCCAGGCAAACGACGCGGTCATACCCCACCGCCGTGATTTTTTTTATTAAATTTTCCGAATATCCCGGGTTTAACGTCAGGGCGGTTAACTGTATATCCTGCCTTTCTCTTTGCAGCATCTGCTTCAAAAGCAAACCGTTTTCCAGCGCCGCTTCATCAAAACAGCCGAAAATTCTTCTGACATACCCTGTTTCCGGACGCTTCCCCGACGCCAGCGCTTTCCATTCTTTTGGCAGAATCTCATCATAATCGTCTGTGATTTTAAAACATACGATTATTTGATGTGCCTTTTTTGTTTCATTGATTATTTCTGTATTTGTCATTTCATCCATGCTTTTGCCCGCTCCACAGCGTCCCGATACCGGGATAGCTTTCTTTTTGCAGTTTCTTCGTCTATCATCGGATAAAATTTATCCGTTTCTGTTTCCGTTTCCGGCAGGGTTTCCAACGTATAGATACCGGCCCCGACCGCTGCTAACCGAGCCGCCCCTGCGGCGGTCAGGCCGGCGCTCTCCTGCGGCCTGACTACTTTACATCTGATAAAATCTGCAAAACTCTGTGCCAGCAGATCGTTCTTCGACGCTCCGCCGTCTATTTTCAGCTCTTTGATCGCGATCCCGGTCTGGTCGGCGACCACATCCATCACGTCTGCAAGGCTGAATGCGATGCCCTCTATCGTCGCTCGCACGATATGTTCTTTTTTGGTTCCCTTGTGTATTCCGAAAATCGTACCGCGTGAATATGGGTCAAATGCCGGCGCATATACGCCCGACATGCTTGTGACAAACAGGACGCCGCCCGTATCTGGTACGGACATTGCCATATCATAGCTTTCCGCCGCGTCTTTGATAACGCCAAGGCCGTCCCTCAGCCACTGGACTGCGGAACCGGCCACCGGAAGCATCCTTTCATACAGGTAAGTTTTCTGCCCGTGAATACTCCATGCCACCATTGCCGCCAGTTCCGTCTGCGGCGGGACATATTTGCTGCCTATATTGATATCCATAAAGGTTCCGGTACCGTTTGTGCATTTTACCGTTCCCACGCTTCTGCAATTTTGGGCAAACATAGAAGCCTGCTGATCTCCGATTACCGCAGTGATCGGAATCGGCGCGCCAAATACGTCCGTCGTACCGAAATCCGATACTTCTTCATACAATTCCGGCAGCACCGACATAGGCACGCCGGTACCCTCAAATACAGGCGCGCACCAGCAATCTTCTATCATGTCATATATCCCCAGAGAAGACGCGTTGGAATATGTCATCGCATGGACCCTGCCGCCTGTAAATTTCCAGACCAGCCAGGTATCCACACTGCCGAACGCCGCTTCGCCGGCCGTCATTTTTTCCGCGATATCCGGTCTGTGGTCCATGATCCACCGCAGCGTGACGGGAGAGGAATTTACCACATAACGCCGGCCGCAATGCCTGACTTCATGCATCCGGATACAATCCATCCTGCGCATCTCATCCAGAAGTTTTCTCGTTCTGGTATCCTGCCATACGATTCCTTTTAACAGCGGCTTTCCTGTTTTCCTGTCCCACACGCATTGCGTATTCCTCTGGTTCGTTATGCCCATGGCAATGATCTCCTCCGGCAGAATCCCTGCTTTCTGCATGGCTTCCCGGCACACAGCGACCGATTTTTCATAAATTTCTTCAAAATCATGCTCTACGATATCTTCTTTCGGCATGTACTGCGTAATCTCTGTATAAGTGTAACTGACCGCGCGAAACTGTTTATCGTATATCACCGCGCGCGTTCCTGTCGTTCCTTCGTCAATAATCAGAAAATATTTTTTCATTCTTTCTCCAACGGTACCAGACAGCCCGGATTCATAATTCCATTCGGATCAAATGCTTCTTTGATGGTTTGTAACATTTCAAAAGAACTGCCGAGTTCTTCTTTGATTTTTGCCACCCGGACCTTGCCCACTCCGTGATGGTGTACGATCGTCCCGGACGGATATTTCAGCACGATGTCGCACAGCGTATGGATAAATCCCCGAATCTCGCTTGTCGCATTCTCCGGATCCTCAATCTTCATAGCATATACGAAATAGACGTTTGTCCCGTTCATATAACTGTGGGAAACATGGCCGCCCAGCATGGTCAGCGCCGGTACCTTTTCCGGAAGCATACTTATGGCATCCTCGTATATTTTTCCGATGTCTTCCCAGTTTGCACAAATCTCAATCGTGGAATTGTATACGCCTGTTTCGCGGAAACGCCGGTAATCATATTCCGTCCCAATCACTTTACAGACATTGTTCTTTGTTTCAAACCAATGATCCACCGCCGCGGTACCTATGTACTGCGCATCGTATATTTTTGCCGTCCGGTCGATGGCTTCGCCGGTTATACGCGCCATTTCTTTCGGCCCTTCCGCCGTAAAGAACATAAACGCCTCGGAATCTTTTAATTTCACGGAACCGTAATTTTCATCTACGTCCGCTTTATCGTAAAGACGTACTACGGCCGGTTTGTACCCCTGCACCATAATATCCCGGATACAGTCGATCCCCGTCTGGAAATCCTTTACGATATATCCGCCTTTCCACATGTCTTCCGGATGGTACGGGAACAATTTTACCGTCGCTTCCGTAATAAACGCCCAGGCGCCTTCCGACCCCAGCAGCAGATGCCTCAGATCCGGCCCCGCAGACCTTCTCGGAACCGGACGGATCTCCATGATATGTCCGGTTGCCAGCACGGCCCTGGCTCCGCACAGAAGATCTTCTATGCCGCCATAGTAAGTAGAAAACTGTCCGATTGATCTCGTCGCAACCAGGCCGCCGACAGACGCCAGCGGACGGGACTGCGGACAATGGCCGGTCGTCAGCCCCGCCTTGTTTGCTTCCTGTTCGAAAGTTTCCATGGACAAACCGCACTGTACCGTAGCCACCATATTGACCGGATCGATCTTTACAATTTTATTCATTTCCGACGCATCCAGATAAATCGTCCTGTCATCCACGACCAGAAGCTGGTCTTCGGAACTGCTCCCCCCGGTTCTTCCGATCACATGAATATCGTTCTCATTACAGTATTTCAAAATTTCGGAAATTTCATTCTCCGTATGCGCTTTTACACAGCAAAGCGCCTGATACGGCGACGGAATAGCGTATGCTTTTTCATACATGCGGACCATAATCGGATCCGACGCCGCCAGCGCGTCTTTATCATAAATAACGTTATTTTCACCGACAATTTTTGCCAGACTTCCCGTTACCTGTTTTTTTAATTCCATCATCTTTCCTCCCTACAAAGTCCTGGACGCGACAATATTCACTCCTGTTCCGCAAATATTGTTCACTATCACTTCACCGCATTTTACCGGCGCCTGAATCACCACGTGCATCAGTTTTTCCTGGCAATTCCGGAGTTCGCTCTTCGGAATTTCCGCATCGGAAATCACGGATATCCTTGGAACAATTCCTCCTTCAATCCGCACCGTAGAAGTAAACATCCTCATAGGGCATGTATACTCATTGACCGCAAAATCTTCTCCGCGTTTACACTGGTTGCCCGACACCCAAATACCGTCTGCCGTTTTTTCCACCTCAATCAGACAGCTGTTAGGGCAGACGATACACGTATACTGTTTCATAGCTGCACCTCCCTGACCATCACATCTACTTCGTCAACTGCTCCCGGCGTCACGGATATCGTCATCATTTCAGAGGGAGCCGCATGAATAGCCCGTTTTTTTCCTATAATCTTTCCGTTTCCCATACATATAAGCTCGTTTTTCTTCATCGGTTTCCTGACACGGAGAAAAATCCTGCTTTTTTCCGCCGCATCTTTGCGAATCCGCTGGGGAATCAGGAAATTAATATTCTCTTTCGCCAAAACGTCGATATATTCCGGATGGTCTGACAATTCCCCTCTGATATACCCAGCTGCCCCTCTCGCTGCAATCACGCCCGTTTCCGATACAAAATCAACGAGGTCGAAAACAACGGACACATTGCCCGCCGCAAAAATACCCGGAACACTTGTCATCATACAATTGTCCACAACGGGACCTTTTGTTTTCGGATCCAGACGTACCCCGGCCCCTTTGGACAGTTCATTTTCGGGAATCAGTCCGACTGCCAGTACGAGCAGATCGCACGGAATGTACCGCTCCGTTCCCGAAACAGGCTCAAATCCCGGCCCCACTTCAGAAACCGTCACGCCCTCTATCCTCTGTTTCCCATGCACCTGGGTAACGGTATGGGACAGTGTCAGCGGAATATGGTAATCCTCCAGGCACTGCACGATGTTTCTGGTGAGGCCGCCCGGCGCGGGCGCCGCTTCAAAGACTCCCAGCACCCGGATTCCCTCTAACGTCATGCGCCTGGCCATGATCAGCCCGATATCTCCGCTTCCGAGAATTACTGCCCTTTTTCCCGGAATGTAACCCTCCACGTTGATGTACCTTTGAACGCTTCCCGCCGTAAGCACGCCTGCCGGGCGGCTTCCGCAGATTGATACCTGGCTTGCGGTCCGTTCCCGGCAGCCCATAGCCAAAATCACCGCCTTTGCTGTGATATGCATCATTCCTTCTTTGGAATTTACGGTATACAGTTCCTTTTTTTCCGTTAATTCCAGTACCATAGTATTTAACGCCACATCAACGTTTTTTTCCGCCAGCAGATCAATATACCGCTGCGCGTATTCACAGCCGGACAGACGCTGCCCGAACCTGTGAATCCCGAATCCGTCGTGAATACATTGCTGCAGGATGCCGCCCAACTGGGAATCCCGTTCAATAATTAAAATTTTTTGAATGTCCTGCTCCGCTGCTTCGACAGCCGCAGACATTCCTGCCGGTCCTCCTCCTATAATCACCAAATCATATTTATATTCTTTCATAAATGCCTTATCGTTCCTTTCTGTTGTCATACAGAAGGATGTTGGACCCTTCTCCGTTTAACGTAACATCCGTCCATGGGACATGCAATTCTCTGGCCAATATTTCCAACACGCGCGGCTGGCAGAATCCGCCCTGGCATCTGCCCATGCCTGCCCGGGTTCTGTTTTTGACCGCATTTACGGAAGCCGGAATGACCGGCGAATGTATCGCCTCCACAATTTCTCCCTCTGTAATCTGTTCGCAGCGGCAAACGATCTTCCCGTAACGGGAATCTTTCTCAATCAACTCTGCCTGTTCTTCCCGCGACAGGAAACGAAACTCCGGCTTTGTTTTGCGGATCGGATCAAAATCCGCTTTTTCCCTCATTGGCTGATGCCGCGATTCCATATCTTCTTTCAGGATATTCACAACCAGATCAGCAATCGCCGGAGCAGAAGCGACTCCCGGCGACTGGATACCTGCCACATGGACAAATCCTGCCGTAATCTCCGACTTTTCAATAATGAAATCTTCCGTAAAATCGGCGGGCCTGCCGCCTGCAAATAAACGAATAATATCCCCTTTGTCCTTATGAGGATCCCTCATGCAGTGCTGAAGCAGAAAATCCAGACCCTCTTTCGACGTATCCACACTTTCCTTATCCCAGTACTCAAAAGCGGACGGACCCACGAGAATATTTTTTTCGGGCGTATTATTGCTGCCTCCGCCTTTGGAATTTTTATCTGCATCCGATTTGTCATGCGTACTGAGATTATCAATCATTACCCGGTAAGTCGGAGGCTCGCTTTTATCCAAAACGGCGATCGTCCCCAGCCGATGGTGTATGGTGTAGAACTGATCTCCGGCCATTTTGGCAATATCGTCGGCATAAACGCCTGCGGCATTGATCACATATTGCGTATGTATGATCCCTTTTCCGGTAACGACCGCCTGCACCTGATTTTCCCGGACAACCACATCTCCAACCGGGCAGTTAAAATAAAATTTTACCCCGTTTTCCGCTGCATTTTCCGCGAGCGCCACACACACATACGGCGTTTCCACGGCTCCCTGGCTCGGCATATACAATCCTGCAACCACATTTACGTTTTCCGTCTTTAAGGCCGGCTCGATTTCATACGCCCTCTGCGCGTTTACAATCTGAATACCGTCTACCCCATTGATGATTCCTCTTTCAAATCTCTCGTATATTTTCGGAAGATCTTCCTTTTTCTCAACCACTTCCAAACACCCGTAGCGGTCAAGATTTAAATGCAGTTCGCGGTCCCAGTCGTCATAACGGCGGTTGCCCAGAATATTGAGCCTGCTTTTTAACGTTCCGCTCTTACAATCCATCCCGTGATGAATACATCCGTTGTTCGCCCTCGAAGCGCCCGATGCTACATCATCCCCGGATTCCACAACAATTATTTTCAAATCATAGCGGGAAAGCTCTCTTGCTATTGCACAGCCCGAAATACCTGCTCCGATAATCACCACATCCGCTTCGCCTATGATTCCGCGGCATTTCCCTGCCGCAGCAACAGAAACATAATCTTTTTGGGGGATATCAATCCCTTTCACCGTCATTTCACTTACCACGTTACGGACATCGGGCAGAGCCGCGATCTCATGCCCGATATCAATGATCCGGCTCCAACTGTCGCAGCAGCCGGACAAACGAACAATTTTTCGTTCATCTGTATCCGCCTTAATACTTAAACCCGGATACTTTTTTTGTAAGTATTCTGATATTTCCTTATTACCGTACATATTTCCTCCAAGCAAAAAGCCAGTGTACCAGTAAGTCTGCAGTCAGCCAAGTCGTACTATGTTCCATACACCGGCTCCGTATACTGTTACCATATTTAGTTTTAAATGTAATTAAATCCGTACTTTAATATTATATTACTCCATTCCATATTCAATGTCAATATAAATACGGAAAAAAGTACATTGCTACAACAGTTCCGCTTATTTCACAAACTTTCTTAATTCCATAGATTTTACACTTTCTATATAGTATACTTATAAAAAGGCGGTGATTTTATGGAAGTATTGGAAATGACAGAAAAAGAAATGATGCAAAAAAATGTAGAGGAATTTGAACGGTTACAGGATTATATGATATCCTGCGAGAAAGACTCAGACGCATATAAAAAAATGAAAAGACGCTATACAGCATTAAAGGTTATATTAACAGCATCGGGAATTAACCTTACCGAATTAGATATTATCAAAGAATAACCAATATAACGAATATCGAGTAATTCACAGTTTGACTTGCCGGTTTTCCTGATATGATACCTCTTACGCAGACGAGATAACTAACCAAAATCTGATTAAGAGGTGTTTTTGTGTCAAAACATAAGTTTTCTCCGGAAATTAAGATCCATGCATGCGAAGATTTTTTGCCTTTCACATATTTCCGGCTATTACATATCATGTAACAAAAAGCAAAGCAGGAAACGTATGTCTGCAAATATTATCAAAATCATGCAGGAAGAAGACGACAGCGAACGCCAAAATCAGCCGGAAGCCCGTAGTGAAAATACAGAAAATAGCCCGGAGAACGGCACGGTGTCCAATGAAAATAACGAATCCACAAACGACAACTCCGGAAACAGTGAATCCACAAACGACAACTCCGGAAACAATGATTCCATGAATGATAGTTTGGATAATAGCGAATCCATGAACGGTAATTTGGAAAATGATGAATCTATGAATGATAGTTCGGATAATAGCGAATCCATGAACGGTAATTCGGAATCCGCTGAAACTTATTTCGGCACCTTACAGGTAAATGTCACTACAGCCGGTTATTTAAAACCGATCGAAGGCGCTACCGTGCAAATAGTATTTACCGGAGATCCGGCAGAACCCCCACAAACCACGCTAACCGATGAGTCCGGGCAAACGCCGATGATTACGCTGGTTACTCCGCCCCTCTCCTATTCCATGACGCCACGCGAATACCAGCCTTACAGCCTGTACACGATCCGCGTATCTGCTCCGGGATATATTCCGATAGAAATCAGCGGCATTGAAATATTCCCGGGCCAGACCGCCATTCAAAATGTTTCTATGGATGACGAGGGGGCAACCAGCGAAGACTTTGAAACCATTGTGCTCCCGGCCAATACCCTGTACGCAAGCTATCCTCCGAAAATCCCGGAAGACGAAATCAAAACGGTATCGGAAACCGGCGAAATTGTTTTAAGCAGAGTCGTCATCCCGGAATATATCATTGTCCACGACGGCCCGCCGTCAGACCGCAACGCCAACAACTACTATGTCCGCTATACGGATTATATTAAAAATGTCGCCAGCAGCGAAATATACGCTACCTGGCCGGACGCTACGCTGCGCGCAAATATACTCGCGATTCAATCTTTCACATTAAACCGGGTATATACAGAGTGGTACAGAAACCAGGGTTTTGATTTTACAATTACCTCCTCCACGGCTTATGACCACAAATGGAATTACGGCCAAACCATTTACCAGAGCATTTCACAGATTGTAGACGAACTGTTTACCAACTTTCTTTCACGTCCGAATGTCAGGCAGCCTATCCTGACACAGTACTGCGACGGAAGACAGGTAACCTGCGACGGCTGGATGAGCCAGTGGGGCAGCAAATATTTGGGTGACCGTGGATATTCGGCTATCGAAATCCTGCGCTATTATTACGGTAGCGATATTTATATCAATACCGCGGAAGAAGTATCCGGCGTACCGGCTTCCTGGCCGCGCGTTACCCTGACGGTCGGTTCTTCCGGCAGCAAAGTGCGGCAGATCCAGGAAGAACTGAACGCCATTTCCCGTTCCTATCCGGCTATCCCACGAGTTACGGCAGACGGAATCTACGGAAGCCAGACGCAAAACGCTGTCCGGAAATTCCAGTCCATTTTTGGACTTCCTGTTACCGGCGATATTGACTATTCCACATGGTATAAAATATCCGCGATCTATGTAGCGACTACACGCATTGCCGAACTGCGCTGATCCGCTGTACTATACTCTGTTGCAATGTACCGATTTTCTGTACTTTGCTCTGCGGTAATACGCTGACCTGCTGTACCATGCTCTGTTGCAATGTACTGCCCAGCTATTTTTGTGTGATATGCTGTTGGGTGTCCTGATCTGGCTGCTCCCATGCTGCAGCCAGATTTCCCAGATCTTCTGTCGTTTTGATAGCAGTCAGGCCGCCGGCAATTCCCAACGCTACTACCAGAATGAGAATAATCGCTACATTCCCCGATTTACTTTTTTCCCTGATATATCCTAAATCATCTTTTTTCATTTGTTTACTCCTCCTGTAAAGATTCTATTATCACAAACAACAAAAACCCACGCTTCGCGAGTCTTCCATTGCCACAGATAAAGGCAGCCAGCTTTCCGCTAACTGCCCTTATTATAATACGTCTGTTTTCAAAATGCGTTAAGATAATCAAAGAAATTTCTTAATATAATTTGAATTTATTCTCACAAACCATGAGGAAAACCGTTATGCTTACATAGCTGTACGATCTGGCTCTTTTAAACCTCCATCATCCACCCATATTTGTCTTCTACATTTCCCCATTGAATTCCGGTCAGATAATCGTATAATTTCTGCGTCAGCTCCCCGATTTGGAAATTATTCACTGTAACGGTATCCTCTTTATATACCAGTTCTCCGACAGGAGAAACAACTGCTGCCGTCCCGGTACCGAATACTTCCTCTAAAGAACCATCATGCCCGGCTTTCATCAGGTCGTCAATGGACAGTCTTTCTTCCCTTACCGTATATCCCCAGTCTTTTAAAATATGCAGCATGGAATCCCTGGTTACGCCTGCCAGCACCGTACCGCTATCAATCGGCGCCGTAATAATCTCGCCGCCTATCTTAAACATAATATTCATCGTGCCGACTTCTTCCACATATTTCCGGTGAACACCATCCAGCCACAGCACCTGGGTACATCCCATTTTCTCCGCTTTTACCTGCCCCAAAATAGAAGCCGCATAATTTCCGCCGCATTTTGTAAACCCGGTGCCGCCCTGTACGGCACGGACCAGTTCGTCTTCTACGAGTATTTTGATCGGATTGATCCCCTCCGGGTAATATGCGCCTACCGGGCAGCAAACGATCATAAATTTATATGCATTTGCCATATGCACTCCCAATGCAGATTCCGAAGCAAACATAAACGGACGGATATACAGGGAAGTTCCCGGTTCCGACGGAACCCAGTCTTCTTCCACTTTTACCAGTGCTTTGATCGCTTCAATAAACATATCTACCGGAAACGGAGGCATACACAGACGGTCGTTGGAACGAATCATCCGCTCCGCATTCATATCCGGACGGAACAACTGAATCTTTCCGCTTTTCGTCCGATATGCTTTTAATCCCTCAAATGTTTCCTGCGCATAATGCAGTACGACAGAAGAAGGCTCCATGGAAATCGGTTCATGCGGTACAATACGTGCGTCTGTCCACCCCTTGTCCTTTTCCCAGTCCATTACAAACATATAATCGGTCATATATTTTCCAAATCCAAGATTTTTCTGATCCGGTTTGTCTTTTAATACTTCGCGTTTTTCAAATCTGATATCCATTTTTATCCTCCTTCTTTGTCTGATACTCCTGATAATAACTAATTATTATCCAATTTTTTTCATATGTCAAGATTATTCCCGGAGCTTATATTCACTATAGATAACGGTTATACCGATAGTGAAGAAAATGAACAACAAAAAAAGAAACCGCTTGTTTTCTGAAAAAAAACTGTGTTAAAATCTGAAAAACAGACTGCGCAGAAAGAACCTCAGCGGCAGGATTATGAGAAACCGTTTCATATTTCAACATAAACTTTGGGATAGTCCCAATTCTTTTTTACCAGTTATGGCAACAGGCTGGCCGTTTTAATCCCCGTAAACAGTCAGCGTAACCGCCTGTTTTTTGTCATCAAAAACAACTCCGTTATACCAGCTGTTCGCTGGCTGCGACAAAAATTCCGCGCTAACCGGAGTTTCTTCCCCTGTAATATGAATGCAGCTTTTTGCATCTTTGGCAACTTTTATGATTCCCTCATAAAATGCTGCTTCCACCTGATCCTCGCTAAAACAGTAAAGTTCTGTCGGTCCGGAAGCCGCCGGATTCATCGTATAGTAGTCTATTTCATCGGATCCGCGGAAAGCTCCGTTTCCCTGATACGTTAACAGGATTCTTTCCCCTGTCAATTCATTCACTACAATCTCTACCACATCGCCGGCTTCATGGTTCAGTGAAACAAGAACCGGTTTATAAAACGTTGCTTCTATTGTGAAGAAATCCCCGCAGTCCACCAACGTATCGCCTTTCAATCCAAAACTCAGCTCGGATTCCTGGTTTTCACGAAACCCGTACTGCTCAATAACGCCCCAGGAAACATCCAGTGCGTCACTGTCGGCTGTTCCGCTCCCGGAAGATGCATTACTGTCCGCTCCGGCCGTCCCATCCGCTGCGGCCGTTCCGCCTGTTCTTTCTGTTTCGGCAGTTCCGCTCATTTCGTCTTCTGCAGCAGTTCCGTTTGTAATATTTTCTGTATTCTGCCCGGTTCCGTCCATGTCTTTATCCTGTCCGGTACTTTCCGTATTTTGCCCGCTTTCTGCATTATTTTTACCCTGTCCGGTATTTTCCGTATTTTCTTTTTCCTCTTCGTCACTGCTTCCTGCCATATTTGCCGCTTCGGTTTCTTCTCCGCTGTTTTCTGCTGATTCCGTAACGGTATTTGTTTCCGTTTCGCTGCCTGTTTTGCTGCCGCAGCTGCACAGACACATTGCCGACAGGCTGCCGATTAATATATAAACAATGATTTTCCGTTTCATTATCTGACCTCCTTTAAACCTTTTCAATAATTTTTTCTTTTATTCATTCTGTACAGATAATGCCTGCAAGTCTTATTCTGCCATCTTTACTTCCCTGCCGGAACCATATGCTAACGGCAGGAAGTACTGATTGATTCAATGGCAACTGCGCCTCCGCGCACTATTTCCACTTTTTTAAACTTTGACTTTACCAGGACGATCATTTCTTCCGTGCCGTGTTCGGTCAGCAGACATTCCAGCAATACGCTGTCTTCACCGATATCCGTTACGTCCACATGAAATACCTGCGCAATCTGGAACAGCTCCGTTTTGTCTTCTATCGTACACTCTTTCACTTTCACAAACAGTATTTCTTTCATATGCACCGGTACGTTTGTCAGATCTATGACTTTGATAACTTCCACCATCCGGTTTAACTGCTTTTTGATCTGTTCAAACGTAATATCGTCACTCATGACCCCGATCGTCATACGGGATACGGTTTCGTCCTCCGTCGTGCCGACCGTCAGGCTTTGCAGGTTATATGATTTTCCAGAAAACAGTCCCGATATTTTTGCCAGCACACCGACCTGGTTTTCCACATACAGTGCGATCCATCTTTTCTTCATTTCCATAGTGTCTTCCTCCATACTATTTACTCAAAATCATTTCACTCATTGGATTGCCGCCTTTTACCATCGGTAATACGATTTCGTCTGTGGCAATCATGAATTCGATGATGGTCGGAGATTCCGTATTCTGCTTCGCCTGCTCTAATGCCGCGTCTATCTCGTCCTCTTTCGTTACGCGAAATCCTTTTCCGCCATAACTTTCTGCCAGCCGCACAAAATCAGGCGTGTATGGAGGGCAGTTTTCATTCGGCCCCTTGCACTGCGGCGGACAGGTTTTTCTGCGGCGCAGGCAGGTGGCTTCATATCGTTTCCCGTAAAACAACTGCTGCATCTGGCGCACCATACCCAGATAGTAATTATTAAGCAAACAGATAATTACCGGCGCCCCCTCGACAAGAGCTGTCGCCAGTTCCTGAAGATTCATCTGAAAGCCGCCGTCTCCGGTAATGCATACGACCGGCCGGTCCGGCGCGCCGATTTTCGCACCAACCGCCGCCGGGAATCCGAAGCCCATCGTTCCCAGGCCGCCGGAAGTAATAAACTGTTTTTTCCCTTCCAGACGCAGATACTGCGACGCCCACATCTGATGCTGTCCGACGTCGGTTACAAAAATTCCGTCCTCAAAATTCCGGTTCAGATGTTCCATAATCATTTGCGGCGTCATGCCTTTATTGCGGTTCATTTCCAGAGGATTTTCTTCCTCCCAGGCATAAATCTCGTTCATCCATGCGCCGGTTTCCCTGCGTTCGCCCCATTCTACCATTTTCTCCAATGCCATTTTGGCATCAGCAACGATCGGTACGTCTACGACAACATTTCGCGAAATGGAAGCCGTATCAATATCGATATGGATAATTTTTGCTTTCGGCGCAAATTCATTCAAATCGCCGGTAATCCGGTCGTTAAACCTGGTTCCGATCGAAAACAAAACGTCACATTCGCTGACCGCTTTATTGGCGGAATACCGCCCGTGCATTCCGCAGTTTCCGATATAATAACGGATATCTTCGGAAATCAGGCCTTTCCCCATCACTGTTGTTACTAATGGGATACGCGTCTTTTCAATAAACTGCCGCAGCTCGTTTTCCGCGCCGGCAATCCGCACGCCGCCGCCGGCCAGGATAATCGGCTTCTTCGCAGCGTTTAACAGTTTGAACGCTTTTTTTAACTGTCCGACATGTATGTTTTCATTAATTTTGTATCCGCGGATGTTTACCGTTTCCGGATATTCCGACGGCCCGGACGACGTCTGGATATCTTTCGGCAGGTCAATTAACACCGGCCCCGGTTTTCCGGTTCTGGCAATATGAAACGCCATTTTGATAATTTTTCCGAGATCTTTCCGGTCGCGGACCGTTACCGCATATTTGGTAATCCCCCGTACCATTCCGACAATATCCACTTCCTGGAACGCGTCGTTTCCGATCAGGCTTAACGGCACCTGCCCGGTAAAACATACTAACGGGATGCTGTCATAAAATGCGTCTGCAATCGCCGTCACGGTATTCGTCGCCCCCGGCCCGCTCGTTACAAGGCAAACCCCCGTCTTTCCGGTCGCGCGGGCATACCCTTCCGCTTCATGCACTAACGCCTGTTCATGACGCGGCAGCACAACATGTATTTTATCCTGTTTATATAATTCATCAAAAAGATCGGTTACTGTACCTCCCGGATAGGCAAATACAGTATCTGTTTTTTCTTCCAGCAACGCTTTTATAAATAATTTTTTTCCGGCACAATCCATATTTACTAATCCTTTCTTTCCTAACTTATCCCTTACAAACTATTGATCTGTTTTTGTATACCGGTTATATGAATCCCAGTGTTCTTAATATAAAAATCCAACCCGTCAGCGTAAATGCCGCTAACAAGGTCGTCGTGACGACAATACTTGCTGTCAGCGTACCGTCGTTATGCATATTCTTTGCCATAATATAGCAGCTTGGCGTCGCCGGCGCCGCTAACATAACGACAATCGCGATCATTTTTTCACCGGTAAACCCTAATGCTGCCGCAATCGGTATGAAAATCACTGCCTGCGCTACCAGCTTGATAAACGCCGCGATAAGCGTCGGCCTGATTTTTGCCAGAGCTTTTCTTCCTTCAAATCCGGCTCCCATACCGATCAGAGCTAATGGCGTTGCCATGGCTGCCACGCTTTTTACTGTGGAATTTACGATCACCGGGAAATCAATTCTGAAAAACGCAACGATCAGTCCCAGTATAATGGCGATAATGATCGGATTTTTCAAAATATTAATTCCGGCTTCCCGGATTTTACTTGTATCCTGTACTCCTTCCGGATGTTCTCCCTCAAAAGTCAGTACAATGACCGAATAAATATTGTATAACGGAACCGCCCCGATAATCATTAACGGCCCCATTGCGGACTCTCCGTAAACATTTTGTATAAACGCCAGCCCCATGACCGCGGCGCTGCTGCGGAACGACGCCTGTACAAACGCACCGACGATGGATTTGTCTTTTGCAAAAATTTTGGCAAGTCCCCAGACGCCCCAAAAACAGACTGACGTCGCGATTGCGCAGAAAAGTACATATTTCAAATCAAAAATCGCCCGGATATCCACAGATGAAATGTCTTTAAACAACAGTACCGGTAAGGTCACTTTGAAATTGAACTTATTCGCCACGGATACAAAATTATCGTTTAAAATCCCGATTCTTCCCAGAAAATATCCGATCACCATAACGAGAAAAATCGGAATCGTCGTATTAATACTGAATATAAAATTTTCCAAAACCCATCACTTTGCTTTCCTTATGTATTTTATAAATTCATATTCCAGGTCAAAATAAGTATGTTCTTCGCTGGTCGCCGCGATGACCCACTCTTCCTTTTCATCCAGATTCGGGAAATAGGCGTCTGCCTGATAGGAATAATGAATTTTCGTGATATGCGCGGTATCGCAGTCGTCCAATAGCTGCCGGTACACCTGCTCTCCGCCTATGACAAAAATATCCTTACTGTCATACTCTGATAAACGTTCCCTTAATTCGTCCAAGCTATGGACGACGACCACGTCTTTCGCTTTATAGTTTTGATCTGTTGTCAGGACAATGTTCGTCCGCTTTTTTAAAGGCTGGCCGCCCGGAAAACTTTCCAGCGTTTTCCGCCCCATGACAATAACTTTTCCTACCGTATGCTCGCGGAAGTATTTCATATCGTCCGGAATACTGACGAGCAGCTCGTTATTCAGTCCAATGGCCCAGTTTTCGTCCACTGCAGCAATTAAATTCATAATATTTCCCGTCCTTTCCAACTATTCACAGTTTCCTGCCGCTGCCGTCCCGGCGCATATATACTAAATCGCAACCGGAATATTTTTGATCTGCAACCCGGTTACATAATCCTCTACTATCACATCGTCCGCCGTAAATTTGTAAAAATCTTTGATTTCCGGATTCAGCGAAACTTTTGGCGCAGGATGGGTTTCCCTGCCGATCAGTTCCCTGACAAGCGGTATATGCCGGTCATAAATATGCGCGTCTGCAATCACATGCACAAACTCCCCTGCCTCCATTCCGCTGACCTGCGCGATCATAAGCAGCAAAACCGCATACTGGCACACGTTCCAGTTGTTCGCCGTCAGTACGTCCTGGGAACGCTGGTTTAAAATACCGTTTAACGTCAGGCGTTCCTTTCCCGGTTTCTGCGTGACGTTAAACGTCATACTGTATGCGCACGGATAAAGATTCATTTCATGCAGGTCCTGATGCACATATATATTGGTTAATATACGCCGGCTGAACGGATTCTGCTTTAAATCATAAAGCACACGGTCTACCTGGTCAAATTCCCCTTCCCTGTAACTGTGCTTTACTCCCATCTGATAGCCGTAAGCTTTGCCAATCGAGCCGTCTTCGTCGGCCCATTCATCCCAGATGTGGCTCTTTAAATCATGGATGTTATTCGATTTTTTCTGCCAGATCCACAAAAGTTCATCCACCGCGCTTTTGATCGCCGTCCTCCGCAAAGTGATTGCCGGAAATTCTTTTGACAGGTCATAACGGTTGACGACCCCGAATTTTTTTATCGTATAGGCACTGGTTCCGTCCGGCCATTTCGGCCTGACTTTCTCCCCCTCCGTGCTGGTCCCGTTTTCCAAAATATCCTCACACATCCGAATAAATATCGTATCTGCTAAACTCATGATTTCCTCCTGTACTCTGCAATTCATTTTAATTTTTCCAAAAACTCACAGGAATTTATTGCTTCAATCTCCGAATTCTCAAAATCTTTCTCATTTACGGTAATGATATAATCTGCACCTGCTTCCCTGGCGCATTTATCCTGCAAACAATCTTCAAAATCTGCAAAAGCAACATTTTCTATTGCATCCATTATTTCGGTCTTTGATGCAGATGCAACCGAAAAAATCGTGCAAATATCTCTTAAATTATCTCTTCTCTCTTTGTCACTTTTCTTCCGTAACACATACCACAATGTAGAAAGCGTATGAAATGCTATATATCCATTTAGTTTTCCTAAAGCACACAATTCAACAATTCTGATAGATTCATTCAGGAATTTGTCTTTTCTTCCTGTAATATAGTTAAGCAGGACATTGGTGTCAATTAACACTGCCATATTTTTCATTCATAGCCGCCTCCCTTTCCATGTCATATTCTATCGATTCAGAAAATGATTTCCTGGAAGCTTCTAATCTTGCAAAGGCTGCCATTTTATCACGTTCACCTGTATTTCTCTCTTTTGCTGGCGCCGATATGGTAAAAGGTATATTTCTTTTTCTCAGCACAGTTCTGGTAAAAGATTCATAAAATGTCTGCTTTGTCTGTCCCATCTCATTAAGCATCTCACTTAATTCCTCATATATGGTATCTTCCAGTCTGATACTTATTGTTTTCATGACAGCCAGCTCCTTCGCCTTTTCTTTTATAATATCCAAAAATAATCCATTTAGCAAGCAATAACATTCCATTTAGTAGTTTTTGTTTCAAAATAAATATTTTACATTTTATTCCATATATATTAAAATCAAAGAACAGGAAACTTTTCACATTTGATTTTTATCGGAAAGGATGTAGGTGATCATGGGATATTTAGGAGAAGACATCAAAAAACTGGGATTTGGTTTAATGCGCCTGCCGCAAAAAGACGGGAAAATCGATATAGAACAGACCAAAGAAATGGTCGATTTGTTTTTAGAGGCGGGATTTAATTACTTTGATACCGCATGGGCTTATGCCGGCAGCGAAGACGCGATCAGGCAGGCGTTAGTAGAAAGGTATCCGAGAGAACGCTTTTATCTGGCAACAAAAAATGCGGCATGGATCGATACCAAAACGCGGGAAGATGCGATCAGGCAATTTGATACTTCCTTAAAACAGACCGGTGCCGGTTATTTTGATTTTTACCTGCTCCACAATCTCGGAGAGGGCCGGACAAAATACTTTGACGACTATGACATGTGGAGCTGGATTGCCGAGAAAAAAGCGGAGGGAAAAATCCGGCACATGGGATTTTCTTTCCATTCCACTGCCAAAGAACTGGATGAAATACTGACCGCACATCCGGAAATGGAGTTTGTACAGCTGCAGATCAACTACGCAGACTGGGAAAACCCGGCGATCCAATCAAAAGCCTGCTACGAAACAGCCAGAAAACACGGGAAACCGGTCATCGTTATGGAACCGGTAAAAGGCGGGCTGCTTGCCAATCCGCCGGAATCTGTACAGAAAATTTTAAAAGAAGCGGAACCGGAATCTTCCATATCTTCATGGGGCGTCCGTTTTGCCGCGGATCTGGACGGACTGATTACCGTATTATCCGGAATGAGCAGCGTCGAACAGATGAAAGACAATCTTTCTTTCATGAAAGGGTTTACCGGACTGACCGACAGCCAGAAACAAACATTGAAAGCGGCGCAGGAGGAACTGGCGCGTATTCCGCTCATCCCATGCACCACCTGCAACTATTGCGCAAAAGTCTGTCCGATGGATATCGGCATCTCCGGTTCTTTTACCACGTTGAACGGTTTTACGCTCTATCACAATGAAGCATCTGCAAAAAGAGATGTCGAATGGCTGGTCGACGGACATGGTAAAAAACGGGCCGCCGAATGTATCAAATGCGGGAAATGCGAAGAAGCCTGTCCACAGCATATTTCAATCCGGGAAGAACTGGAGCGTGTAACCGCAACTTTGGGGTGACTCCAGGATAAGGCATTCACGGCAGATTCTGATAATACGGGAGGAACTCAAGATAAATTTTTTAGAGGAACGGTTACAAAAAGATGGAATTGTAAAAGGATTTCAGCCCGGAGGACGTGCAATCAGGAATCTCGGCTATCATCTGGAATCCCTCGCTATTGTAGACGGCATGGACGCCTCTACAGACAGGATCCATTTCAGGGAACAAAAGCAAAAATAACAGAAAGGGCAGAATAGACGGATGGATAAAAAAGCAAGTATTGATAACATATACCGGCTGGAAGGAAGAGTTCCTTTCAGCAAAGCAGTTCCTTTCGGTTTGCAGCATATACTGGCTATGTTTGTGGCAAATATCGCTCCTATCATTATTGTAGCCGGAGCCAGCGGACTCGACGCTTCACAAAGCGCCGGCCTGATACAAAGCGCTATGGTCATAGCTGGAATCGGAACCCTGATACAGTTGTTCCCTTTATGGAGAATCGGCTCGGGACTTCCTATTGTCATGGGAATCAGCTTTACCTTTGTTTCCGTGTTCTGCTATATCGGGCCTGTCTATGGTTATAACGCGATTGTAGGGGCTGTTTTAGTCGGCGGCATTATCGAAGGCGTCCTGGGACTATTTGCCAGGTACTGGACCAAACTAATTGCGCCCATTGTAGCGGCAAGCGTCGTTACGGCCATTGGATTCTCCCTGTTATCTGTAGGCGCAGCGTCTTTCGGAGGCGGAAACGGGAACGACGGATTTGGCTCGGCGGCCAACTGGATCCTTGGTACAATCACCCTTTTGTGCTGCCTGCTTTTTAATATTTTAGCAAAATCTTACTGGAAGCAGCTTTCCGTTCTCTTTGGCCTTGCAGTCGGATATGTTGTGGCACTATGCATGGGCATGATAGATTTTTCCGCTTTAAAATCAGCTTCTGTTGTGGCCCTGCCATCCATACTGCCCTTTAAACCGGAATTTAATATAGACGCTATTATAGCGGTCGTCCTTATTTTTCTGGTATCCGCAACCGAAACCATCGGCGACACTTCGGCGCTGGCAACTTCCGGCCTGAACAGAAAGGCCGCTACAAAGGAAATTTCCGGTTCCCTGACTTGCGACGGCTTTATCAGCGCTTTGTCGGCTCTTTTTGGCTGCCTGCCGATCACATCTTTCAGCCAGAACGTCGGACTTGTTGCCATGACAAAAGTGGTAAACCGTCTTACCATTGCCACTGGAGCCATAATCATGATGCTTGCCGGGATTTTTCCCATATTCGGCACATTGCTGGCAACCCTGCCAGATGCCGTACTGGGCGGCTGTACCATTATGATGTTCGGAACAATTGTTGTTAGCGGACTTCGGATGATCAGCAGCTGCGGCTATTCCCAGAGAAATATAACCATTGTCGCATTATCTTTAAGCATCGGCATCGGTTTTACGCAGGTCCCCGAAATATTTGCCATTTTTCCCCGGATTGTCCAAAACGTTTTCGCCCAGAACTGCGTTGCCACAGTATTTCTTGTTGCCGTTATATTAAACCTGATACTGCCAAAAAATATGGAAGTAAAGAAATGATCTCCCTACTTCCGTAACAGCAGCAGTGTCTTTGGATAAAAATGCACTTCCACCGCATCATTTTCACAAAAAACCGCCGCTTTTTCTTTTCCCATTTCAATCCGGATCAGCGAGCGGTTTTTTTCTGCCGCTGGCATACGCAGCATAATCACCGTGGAAAACGGCTGCTGGATAATGCGGTCAATCACCATACGCACACAATTAACCCCCTTACTTTCCCCGGTTTCCGGCATCACGGTTTCTGACTCATTGGTTTTTGGCGCCATGGGTTCTGCTGCTTCGGTTTCCAGCGTCATGGTTTCTGCTGTTTCGGTTTCCGCCGGTCCGTTTCCCGCCGGAAAAATATCAATATAATGCGCCCGGATACCAACATACCCGGCTCTTTCCGGAATCGGCTGTCCTGTATAAAATACCGCATGATCCAGCGCTTCAAATTCAAAATGGTATTCGTCGATTTTCCGAATCGGGAAAATGTTTTTACATCCGGACAAAAGCGCCGCCGCTACCGTCTTCGGATTTTCAAACAGTTCTTCTTTCGTTTCGATGACTTCCAGCTTTCCCGCTTCCACTACTCCGATCAAATCACAGATCCGGTACACTTCGTCACGGTTATGCGAAACGAAAACAACCGGTTTCTTTATCTTTTCTAATATTTCCATCATCTCCCGCTCGACTTCCCACTGCAGATAACTGTCCAGGGCGGAAAACGGTTCGTCCAGCAGCAGAATTTCCGGTTCGGCAGCTAACATTCTCGCCATGGCCACCCGCTGTTTCTGACCGCCTGACAGTTCCCCCGGCAAACGCCGCTCCAGCCCCTGCAAACGGAAGATTCTGATATACTCCTCCACTTTTCCGGCCTGTGGATGCTTTCCCATGCCGGCCATAATGTTTTTCTCGACCGTCATATTCGGAAACAGGGCGTAATCCTGAAACATATAGCCTACTTTCCGTTTTTGCGGAGTCAGGTTTATATTTTTTGCAGAATCGTAAAGCACTCTGCCGTTTAAGACGATCCTGCCCTCGTCCGGCTGTTCGATCCCTGCGATACATTTTAACGTCATGCTCTTCCCGCAGCCGGATGCGCCTAACAACGCAAAGACTTCATTTTCCATCGTAAACGAAATATCCAGTTTAAAATTCCCCAGTTTTTTCTTTATATCCAGTTCTAAAACCATTTGTTTTCCTTTTGTTTACCAGCGTTTCACATTCTTCATGCTTTTTGCCGATATGATATTCATAAAAAATACAATTCCGAAAGCGATCGCAATTATGATGACTACCCATACCCCGGCCGTCGCATAATCGCCGTCCTGAATGACCATCGCAATCCGCTGCGATATGGTAGCGGTCTTGTGCGGAATATTTCCCGCCAGCATGGAAGTCGCCCCATATTCCCCCAGCGCCCTCGCAAACGTAAGAATTGTTCCGGAAGCTATGCCCGGACCTGCCGTCGGCACTACTACTTTCCAGAAAATTTGCGTTTCCGACATGCCGAGCGTCCTGCCTGCATACACAAGATTGACGTCAATCTGTTCAAAAGCCGCCCTTGCATTCCGATACATCAGCGGAAACGCGATCACTGTCGCCGCAATAATACATCCAAGCCAGGTCTGCACGACTTTGATGCCAAATTCGTCAAACAAAAACATCCCCAGCGGACGCCGCCTGCTAAAAAGCAAAAGCAGGAAAAAACCTGCTACGGTCGGCGGCAGCACCAACGGCATCGTTAAAATGCCGTCTATGGCCGCTTTCACTTTATTTCCTGCTTTCACTACTTTCCGCGCGGCAAAGATTCCTAAAAATAACGAAATCACTGTTGCCACGATACCGGTCTTCAGGGAAATGAACAATGGACTCCAGTCCAATCCCTTTACTATTTCCGCCAGTGTTTCCATAAACTCTTCCCTCGTAACTGCTTATTTGAAATACTATCTCATATTTCAATCCGCACGGGAATATCCGTCCCGCACAGGGTATAATAATTTTCTATATTTACTGGATATTTGTATCAAAACCGTATTCCTCAAATACCGCATTGGCCTCATCCGATAAAATGAACTGAATAAAATCCGCTGCCGCTGCCGACTGTAAATCGTCCGCTTCCGTATTCACGATCTGGCCAATCGGGTAAATAACATTTCCGGTCAGGTCATATGGAATTTTTTCAATCACATCCAGGGCGTCTTTCTTTTCATATCCGATATAGTCGGAATAATACACCGTTCCTACTTCGCAGGATCCTTCCGCTACTGCCATTAATACTTTGCTGACGTTGCCCTGTTCGCTGATTTCCACTCCAAGCTGCTCCGATACTTCCTGTGTTGTAATTGTAGACACATCTTCCGCTTCTGTCAACTGTCCGTCTGCCACAAGAGCCTGTCTGGTATATTTGCCTACCGGTACGGAACCGTCTGCCAGCGCAAAACTGGCTGCTTCTTTGATATTATCCAATCCGGTAACTGCCGTATTGCTGTCTTTCAAAGCTACGACGCACACCTGGTTATTTACGACATTACTTCTGGTGCCTTCGACTACCAGGCTGTCGTCGTTTTCGAGCGTATCCATCTGTTTCTGTGCTGCGGAAAAGAAAACATCACATTCAAAACCGTTTTCAATCTGTTCCAGCAAGGTACCGGAACTGTCATAACTTCCCGTTACCGTTACGTTTGGCTGTTTCTGGTTATACATGCCGATCAGTTCTTCCATAACATTCTGTAAAGAAGCCGCCGCAAACAACTGAATTTCCGTCGCTTCAAACTGTTCTGCCGATTCTGCTCCTGCCGCCCCTGCTTCCCCTGAAACATTTCCTGCTGCTAAATTTGTATCCGACATATCTTCTCCCTCCGTTTCTGCCGGAGCCGGCTGTGATGTGTCAGACGGCGCTTCCGCTTTTGTTCCGGTATCTGTGGTACCGCTGTCCTTACTGTTTCCACATCCTCCCATAACCGATGCTCCTAATACGGTGCATAAAAACAATGCTGCCACTTTCTTTTTCATATTATTTCTCCTTTTCTTGTGTTTTTTTGGTAAAATTTAAAAATTTACAACAAAACCATGTACTATTTACTTTTTTTATTTATTTTAGTAATGTTTTGTTTGTATTCTATTGTATTATATATTATTGTTTGGTTTTATTCAACCGATTTTTTCAAATCGCTTATTCCGATTCTGCAATAATAACTGCATATTTTGCATAAATAATGAAAAAGGACTTCCATATCATTTTTGATACAGAAATCCTTCCATCCGTTCACGATAACTTTTAAAATTCTTTTTCCGCTTTTCTTTACGCTTCTTCTCTTTTCCCGATCATATCCACCGCCACTACAATCACCAGTACGGCGCCGATAATAATCTTCTGGTTGGACGACGCCACGCCCATAATATTCAATCCGGTACTGATCACGCACAGTACGAACGCCCCGACGATCGTCTTTGCAATATTTCCTTCGCCGCCGGACAGGCTGGTTCCGCCGATTGCCGCGGAAGCGATTGCCAGAATATTATAGCCGCTGTCTGCCACATTCGGGCTGCCGCTCCTTAACCGGGAAGCCAGAATCAGTCCGCCGATCGCCGCTGCCAGGCCGTTTAAAGTAAAGATCAAAATCGTGTAGAGATCCACATTTACGCCGGAAAGCCTTGTGGTCTTTTCGTTGCTTCCGATCGCATATGTATAACGGCCCATTTTGGTATTTTTCATAATATAGAAACAAATGATGAAGAAAATGATCGCTACAATAAACTGCGACGGAATGATACCTGCCGTACTTGCTCCCCAAAAATCAAAACTTAATTTGCCTGCCTCCGTACGGATCCCGATTGACGTTTCGCGGGTAATCACCAATGCCAGGCCGCTGGCCGCATACATCATGCCTGCCGTCATAATAAAAAACGGGACTTTTAATTTTGCAATACAGACGCCGTTGACCAGGCCGCAGATGATACCTACTATGATCGCAATCACGGACGCCGGGATAACACCCATGCCGTTTTTAATACAAATTGCGGCCACACAGCCGACCAATGCGGCAATAGAACCGACAGACAAATCAATCCTGCCGCTGATCATCACAAAGGTCATGCCGCAGCCGAATACGGCGTAAACGCCTGCGGTCCTTAAAATATTCGTTAAATTCTGTACGGAAAAAAATCCGTCCCCGACAATTGAAAAGAAAATTACCAATACTACAAGAATAATATAAGTCCCGAATTTATTATAGATCATCCTTCCTTTTGATACTCTCATAATTCCTCCTGACTAATGCTATCGGATATTCAGCATTACTTTCAATATGCTTCCTTTATGTTCTCCTGACTAATGCTATCAGATATTCAGCATTACTTTTAACATCTTTTCTTTTATGTTCTCTTCACTGGTATCAAATTCACCTGCTTTTTTCCCCTCATGCATAACAATAATCCTGTCGCAAAGGCCGATCAGTTCATCTTCTTCCGATGAAATCACGATTACACCGATCTTATTCTCCGCCAGTTCTTCAATAATATTGTAAAAATCCGCCCTTGCGCCTACGTCGATTCCGCGCGTCGGCTCATCTAACAGCAGCAGGCTCGGCTTCGCCATCAGCCATTTCCCGAGGCAGACTTTCTGCTGGTTTCCTCCGCTCAGGGCGTTTATGCACTGATCCATACCGGTCGTTTTGATCTTCAGGCCGGAAATCTGGCCGTTTACTCCCTGCTTTTCTTCCGCATGGCGCAGATGAAAGCCTTTCGCCAGCCTTGGCATACTGGCGATCGACATATTTTCTTTGATCGAACGCACGCCAAGGATGCCTTCTACTTTCCGGTCTTCGCTGACATAGCCGATGCCTTCCCTGACCGCATCCACCGGACTGTGTATATTCAGCTTCTTCCCCCTATATATAAACTCGCCTTTATCCAGTTTGCAGGCACCGAAAATCGTCTTTGCAATTTCTGTCCTGCCCGCACCTGCCAAACCGGCAAAGCCGAGTATTTCTCCTTGTCTTAACTCAAAACTCACATCTTCATATAAACCGTAACTGGTCACATTCTTTGCTTCAAAAATCACCTCACCGATGACCCTGTCTTTTTCCGGGAACTGATTCGTATCGTCAGAACCGACAATTCCGGATAACAGCCTCTTATTATCCACATTTGCAATATCATCGGTAAATACGTTTTTCCCGTCCCGCAGCAATGTAATCCTGTCACAGATCTGATAAACCTCCGACATACGGTGCGTGATATAAACCATGCCCACGCCGTGCTCTTTCAAATTTTCCATAAGAGAAAACAGCCGCTCTGTTTCCTGCATCGTCAAAGAGGAAGTCGGTTCGTCAAAAACGATGACGTCAGAGTCCAGATTCAACGCCCGCGCAATCTCGATCATCTGCTGCGTCGCCACCGGCAGATCTCCGGCCCTGGTATCCAAATCCAGTTCCAATCCCATCTTATCCAACACTTCTTTGGCGCGTTTCCTCATGGCTTTCCAGTCATAAATCCCTCTGTTCGCAATCTCGTTTGCGATAAATATATTTTCCAGAACGCTTAAATGCGGTAAAATATTTAACTCCTGGAACACCATCGCCAGCCCGTTTTTCTGTGCGTCCGCCACCTGAGCCTTTAAGTGCAGTTTTTTCCCGTGGTGATAGATTTCTCCCTCATCGGGCATATACACCCCGCACAGCACTTTCATCAACGTGGATTTCCCCGCCCCGTTTGCTCCCATCAGCGCGTGGATCTCTCCGCCTTTAATATCAAAAGCGGCATCATCCAAAGCTTTGGCGCCACCGAAAGACTTTGAAATGTGCTCCATTCTCAGAATTTCTTTTCCTATAAATTTCTTATCTGTAAATCCCCGCTCATTTTCCTGAACCTTTGATTTTTTGCCCATAAATCTCTCTCCAACTTTATTAGACGGAACTTTTTCATCAGGACCCGTTTCTTTTTCAAACAGGTCCTGACCTAACATCTTTTGTTTCAAACGAACAAATCGTTTACAGTCCTTCTCCCATTTCTACGAAACCTTTCATATAATCGGATACTTCTGTAATCTCCGTTCCCATTTTCCAGGCATCCAGTTCCGCGCCATGTTCGATATAATCGCTGATATTTGCAGAATCAATGACGGTATATGGAGTCATAATATTGTCGTTCTCGATGGTTTCCCCGTTAATCAACGCCAGAGCCTGTTCTACTGCGTAATATCCCTGAAGGATAGACCAGTCGTATGCAGATGCATACATTTCGCCTGCTTCGATCGACTGTAATGCCAGATAGTTTCCGTCAATACCTACTACTTTGATGCCGTCTTCGCCGCCTACGGTCAGTCCGTTATCTTTGAACGCATTGACAACGCCCAGACCCATCAGATCGTTACAGCAGAGCACCGCGTCAATATCGTCATATTTTGTAGCAAAGTCTTTCGCTACTTCGTAAGCTTTATCCATAGAGTATTCGCCGCTCTGCTCGGATTCCAGTACGGTGATGCCTTCGTATTCTTCCGCCGCTTTCTTAAATCCTGCCGTTCTTTCCTGGGAAGAGCTGGCTGCCATTACGCCCTGTAAAATAATGACGTTTCCTTTGCCGTCCATAGAGTCAAATACCTGTTTTGCCAGATTATACGCCATTTCCGTGTGGTCTACACCTATGTATACCGGCATGTAGTCCGCTACATTTTCCCAGTTGGAATCCGGATTGATTACGGTATCTACCGTTACGAACGGTACGTTTGCATCATGCGCCGCTTCTACCGCCGTACTTACTCCGTCGGAGTCGTTTGCCGTAAGGATCAGCGCTTTTACTCCTGCCGAAATCAGATCTTCACACATGGTAATCTGTCCGGCAACGTCTGATTCCGTCGTCGTATTCTGAACCGTAACTTTTACTCCGTTTTCCTGCCCTGCCAGAACCGCTCCATAGGCAATATCCTGGAAATGGGCATTTTCTGCCGTTTTTACAACAATACCAATATTCGTATCGCTGTCTGCTGCCGGAGCCGTTTCTCCATCTGCCGCGGTATCTTCTCCCGCTGCCGCCGAAGCAGCGCCCTCTGTTCCTGGTGCGTCCCCCGCATTATCCGCATTTCCTTCCGTATTATTGCTGCCGCAGGCTGCCATGGACATTGCCATTGCCGCTACCAACATTGCTGCTACTGCTTTTGATACTTTTCTTCTCATTATTTTCCCTCCTCTGTTTTCTTTTTGGCAAACCGTTTCTTTATTTGCTGATTTTATTATAGCGCGCTGTATCAGATCTGGTTATGCAGGAAAATGTGTAAGTTATTCTGAAACCAAATCATTGTATACCGGGATGCTCTTCCTGTGGTATACCGAAACATTCTTCTGTTGGTATACAATGTGTTCTCTGCGTTTGAAATTTTCCATAAAAAAAGATGGCTAACGATAACCATCTTCTTCCCATTCCATGTTATGATCACAAATCCAACATTGTGATATCTTTTTTTAACAGCGCGATCGTACTCTCAATCGGATAACCGAACAGCAGGCCGACTGCGAGCAGCTCCTCCGTTCCCCGGCAGTCATGGAGCAGCACTCCGCTTTCCTCCTCTTTGCCAAAACGGCTCAGTTCCCAGGAAAAATACCGGTCCACTTTCTCCGTATCCAACTCGATTCCGCAGTTTTTGTACACCTCGACTATTTTGTCTTTATCAAAATAATCGTTTAACGTTCCTTTCCTGGAAATATACATTAACAACGCATACTCTTCCGTATGATACGGAAAACAATAATAATCTTGTGCCGTTTCTTTTAAAATCGACATATAATCATTCGCATCCACCGGATATACGGTTGCCGCCAGTTTTTTCCCCTGCTGTACCGCATGGTTCATATAGGAAACGACCGGTATCGGCCCGTAAAAATTGCTGCAGAAGATCAGGTTGTACCAGCTTAAATATTCGCTCTGGTAAGCAGCCGCCTGCTCGTCATAGAAAAAATCCCTGACCCAGATCTCCTCGCCTCCGTTTTCCGTATAATAAATGGATACGGCGCTGCGTCCGTCTTTTTTCCCGCGATAAACGTAAAAATCCAGAATTCGGCCCGCATCATATTTTGCTTTCCCTACTAATTCTCTGTTTGTCATGATTTATAGTTCTCTGCTCACTTTCTGTCTGCCGTAATTTACCGTTCATCCCACGCCATTCGCAAAGGCGCTTTCAGCGCTTTCCCGCTGCTTCGCAGCTAACTTTGCTCATACCCCGGCGTTCCGCTCATAGCTGCGCTTATGCGTTCATTCATGCAAGCATGAACCACGCATTAAGCGGGCTATGGCTGAACTGATACCCTATATGTTGTATTTCCCCGTTACCAGTTTATCAATATAATATTTCTTAATATACTGCGAATGAGCCCGAATCGCCTCTTTGCTGGCTTCCAGATCGCCGCTTGAAATGGCTTCCAGAATCGCCCTGTGCTGATCCGTAGAATTTCGCGCATGCGCCACGTCACTGCCTGAAGTAATGTCAAAGCGCCGTTTCTGGTTCACGAGCATCGCAAAGATCATGTCCAGACGCTTGTTCCCTGCTTTATGGATAATAAACTCATGAAACTTTACATCCCAGTCCATACGGTCCAGGAGGTCTTTCTGCTCCATCAGTTCATCCGTATTATTCATGATTTTTTCCAGCATATTCACGGACATTTCGTCATAGTTTTTCAATGAAGTTTCCAACGCATAGATCTGCAAAACTTCCAGCAAATCATATACTTCCAATATATCTTCCAGCGTATAAACCGGCACTACGATTCCGATCCCCGGCTCCACATCCAGTAATCCTTCCGTAGATAACTGACGCAGGGCATTGCGAATCGGCGAACGGCTCACATTGTATAATTCGCAAAGCTTGCGTTCCACCATAACCGTGCCCGGCGGAAATTCGTTATTAATAATTGCCTTTTTTATTTTTTCATACACATAAGTTTCTTTTGTATCGGAAGGTTGCTTTAAAAAGCTGTATTTGTTCCCTGTATCTGTCATGTCAATCTCCCATCTTTTTGTCCGCTATCCGCCAATCCGGTTCATCGCCCGCTTTGATTCGCTCTGATAGCCGTAACTTAAATCCACATGTTTTGCCGGTTTCCAAAAAATAGCTTCTTCCATTGTATGATATAATTCTTCCCCGTGCAAACCTTTTATCAAAATTTCTTCCGAAGAATGAAGGCAAGGTTTGATTTTTCCGTCGCAGGTCAGGCGAATTTTATTGCAGGTCAGGCAGAAATGCTGGCTGACCGGACTGATAATACCGACTTTTCCTTTTCCGTCTGCGAAACGAAACATCCTTGCCACTCCGCTTTCTCCGACTTCCACCAGTTCCGGCACCTGTTCCAATACGACATCCCCTTTTACAAACGCGGATTTCGGGAATTTGACACATTCGCCGATCGGCATCAATTCTATAAAGCGCACTTCAAAATCACCCTTGCGGGTCAGTTCCGCAAAGTCCCTGATTTCATCAATATTAAATCCGCCGATTAAAACCGTATTCAGTTTTACCGGCGTTAATCCCGCCTGCAAAGCTTTCCGGATGCCGGCAACAACTTCTTTATATTTTCCGCGCCTGGTGATCCGGCGGAATTTGTCCGTCTGCAAAGTATCCAGACTCACATTCACGCGCGTAACGCCCGCTTCTTTTAACGGCTCTGCCAAATCTGCAAGCAGCAATCCGTTTGTTGTGATCGCCAGTTCTTTTATGCCTTTCACTGACGCCACATCACGGCAAATATCCACAATATCCGGGCGGACAAGCGGTTCGCCTCCGGTAATGCGGATTTTGGTAATTCCAAGAGATACTGCCGCCTGTACAATTTCCACAATTTCTTTCCTTGACAGAAGATCCTCTGAATAAGTATCGCAGCCTCCTTCATTCGGCATACAGTAGATACAACGCAAATTACATTCATCTGTCACGGAAATCCTTAAATAGTTTATCTCTCTGTCAAATTTATCTCTCATGGCGGCAACCTCCGATAGATTTTTCTGTTTTTGGGTATCTCAAATCAATTCCTGATGGTAAAACGCAGAACAGTCATGGATTTTTAACCTGTTTAAAAAAGCACCCTCCGCTGCTTTTCTAAACAGACTAAAAAAAGAATCTTTCAAACCGGAGAAAGGACTTGTTCTATTCATTTCAATAATCATAGATGGTATATTTGGCTAGGGAATTTGCCTTTCTCCGGACTGATTTCTATTATACATCAGCTGTTATGCAACAGCAAGTATTCTTCCTGATTCATAATCTGTTATTCAACAGCAAGTATTCTTCCTAATTCATAAGCCTGCTGCTTCAGATTCATATTGTTGTTTGCAGCATCCGGATTGTTTCCGCCTGTACAGACCAGCCTTCTCTCATTTACGAAGCCAAAACTTGGAAACGTACCGGCCACATAATCAAAATACATATCAAACATATGCGGATCGTCAAACTCCTGCGTATACACGGTAACAATATTTTTCTGTCCGTAACGCGGGGCGCCGTCCTCTCCCATTAACGGGAATAACCTGTCGTACAGATTTTTCACCGGCCCGGTCACCTGCATAAAATAAATCGGGGAACCGATCACAATCGCATCCGCTTCTTTGATTTTTTCCATAGTAGCGGTAATCTCGTCGTTAATTGCACAATCCGTATGGATCCGGCAGTTAAAACAACCCTGACATGCCATAAATTTCATTTTAAATAAAATTTTATAATCTACTTCCGCATTATGCTCTCTGGCACCTCTTGCAATCATATCCAAAAGTGTCGTTGTATTAGCGTCCTTACGCGGACTGCCGTTAAAAATTACTATTTTTTTCATGAAATCAGGCCTTAATCCTTTCTTTTATAATTCTTCTTTCAAAGTTTTTCTATTCGATCATCCGTTTTACGGTATTCTTCTTTTTTATAACGTTTCTTCCTGTCTTTGTCAATAGTTAAAGCCAAATTTGCTTTTCCATTATAGAAAGAACAACTGCGGGGAAATACCCCGCAGCGTCCTTTACAAGGTACGTATCCATAGATTTGTCTATACCTTTTTCCAAAAACTACTTAAAATGCCGTGTAGTCCAAATTCAGAGATTTGCCTGCGATTTCCACGTCAATATCTTTTGTAGCACCGGCTACTTCCAGTTTCAGGACATATTTGCCGTCGTCAAGACCGTCAAATTTGAAGTCACCGAAGAAGTTTGTCTTCTGGATCTCTACCACTTCACCGTCTTTTGTCAGAGTTGCCGTAGCATTTTCAAAACAATCGCCGTCCTTTGTAACGCCGCCGGCTACAAAGTTCTTTGTGAATTTGTACAGATTCTTGTAGAATACATGCGGATTTGTTCCCAGTTCCGGTTTGTATACTTCAAGGTTTTCCGTTTTGATCATAACTTCCATTTCTTCCGGCTCAACATAATATGCTTTCAGACATTCTGTCGGACAGGAATGAACGCATCTCGGCACTCCTGGAACCCAATCAGGATCGTCTAACAGGTGTGCGCACATGGTACATTTCTGAGCAACGTCTTCCTCATCATTGTAATATACTGCGCCATACGGACACATATCGGTAACTTTTTTATTGCCTTTTGCTTTTGCAGCGTCGATCAGTACGATACCGTCTTCTCTTCTTGTTGCTACGCCTGCATCAACAAGAGGACATTTTTCACAATGCTGGCAAGGCATTGCCAAATAAATATAGTCATTACGTGCATATCTTCCACGTTCTCTACGTAAGATATTCATCCAACGATGTCCATGGCGCGGCTGGGATGCTGTATATCCCGGCCAGTCGTTTCCAACATGCTCGTCTTTACAAGACATAAAGCAGTTATTGCAGTCATGACACCATCTGATATCCTGAACCATATACCACTGTTTCATCTTCTATTCTCCTTTCACAAGTCCTTTACGAATTAATAAATTTCGTAAATTCCTCCGTCCCATTTTTCTACTTCGATCTGTGCGCTGTTCGGCGCCATACCACATGCGTATTTGGACATATAGCGGTCCGGTGTAAGAATATTTACACATCCGCCCTTATCCGCAGAGCATCCAGGTTTTCCTAACGGGAAGTATTCTGCACAGGATTCATAAGAATGAACCGTTCCCGGCTGAACACGTTCTCCAACCTGAGCGCAAAGGATAACGCTTCCTCTGTCATTGTAAGCACGTACAAGATCGCCGTCTTTGATACCGCGGGCTTCTGCGTCAACAGTATTCATACGAATGATCCAGTATCCCCATCCGTCTACTTCTACACGGTGGTCTTTGATATCATTCATGAATGAATCTTTACCGTCACCCATGGTATGCATAGAGAATCTTGGATGAGGTGATAACATACCCAGAGGGTATTTCTTTGCAACTTCTGCATGCCAGCTTTCCCAAGCCGGTACGTATTTGTGCATTGCCGGACGATATTCGTCAACATATCCCTGTTCCTCAAAACGCTGCAGGGAAGTGGAAATAAATTCAACCTTACCTGTCGTTGTCTGTAATCCTTTCAGGCCAACTGTCTGGTTCGGAGCTGGGCCCCAGTCAGGTGTATCGCGTACACGGTCTTCTGCAAACCAGCGCAGAGCAACCGTTTTCTTTCTGTTCGGATTTACCGGTACTACCATGTAGCCTTTTTTGAAGAACTCTTCCCAAGGCATTACTTTCGGGCAGTCCGTTGCATTGTAGTACTGTTTTACCCAGTCTAATTCATCTTTGCCTTCCGTAAAGATGTCATAAATGCCAAGTTTCTTAGCCAGCAATGCATAGATCTCGTAGTCGGATTTGGATTCTCCGAGCGGTTCGATACATTTGCACTGTAAGGAAATCACACGGTTGTTTGTTAACTGGAAGTTATCCGGAATATAACCGGAGCAGTTTGCAAACTCGGAAATATCCCAACGTTCAAAGTTTGTACAAGCCGGTAAAATAACGTCGGCAAACTGTACTTCACCTTCGTTCCAGATGGACTGGGATACTACGAATTCCAGTTCCGGATCCGTGTACATTTTAGCATATCTGTTTGTAGCGGTCATAGTACCGATGTGCGGTCCGCCGTATTTCCAGTACATTTTGATTTTGCCGTAACCGTTTGCCGGATAATGATACGGCTGTAACTGATATTCGATCGCGCCGCCGCAGAAGCCTTTGCCGTACCACTCGAATTTCTTGTTCATGATACATTCCGGAATTTTCAGACGCGGAATATGCTGGCCCTGTGCGTTGTTTACTTTAACCGGAGCCGGGAACGTCGTTTTACCGTCGAACATTCTCCATGCAAATTTGAATCCTGCCGCCGAGTTGTCACAGTCGCCGGAAATACCGCCTTCTGCGTATCCAGGGAAGAAGAACTCATAGTCGGTCGGAACACCCTGCGTTGTAGACCACATATTGGAACCCGGTTTACCCATACCCTGCATGGTAGCAAGAGCGATCATACCACGGGTCCATTCAATACCATGGGTTGCACGGCAGGCGCCGCCCCATCCGCCTAAACCGCCGGCAGCAAGGTACGTGTTTTTCTTTGCCCATTCGCGTGCCAGAGCGCGGATTTCACAAGCCGGAACACCGGATTCTTTTTCTGCCCATTCGCAGGTCTTGTCGATTCCGTCTTCGCCTTTTCCTAATACGTAATCCGCCCATTCTTCAAATCCGTAAGCGTGGGTAGCTACATATTCTTTATCATAAGTGCCTTCTTTTAACCATGTGTTTGCGATTGCGAAAGAAATTGCATGGTCGGTACCGATCTTCGGTGAGAACCATTTCATTCCCCACATATTTGCGGAATGGTTAAAGAAAGGATCGATGAATACCATCTGTACGCCCAGTTCGTCTAACCAGCGACGTCTGATGTGTGATTCATAAGCTGCATAAATACCGGAGTTTACTTCCGGGTCAGAAGACCAGAATACGATCAGTTCCGCGTATTTCAAACCGTCCTCTAACAGATCGTACTGTTCCGGGTTGCCAAGACGCCAGGAGAAGCCCCACATATGCATGCCGCCCCAGTGCCAGCCTTCCCAGGAATCCGGGTTGTGGTCAGCATAGGTGAATCCCATTAAGTTCATGAAACGGAAGTATGTAGAATGACGATATCCTACGTTCCCCCATAAATGGTGGGAAGATGGCGTAGACATGATAGACGCCGGGCCGCTTTCCCTCTTAATACGGTTAATTTCGTTTACTACGATATCAGCCGCTTCATCCCAACTGATTCTTTCATAACCGGAAATACCACGGTTCTGGATGTTTCTTTCCCCGTTCGGATCAAAGTCTACACGTTTCATTGGGTAAAGATTACGCCTGTCACTATAAATCATGGATTTGAAACCAGCCGTAAACGGTGCAATTGTTGTCTTTCTTGGTGCTTCAAACACTCTGCCTCTCGCTTCGATTTTCCAGCCTTCCGGATCTGTTTCGTCAAAGTCCATTGGGGTCATACGCACGATTTTACCATCTTTCACGTATACGAAAACAGGACCGCCAGTACTGGAGTTAGTCATACGAATTTCGCCTTCCATTTTTAAGACCTCCTTAAAATTTTTAATATACAACAGAAAACTCTATGGGTATTCCATTGTTATAAATTAGTTACAAAAGCAACTTTCCCTATATGCCTCTGAAAGCCTGGCCGATGATTGAGTAGAGGGTTTATCCGCTAAACTTTACCAGCATAACTCCTACGCTGCTTTCTGTATATAAATATAAACTATATTGTGAATATACAGTCAAATCTTTTCGTCATGTAAAAATCCCTAAATTTTAAATTTTATTTTTGTGTGTTTTCAATATATGACAAATTATTGTATTTTTTTATGTTTTTTATTATCTCGTTTTATTTTGTTTTATTATTTTCATATGGTAATAATGTATATAATTTTCAGTGTTTTTTATCTATTTTGTATAGTTCAAAGGGCTTTCCGTACGGATACATACGAAAAGCCCTTTTTCATCCGACGCCGGGGAAAGGATACTGAAAATATCGCTCCCGGCCGCCATTTTATGAAATTTTCTTTTTTTCTTAATCTTCTTTATCCACGCCTGAATTTTTCGCGCCTATGAAACAGATCGCGATCAAAACAATAGCTACGCAAAGAAGATATACCGATACGATCGTAATAGCCATAAACGAAACCCTCCTTATAATTTCTCCCCTTTATGAGAGATTTTCCAAATCAGGAAAATGATAAAGCAGAGAATAAATCCGATTACATACTGTGAAATAATATCCTGAATCACCCAAAGCATAACACTTTACCTCCTTTTCCTAACCCTTAGCATCATTTTCAGCAACTATTTTTGCATGCGTCTTCTTCCATGCCGGTTCGCCCGGAATGATAAGATGCAGAACAATACCGAGAATTACCGACGCTACCATTGTAATGTAAAGGTTCATACCCCATACGCTTCCTGCCGGAAGTTTCAATACGCTTCCCATATCAACAAACGTCCAGATACAGTTCAGTACATAAGAAATGATAATCGTAAGCCATGCCGCCATTTTGCTGACTTTGAAGTTGTAACCGATAATAAATACGATGAATACCGGCATACCAAATGAGAATACCCACAAGAACAGGTTAAATACGAATTCGTTTGCCATGATAAGAGCTGGTGGCAGAAGCAATACAGCCGCGATAATAACGCAGATTCTTGCCGTACGCATTTTTCCTTTTTCATCCATGTTCGGTTTACAGCATTTGATAATGATATCCTGTGCAAGTACGTTGGAGTTCGCCATAACAACACCGCCGCCGGTAGACAACGTAGCGGAAAGCAGCGCGATCATTAAAAGACCGATTGCAGGTACCGGCAAGCCGGCCTGAACGATTTCCGGAACTGCCGTACCGCCGTTTGCGTTTACTACGGATGCGATCGTCGGGATGGACATAGCCGCGATCCCTAAGAAGATCCATGGCAGACTGGACATGATGTTTAAGGACATACCTACAAATACACCTTTCCGGCATGCGCTCTGGTTCTTTGCCGCAAAGAACGGCTGCATCATTGTCTGGGATACCGCGCCTGCGGTCGTATGTAATACGATAACCGGGATGATAACGCCGAGCCATACAGGCGGAAGCCCTAACGTCCCTGTCTGTGTCAGGAATGAAGAATATCCAACTTTTTCATAGACATCCAAAACTCCCTGCCAGCCGCCGAACTGCGCCAGATAATTTACCGCGATGATACCGATAGCCGCATAGGAACCGATCAGCATGACGATAGCGTTGATACAGTTTAACCATGCCATCTGCAGCATACCGCCGAATAATACGTAACAGAGAATCAGCAGGAACCCTATGATAATTGATGCATAAAGGCTTAAGTTGATGCCGCTCGCATTACACAGTGTGTAAATAGCCGTACCGGTCGCAACGGTTTCCGATGCGCCGATACCGGTCCATGTCATCGTCTGGAAACCTGCGTGGAAATAACCCATCTTTTTGCCGAAGATTTTTTCCAGAGCCTCCGGCACCGTCGTAGCGCCCATTTTTTTGTACAAAGGCCCGATCCATAACATTGCGATCGGAAGGAAAACGGCCCCTGCACCGATCGCCCACCACATGGCGCCGGCACCGATTCCGTTATAATTCGCCCAATCCGTAAAGCCGCCGCCTGCTGCTTTCTGCCACAGGGACATCGTATGTCCGGAACCCAACGGAGCAAGTACGAAACTGAACGTAACCATAATCCAGCCCATTCCGCCGCCTGCGTTTGCAAAGTCTGCCGCAGACTTAATTCTCTTTTTTGCATACATACTGGCTACAACAATCAACGCCACGAAGTATACAACAGCAATTACCAATGCCATTCAATAACCTCCTTTTTTACCTGCCGAAACTTTTTGTTGTAACGGCAGATCTTTCATTTGCCTGTATAGTTCCTCTACTCGCATTGCATTTTAAACTATATTGTTGTTATACAGTCAATATTTTCTAAACTAAATATAAACTTTTGTAAAAAATCTCTAAATAGCTTTTGGTTATTTTGTTGAAAATTCTTACAGGAAAGATTCTTTTTCTTGACATAATGCACCTTTCCTTGTTAAATTTAAAATGAGAAAAAACATATTTCACGATTTATTTGAAATCCGGATATGAAAAATCCGGACTACCTAACACGAAAAAGGCTAAAAGAAGGGGACCGTATCATGACAGATTTACAAATCAAGTGCTTTCTGGAAGTGGCAAAACATCTGAATTTTACAAACGCGGCGAAAGTACTGTATATTTCACAATCCAATATCAGCCGGCAGATCTCATCTTTCGAAGAAGAGATCGGGATACCGCTGTTTACCCGTAATACCAAAGGAGTGCGGCTGACGGAACAAGGCCAGATTCTGGCGGAATTATTATCCGATATGTCCGAAGAATGGGAAAAAACGCTGGCCCAGGCGCGAAACTCCGTCAAAAAATACCATGGTTCGCTGACGATCGGATGCACGCCGCACGCCAGAAGCAACAGTTACATATCACGCCTGCTGGCTGATTTTCGCGAACAGAGGCCGGAAATACAAATCATCAAAGAACGGAACACTCAGAAAAAACTGATTGAAGGACTGGTCAACGATTATTATGACGCCGTCCTGATTGCGGACCATGACGTACGCTGGCTAAACGGCGTATCCACGCTCACGCTGTTTTATACACGAGTGGGCATCGTGATTCATCGCAACCATCCTTTATACCGCAAAAAAGAGGTCACGCTTGCGGATTTTGCCGACAGCAATTTCCTGCGTTACAAACCGACGGAAATCCCGCTCGAAAGCGATTATTTATATCTTCTTTGCCAGCATTACGGGTTTGAGCCGCATATCACGGCGCAGTTTGAAGATTTTGAGGAATTTCTGTTTGCGATTGAAAGCGGAGCCGGCGTTTCGCTGATTTACGAAGAAACGGAAGTCCTGACAAACTTAAACTTAAGGTTTATCCCGATCGAAGACGAACTGCCGCCGAAATATCTGCCGATGCAGCTCACGAGAAAACAGAAGAACCATAACAAACTGCTGGATGAATTTTACAAATATGCAAAACTGAAAGCCAGCAACGAGAAAACAAGCAGATTGATTATTGAATAAAAAATTTTTTTGGGGAAGCAACGGCTCATACCGGCCATTGTTTCCCCTGTTTTATCATTTATAACCGACTATAACCGACGCCGGTTCTTTTTTAACCGGTTTTTAAATTTCATATACAGTTCCGGCGGAATTTTTAAAACTGGTCTTTAAACTCCGCATACAGTTCCGGCAGAATTTTTGCAAGATGCGTATATTCTTTGACATTATGCACCAGCAGCGCCCTTGCCGCCGTTTCGTCAAAAGGTATGTCGGGATTATCAAACCAGAAACGGGTCCTTAACTCGCTGCCCTGCTCTGTCGGGCGAAGAAAATGCACCATTCCCGGCGTACATACGATGGTTCCGTCAAATGCCGCCAGCTTTTCTTTGTCAAACCCCATTTCCTCCGGCGGCAGAAAATGCAGCACGAGTTCCGCAACGGGAGCGCCCTCCATCATGGATTCCTTTACGTCGTGGGTCGTATGCCAGTAACGTTCTTTCATGGATAACTTTTCGTTTCTCGCAATCTCCGGATTGCGCGTTTTGCAATAATAATGATCCTCCTTGTCCCAGATCGTATAGCGCATCGGATCCAGTCCGTGCCATGCGAACCACCAGTCAAACATTTCCGGTGTGACGCCGGGCATATCGGTTTTGTTTGCCACGGAATAGCCGCCGCCTGGCAGGCGGAATACGCCGAATTCCCCAGGCAGATATCCGTCGTCAAAAAGTCTGTCTTTCTCTTCAAATAGAAGAACTTCCGAATCGTCAAACGTCCCTGTCATAATCTGTTGAAACAACTCCGGCGGGACAGGGGAGATCTCTTTTTCATAGTATTTGTACAATGGGGATTTTCTCTGTTCGTCTGTCCAGTTTACCATTTCTTTTCACCTCTTTTTTTGAACTACAACAGAAGCCATGTTTTGCCAGTTTTCTATTGTCACGAATTACGGGATTTTCCTTGCGAAAATCCAGCATATGCCGCCGAGGACCATCGATCCGGCGAGCAGATAGATTGCCGTATGATAACCCAAATACTGGAT
This sequence comes from Eubacterium sp., assembly GCA_022796875.1. Taxonomy (GTDB): domain Bacteria; phylum Bacillota; class Clostridia; order Lachnospirales; family Lachnospiraceae; genus JAAWJJ01. The sequence continues at coordinate 94,874 of JAAWJJ010000001.1, read as the reverse complement.
GATGTACCCCAGTACAATCGTAAAAACGACGGTTCCGATCTGGGTCACTTCGTTTTTCAGCGAATTGACGATCGGAACATCGGCAGGGACTTCCGCGATATCGGTTGCCGATGCGGTAGACAGTCCTGCGATGGATCTCGGCAGCGTTCCGTATACGATAACATAAATAACGATCATGCCGACCGGAAGATTGACGAGAAGCGCCAGTGCAACCGCTCCCGCAAAATATCCGGCTATGACAATTTTTCTCTTTGTCTGCAGTTTATCGGAAATCCATCCGAAAACCAGCATGGATATCATCCCGAGCAGCGTGGTGCAGCTGTATACCGAAGCGGCGGCTCCGGCTTCCAGGCCTTTGATCATGAGAAATTTGACCACATAGGCGCTGAAAGAGATCGATACCAGGCTGAAAAAGATATAGGAAATATTCACCAGCCAGTTGGATGGATTTTTGAATACACGCATAGTTTGTTCTCTGGTAGGTTTTGCATCTTCCGCCATACCGTTTGCCTTTACCGATTTCGGAATACAGAAGCCCGCAAACGCAATGGCCGCCAGATAAAGCGCCGCAATGATCACAAAGATCCCGATAAATGACATTCCCGCTTTCAGCATGAGCAGAGAGCCGCCTTTGGTAATCAGAATCTGCGGGCCGACCGCACAGAAAATCGATACTCCGCTCCAGAAACCGACTTTTTCCCGCGGAACCATATTTAACAGCAGGCTGGTAGTAGCCAGCGTAGCAAGCCCCAATCCGCCGCCCTCAATGGCGCGCGCTATGACAAAAACGGGAAAGGACCCGGTAAAAATCTGGATTATGATACCAGCAAAAGAAACGATATATCCGAGTATGATCGAATATTTTCCCGGCCATTTACGTATGAGAAACCCCATTTGAACGGAAAGAACCATAACGACCCAGTTTGTAGCAGAATTTAAGTACCCATACGCGCCCTCGCCAATGTGAAAACGGGCGGTGACGGCATCCTGCATCGGAATAAATTTAAACATTCCAAAACCGTAAATAATACTGCAGAGAATGATGGCCGTCATCATACAGGCCATTTGCGGCCGGCTGTATTCCTGTTTTTTCTGATTGCCCATATGTCATTTTCTTCCTTTCCGCTTTCTAGTACAGGGAATAACTTTTCTGCAGCCACTCCTGCCACTCCGCCGTAAAATCGGCTACCAGTTCTTTCACCGGCTTGACTGCATGTATCAAACCGGCTGCCGGCCCGGCCAATACGGCGCCTTTTTCTTTTACTTCCCCCTCCAGGGAAGCAATGCGCAAAGACCCCTGGGAAATTTCACGAATCAGATCCGCGGCTTCCTCTTTGGTATGGGTCGCTTCAATTTCCAGCATTTTGTCGGCTAACGCGTTGCGAATCTGCCAGCTCGGTTCCCCGGTAGAAAAACCGCAGGCCACAATGTCCCTGTCGATCGCATGGACGACCGCTTCTTTCACATTCGGATGAACCGGACATTCGTCAGACGCCATAAAAGAAGTACCCATTTCGATGCCTTCCGCGCCCGCTACCGTAACGGCAGCGGCCTGCCTCGGCGTCGCGATACCGCCGGACGCAACGATCGGAACGGAGCTTATATGCTCCACGACTTCGGATAAAAGCACCCTGCCGGAGATTTTCGTACAATGTCCGCCGCCTTCCACGCCTTTTGTAATAATGACGTCCGCTCCGGCCCGTTCGGCGACAAGAGCGTCTTCCAGATAGTTGATTTTCGCAATGACTTTACACCCGGCGTCATGCAGTTTCCGATAGTATTCCGACGCCAGATCAAAATCCAGCAGATTCAGGCTGTCAATATACGCGACCGGAATTTTTCCGTCTATGATCGCGGATACCCCGACTTCCAGCTGAGGCCCGGGATCAAGGAAAAGGTTCGCGGCAAAAGGTTTCCCCGTCATTTTACGGACAATGTCCGCCTGTTCGAGAATGATTTCCTTTGGCATAAAGCCGCTTCCCAGTACTCCGAGGCCGCCTGCTTCGGACACCGCTGCCACTAACGGAGCCATGGACGTCCATGCCATAGCCCCCTGAATAACCGGATATTGGATTCCCAGTGTTTCACATACTCTGTTTGCCATTTTATATACCTCCTGTAATCTGAAATTCCGGCGGCTGTACCTCGTATTCCGTAACGGGAACCGCTTCCGTTTCAAATGTCATTTCTCCGTTTCTGTTTTGTACGACGATCCATTTCAGCCAGTTTTCATTATCCATATCCGGATAATCTTCCCGGATAAACCAACCCCGGCTTTCTTTTCGCATGGCCGCCGCCCGAAGCTGCATCTCGCAGCACAGAACCATCGCTTCCGCCTCATGGCAGGCCAGCAGTCCGTGCAGATCGTCCGCTTTCAATTCACCGGCTTTTACTTTCAGTTTTTCCAGTTTGCGCAGGGCGACTTCCAGACGATGGCCGGACATATAAATACTGTTTTCCACCGGACAGAGAATTTTCTGGACCCCGTCAATGATTTCGATCGGGTCAACGCCGTTTTCACGGTTTAACGGAGCGTATGCCTCCGCTTTATACCGTTCCGCCTGCGCTTCGCAAATCACGGGCGCCGGTACGGAACCGATATATTCCGCCGCCGCTTCGCCGCTGATAATACCTGCAAATACCGCGTTCAATATGCCCGATCCCCTGTTTCGTCCCGGCGGCGCCGGAACCGCCCCGGAAGCGCCGGAACCGCAGTAACATACGTCGCCGGCCGCGTACAGGCCCGAAATGCTCGTTTCCATATTTTCGTCTACTCTGACCGGAGATTGTTCCCCTACAAATCCCGGCGCAACTTCCATCTCCGGATCCAGGCCTTTCGCCTTTTCATTATTTGCATTCCAGAACGGAACGCCGTACGGACGCTCCCACAAATGCGCCATCGGATTGTCTTCATCGGTCACATCAGGCACGTGCAGATAAACAGGGCCTTTGCCCATAGACATCTGTTCATACCATTCCCGCAGTGCGGTGGCGCTTACATCCGCTTCCGGAAAACGCCGGAAATTCTGAGTGACATTTTCCCCAAGGGCATTGAACATGTGGTTTTCTCCGAATACCAGTTCCTGAAAACTGTTTACTTTGTACAGCTGTGCAAAATTTCCGAATTCCGCATTTCTCATTTTGGCTCCCGCCCGGTAGGCGGCGGCTATCCCGTCCCCTCTTCCGCTGCTCCACATCGGCGCCACGCGGTAGTTTTGGCTGCCGGAAGCCAGAATAACGGATTTCGCAGCCACGACATAAAACGTACCGTCGACTATGCTGTACCCAACGGCTCCGGCTATTTTTCCGTTGTCCGTTAAGAAATCGGAAACCGTAACTTTATCTATGATTTTTACCCCGAGCTTTTCCGCTTTTTTCCTCATCTGCAGCGTTACATTCAAATCAATCCCGACCATGTAGGTCATCGGTCCGGTAGGGATTTTCAGTTTCGGAATCGTAACGCCCCAGCGTTCCATGCGGTCGAGCATATCGTTATTCATGGCAACATAACGTTTCAGCATATTCTGGTTTCCGAGATAACACCCGACGGAATGTACATGATATTCCACAAACATTTCCGGTGTGGTATGTTCGAGATCGAAATACTGCAGTACCCCTCCTCCCTTATTGGCTTTTCCGCTGTAACCGGCCGTCTGTTTTTCCATAATCAGCACCTGTGCGTCCGGATTTTTTTCTTTGGCGGAAACGGCTGCGGTAAGCCCGGCGATGCCGCCGCCCACAATAAGAATATCCGCCGCCTGTGTTACCGTTTTTCTGTCTGATTGTGTCATGCGTCCCCCTCCTTTCTATCGATACCTGTCAAAACTCTGTCTGAATTTCTGACTTGTAAAATCCGGGATCACCTGAATACACCCTCTTTGGCAGGAGATTTCGCAATAGTTGCAATGTTCACAGTCTTCTGCGTATTGAAAAACAGGCTGTTTCTTTTCCTGATCCCAACGTATAACATCAATAAAGCACGCTTTATAACAAAGCATACATCCGACACAGTTTGTGGGGTCAAATTGTATTTTATGAGTGGTATGAATCATTGCGGTGCCTCCTTTATGTATAATTTTTTGCGTAGAGTCCCGGCAGAACTCCGGCAAGATCCGCCATTTCCTGCCTGTTTTTCATCAGAATTTCCATTGCGAACACCGGCGGCATACAAAAGCCGTCCGGCAGCTGTTTATAATCTTTGCCGTAACGGACCGTCCAGCCGATCCAGTATCCGGAACGGATCTCTATACCGCCGTCGGTTTTTATCATCCGGTGACAGACAAAATAATCCGGTCCGGCCTGCGGCGGCTGTCCCTCGGCATAAACTCTGGCACAGACCAGGCCGGCGGTATTTCCGCTTTTTAATGCGTCCATATCAAATCCCACATCGGAAGGGCATTTAAAATTCACATATTCCGTACACGGCCCCATCGGTCCGTTTTGTATCACGGTCTGCGTCGTATCCCAGTACTTTTCCGCACCGGTCAGGTCTTCATCGTCAAACCTTTCTTTCTGCATGGAAACCGCCGAAATATGTTTCTCCGGGTTGACCGCGGCATAATTTTGCGGCGCCAGTCCCCGCCAGGCAATGTACCAGTCTATCATTTCCGGGGTGACGCCCGTCATCCGCGTAGTATTTGATACGTATCCCGTCCCGTCAGGCATGACCGTGTATCCGTCTTTCTGCAAAGTTTCATCCGACAACAACAATTTGCGTTCTGCAAAAGAAACGGCTTCTGCAGGAGATATCGGTCCCCCGGATCTGTCTTTCTTTTTTTCCATAAAAAACATCCTCCTTTCGTTATGTTTACGATAACAAATATAAAGAGGATGTTGAAATGCTTAATATTTATGAGCTCATGATTTCATCATACATTGAATAAAACAGAGCAATAACGGGATTGTAATTGTCCTTTTTCCAGACAATGGCATACCGGTCTTTCGGAATCTCCTTTATTTTAACAAACTTCACATAATTGCTGTTCTGCATATAATGTTCCTTTGAATTGATGGCAATGCCTTTTCCGAATTCAACCCAGAGCATTTTTGTTTCAAAGTCCGGCGCTATTCTCGTTTTCGGTTCAAAACCGGCGTTCCGGCAGGATTTTATCAACAGGGAATTAATTGCGGGAGCGTCTTCCGATAAGAGAAAATATTCGTTTTGAAACTCTTTCAGAGAATATTCTTTTGTGTCATCGCACTGCAGCCGGGACGGGACGGCAAGATAATTTTCCACTTCAAATACACTGTCGAATAACAGATCTTCACGCTCTTCAACCGTCGCTTCCAGCGCAAAACAGATGTCGCTTTCACCGGTTTCTATGCTTTCCATCATTCTTTCATACGGATAACTTAACATTGTGATCTCTACCCTGGGATATTTTTCCTGAAATTTGTGTATAACAGCCATGGATTCGTTGTCCATACATGTTCCGTTCAGGATACTGATAACCAACTGCCCTTCTTCTCCCCGATTGATCTGTTCCGCATGTTTCAGGATCAGGCGAAATTCCCGGCCCAGTTTTTTCAGGCCGTTGTACAGTTCCAGTCCGGCAGGCGTGATACGCAGGCCGTTTTGCTTGCTCCGCAAAAACAGGGAAAAACCCAGTTCCTCTTCCAGCGCGGCAATATTTCTGCTGAAAGCCGGCTGCGTGATATGGATATTCTGAGCGGCAACCGTAAAATTCAGAGTTTCCGTAGCGGCAATAAAACATTCAAACATCGCTAATGTCATGGGCATCATCCTTTCTTTTTTATGAATATGCCAAAAACACCGGCGTACGCCAGTGTTTTCGGTTTGATAGAAATGCTCTGTACATGATATTATGATATGCAGTTTACTTACGTCCTACAAGCGCATCATCCAGTTCTTTGCCTGCAGCGGTCCGATATCTGTCGTCCACCTCTTTTACATGAGATGCCGAAAACAGGAATAAAAGAATCAGCGAAATCACGCCTGCAACAGCCGTCGCAACAAAAATAGCCTGATATCCGAAAGAGGAATACATCAGCATGGCAATCACCATCGGCCCGGACGAACAGATGATATTTCCGATCGGACTTGCCGTAGTAAAAATACGGCTGAAATCTTCTCGCCTCCAATACTGCGCAGCCATAGATACGCCGAAATTGGAAGAAGCTCCCATAAACAATGCCAGACAGATCATGGAAAGCAGCAGGCTGACCGCATTCGGTATGATGCCGAGAACACCGGCAATAATCATAATGACGACGGAAATCTGTATTGCTTTTTTGGTTCCGAATCTGGTGTCAAATACGCCAAGAAGAAAACTGCCGATACAGCCGAATATCATAATCATTAACATGACGCCGGTATAGCCGCCTACAAAGGACAATTCTTTTTCAAAATTCCCGATGATAGCCGCGGACTGGGTCATCATTCCCACAGAAAACATGAGCAATGCGCCGACCGGAATGGTAATAAACCAGAAATCCCGGCACTTTAAAGTATTCGGCAGCGTCCAGACAGAAGTTTTTTTGTCCTCGATCTCTTTTAACATGATACCTTTTGCAATTTCAGGCGTCAGGCTCTTATCATTATCACGGTATGCACCGCACTGTTCCGGATAATCTTTGATGAAAATAAGACCGATAACCCATCCGATGACAAAGATAACCATAAACGGCAGAAACGCGCCTGCGACATCCGGAAATCCTTTGCTGAATACCCGTACCGCAAAAGGACCGATCAGCCCGTTCGCAAGCGGAAACGCAAATGTGGCAATTCCCATAATCGTACCTTTTCTGGTCGGAAACCACTGGCCAACCAGAATCCCGATGGAAAAGGTTGCGTAAAGAACGGAAATAACGTTTTCCACGGCATAGCATACCATCCAGAGCGGCCCCGGCGGCAAAGTCATAATTCCCAGTCCGAGAATCAGAGTGACCGCTCCGAGAACGGCGCCGAATGTTTTAATGCTTTTGATTCTGGAAATCACACCGGCCAAAACAAGCTGTACGATAACTCCGCAAATTGCGCAAATAGAATATACTTTGGATAACGTTTGCGCTCCGCCGTACATGTCTGCCAGAATGTTCAGAGGGTAATTCGTGAATACCTGATATGTAACAAATGCGATTGCCTGATAGATAATCAGCATCCAACCCCTGAAACCAAAGTTAATATTTTTCTTTTTCCCCATAACCTGACCTCCTATGTTCTTCCACTTACAGTTATATTCCTGCCGCTTCACGGCAAAACCATAGCCGTATATTTTAGATAATTTTAATATATACTGTTTGTGAAAAAACATGAAATGCTTAATAATTATGAGGTCATACTTTTAAGAGGGGAACGCGAAAAGGTGCAATTATGAACCGCTTTTCCCGTCTGTTTCTCCGAACTGCACGCCCTTTTCCGGTTTTTCCGGACTGTGTGAATCCGAATTCTCCGGACTGCGGGATTCCGGGTTCTCCGCCCTGCGGAACTTAAAAAACGAGCCGAACTGTTCTTCTAACTGCTTTTGCTCTTCTTCCGTCAGCACTTCTTTTTCTTTCGGCCCGACGATAATTTTTAATACGACTGCAAGCAAAATCAGCGTTACGCCCAGTTCCAGGCTGAATGCCAGATAAGTGACCGTTCCCTCATAGATCAAAAGATAATTCGGATTGACCGCCAGATTCATGGCCGCAATGCCGGAATACAACGCTCCGATAAAGATCAGAATGACAAATACCGCATTGTATTTTCTCATTTCATTGATAAAATCATAAGCTTTCCGCTTCACGGCGGCCACGGCAAATACAAATATGCCGAGCAGAAATCCGGTCAGGCAGACCGTATAAATATCTCCCCACTGCATACCGGTTGCCAGCGAAAACACCCAGTTGGCAAAACAATAAACGACCAACAGTAAAAACGCAACCTGATAAGAACTGGAACGGGCCAGTATCTCCCGTTCCCGCTCGGTCTGCATGTTACTGGACTGTCTTTTATACAGTAACGCCGATATCCATGTTAACAATACAAGTATCAACGCTAATATGATCAAAAATATTATCTTTGGCAGTTCCATATATTCCTCCTGATTTTGTTTCCCGGATTTTATTAACGAACTTTACTTCTGATTTTTGCTTTCAGGCTTTATATCCGAATTTTGTGGTCGGCGTTATTTGCGGACATAACGCCCGGATTTTCCGCCGTCTTTTTCCAACAAATAAATATCGTGAATACTCATGCCCCGGTCGATTGCCTTACACATATCGTAAATCGTCAAAAGCGCGGCGGATACCGCATGTAGCGCTTCCATCTCCACGCCGGTCTTTCCGGTCGTCTTTACCGTAGCGACGGCTTCAATTTCCGATTTCTGCTCAAACAGATGAAACTGTATGTCCACTCCGGTCAAAAGCAGCGGATGGCACATCGGAATCGTTTCAAACGTCCGTTTAGCCGCCATAATCCCCGCCACCTGCGCTACCGCCAGCACGTCGCCTTTTTTGATTCCTCCGCCTGAAATACGGGCAAAGGTTTCCGGAAGCATGGAAATATGCCCCCGCGCGATTCCGATCCGCTCCGTTTCCGCTTTTTCGGATACGTCTACCATTTTTGCCCGTCCCTGTTCGTTTATATGCGTTAAATCCATATTGTTTTTTCTCCTTACCTGAAACTGACCCGTCGCCTGCCAGCAAATCTCTTTCATCCGCAAATCTTTTTAATAAAGGACTTCCCAGCCGGTCGGCCACTTTTCTTTCCCGATCAGCATATAATCCGAGATTTTCTGATGTCCGTCCGGAATATAATATCCCCGCTCTTCAAGATCTTTTTCGATCAGCCGGATCATTTTCCGGTTATTCGGCTGCGCCTTGTATTCCTTTGGCGGCAGCACGCCGTGCCTGTCCTCTTTGCTGACGCCGTAAAAAGCGATGCTGTTTGTATCCGGATCGTCCCAGATCCGGTAATATCCGATTTCTTCTTCTCCGTCCTTTACCGCAAAGCGGATGATATTAAATACGTTATAATGCTCGATCACTTCCCAATGTACTTTTACCGGTTTTAAATCTGCCATAATATTTCTTCCTCCATATATTCTCTCACAAAAAAACCCGCCGTTTTTTAAATGTCTTACGCAATTGTAGCACATTCGTTTTTAAAAGTCATGGCCTTTTTTATTTCCAAACAGGAATTTCCGGTTATAATTTTTAACAGAATCCATAAATTTATTTTAGGTGTTTTTCACAAATTTCCAGATTTTTCCTAAAATTATTGACTGTATAACAACAATATAGTTTAAAATACTTCACGAGAAAAATTGTTTTCGGGTATAGGAGGGATATTTCATGGAATCCATTAATCGTAAACTATCTATATCAGAAATGGCTCAGATTCATGACATCAGCAGACAGACTTTAATTTATTATGATAAAATAGGTTTGTTCCAGCCTGATTTTGTGGATAAAGAAACCGGCTATCGCTATTACAGCACCATGCAGATTCCGTTACTTCGTGAAATCTGCTTTTTACGTTCCATCGGTATGCCGCTCGACGAAATTCAGCAGCATAATCAAATCAATAACTCTACTACCACTATTACTCTTTTAAAATCTCAGAATGAGAAAATCAAAAAAAAGATCGCAGAACTGCAGTTTCAGCAGCAGCAGATTGAAAAAAGAGTAAAGATTTACCAGGACACCAATAATTATGCCCACGACCAGTACAAACCGTATATCGAATCGTTTCCGGAACGCAGGATGTTGTATTACCCATGGCATACCGATACGCATACACGGACGGAACTTCATTACGCCCTGATGCGCATCTGGAATATTTCCGAAAAACTCGGTTATCTGCCGGGACGCCGTTGGGGCGCTATTATTTTTAAGGATTCTATCATGGCAAAAGACCCTCTCCATAAAGCCGGCGGCTGCGTGCTGATCGCCGATAATCTGGTCCAGAACCATCCTCCTATCGAAGAACCGGCAAAACTGGTGACCCTGACTGCCGGGGATTACGTATGCATCCCAAAATTCGGAATGCCGTATGACACCAGCCATATTTACAAAATTTTGCAATGGATTGAAGATAACGGCTATGAAGTGACTGGGGATATTTACGACGAATGTCTGTTAGACGCCATTTTTTACGGCAGCGACCGTGAACTGGATTTCTGTGAAATCCAGGTTCCAATCCAAAAAAAAGAAAACGCAAATGAAAATTTGAAATAAAATATTTCATGGGAGAGAGGATCTTTAAAAGATTCTCTCTCCCATTCCCGTTACGTCATATCCGTGCAGCGCCTGCACTTCTTCCTGAAATTCTTCCGACTGGATAATGTTGATTAACATAGCATAAGCCGGTTTATCCAGGTCTTCACATCGCACAATCATATCATAACTTTCCTTTTTCAACGGAATAAATTCAATTTCTTCCACCTGTTTTCCCGCCCGTTCGTTTCCAAAAGAAACGTCGCCGTTTCCCCGGGCGATCATAGCCGCCGCCTGCAAGTGGGATGTCGCCATGTTTTTATTCTGATACCCCTTGATCTGTTTCGGCGATATCCCTTTCAGTTTCAGCATTTCATCCAGATATACGCGGATCCCGCTGCCTTTTTCCCGGTTCACCATTACCACGTCTTTCCGAAGCAGATCGTCAATCGATACGATCTGTTTCGGATTCCCTTTTTTCACATACATTCCCTGAAGCCGGTTGACAAGATGAAATACCGCAATCTGTTCCCCCGGCAGCATTTTTGTGACAAACGGAATATTGTATGTATCCGTTTCGCCATCCCACAAATGAGCGGTCGCAATATATCCTTCGTTCTGGTACATTTCGTACAGGCCGTTATAGGAACCTAACGGAGAACGGAACGCTTTCACGTTTTTTATGCCTCCGCGGTTAAAGTACGCGCATAAAATGTCAAGCAGGGCGTCCTGCCCGCAGATGATAATATTATTTTCATCTTCCGGGCCTTTATTTTCCCCCATATACTCATATACGTCCGTCAGCCGAATCCGAAACTGCTTGCCCATTTTGCTGGCTTTCAGATCGCCTCTTTTAATCATATCGTATACCGTATTCTTTTTTAACTGCAGCATTTCCGCCACTTCTGTCGGAGTTAAAAACTGCTTTTTCATTCCGGTTCCCCCATTTCAATCTGTGCGTGATTTTTTCTTACTCCGGTTCCGTGTCAATTGGCCTGTTTTTCTTACTCTTGCCCCGTGTCCGTCGGCTGTCTTTCTTCCTGCTGCGCTTCCGCTGCTGCCTGCGCTTCCGCCGCCTGGACTTCCGCCGCCTGCGCTTCCGCCGCCGCCTGCGCCTCTGCCGCCTGTGCCTGTACCAACTGCGCGTATATAATTTCTGAATTGACCAATACGTCGTAATTTACAACTCTTGCTTTTGCTTCTTCGGTCAAAATATCGTACTGTGCCCTCGCGGCTGAAATTGCTTCCCCGCTGGCCAGAGTAACGTCGCCGATCGCCGAAATCAATTCGATTGCCGCATCTGAATTTTCTTCAGCCGGAGTTTCCTCCACATAGGCCGGCCCGGTTCCCGGCAGTTCATAAACAAGAACCGGATCGCCTTTTTTAATATTTTCAAATATCGTCTGTGCTGCACTGTACGGCAGATTAATACATCCATGGGAACCGTTTCTCATATAATAAGTACCGCCAAAAGAACCTCTCCACGACGCGTCATGCATGCCGATATTATTGTTAAACGGCATCCAGTACGAAACGTCGGAGGCATAGTTTTCTCCTTTTAAGGTCGCATTTCTCTCCGTATAAGTAATCGAATACGCGCCTGCCGGAGTCCCGTTCCCTTTCGAAACATTGCCGGACACAAAATCGCTCTCCACCAGCAGCGCGCCGTCTTTATACATAAACAGATGCTGCGCCGTCAGATTAATTTCCACATAAGTATTCCCATAATCATGTTCTCCGCGGCCGGCTGCTCTCTGCTTGTATACCGGTTCCCTTTTGATCGTTTCCCCGGCACGGATATTTTCCAGAAGAGCGGCAATTTCCGCCTCCTTATCGATCCACCAGCCGTAATCCCCGCCACTAATCTCCACGGGCGTCCCGTAACTGGTATCTAATGTGTGTTTGCGGAACACCGTATTGTATTTTCTCGCCAGCTCGTCTACATATTCCACAACCGCTTCTTCGTTCAGGGAAACATCTAACCCGTTCACCGTCACCCAGTTATGGATAGCGACACCGTCCAGCACTTCCGTTTCCGGAGAGAAATCATACATTACCTGCGTGGAAACATAACCGTTGGCCATGGCCAGCGCTTTTTGTATCTCCTCGCTGTCCGCCGTGTATTCCGGAACGGCATAACAACCCGCTTCCTCCAGGTCCAGTTCTTCCTGCAGGTTGTTTACCGCATGTTCTACTGCGTCCAGAAGTTTTTCATATTCAATTACCGTACCTTTTTCTTCTGGAATTACCGTATATCCGTCTTTTCCATACTCCGATATGGACGCGCTGACCGGCTGCACCTGATCGTCCGGATCCATACAGTCAAGTTTCTTTACCAACTGGTCCAGATTTTCACAGGTAACCACCGTATCCGCCTGTAACGACGCCGGGCTCCATAACGAACGGATCCAGGCAAACCGGTTCTGCTGCTCCATCAGCCGGTCCAGGCTGCCGTCAAATTCCGGAACCAGTTTCAACTGTTCCGCGGTAATGGTTTCTTTCTTACCGCCCCTCTCCTTTATCGTCAGTTCATAACCGGCCACTTCCTGCGCCACCGCCTGCTCCAGTTCTTCCACGCTGTAGCCGCCGCAGTCTATCCCGTTCATCGTGGTTCGCAAAAAATAATGGGAATGAAAGTACATGGAAATAAACATATATAAAATTATGGCTGCCGCAATGATTGCGGTAACTGTTATGATTACTTTTTGTTTTTTACTCAATATTACTACGCCTCGTCAATTGCCTTTCCGATATCATGACGCATATATTTGTTTCCAAATTCCACCCATTCGCTGGCTTTATATGCGTTTTCACGTGCTTCTTTCAGCGTCGCGCCTTTTGCCGTAATGCCGAGCACACGGCCCCCGTTTGTAACAATCTTATGATTTCCGTCAAATTTTGTGCCAGCATGGAAACAGTAATATCCCTCTTTGCCCTCAAAACAGGAAAGTCCTTCGATCTCGTATCCCTTTTCATATTTTACAGGATATCCTTCCGAAGCCAGTACTACGCATACGGCTGCGTTATCTTCAAATTCCAGTTCGATTTGATCCAAAGTCCCGTCGATACAGGCTTCTGCCACTTCCAGCATATCGTTCTTCATCCTTGGCAGCACTACCTGCGCTTCCGGATCGCCGAATCTGGCATTGTATTCCAGTACTTTCGGCCCGTCTTCCGTCAGCATCAGTCCAAAGAAAATAATTCCTTTAAACGGACGACCTTCGGCCGCCATCGCGTCTACGGTCGGCTGGTAAATATGTTTGCGGCAAAATTCGTCCACTTCTTTTGTGTAGAACGGACTCGGGGAAAACGTTCCCATTCCTCCGGTATTCAGGCCTTTATCGCCGTCTTCGGCACGTTTGTGATCCTGGGAAGAAGACATGATTCGGATCGTCTTTCCATCTACGAAAGAAAGTACGGACACTTCGCGTCCCGTCATAAATTCTTCCACTACCATTTTGTTGCCGGCCATGCCGAACTTTTTATCCTGCATGATCGTCTTGACGCCCTCTCTTGCTTCTTCCTTTGTATTGCAGATCAGTACGCCTTTTCCGAGCGCCAGGCCGTCCGCTTTCAATACGATCGGCATTTTGGCCGTTTCTATGTATGCCAGTGCGTCGCCGGCATTTTCAAAATTCTCATACGCCGCCGTCGGAATATTGTATTTTTTCATCAGATCTTTGGAAAACGCCTTGCTGCTTTCCAATACTGCGGCCGCCTGGTTCGGCCCGAAAATGCGCAGGCTTTCTTTTTCAAAATAATCCACAATGCCGCCTGCCAGCGGATCATCCATGCCTACGATCGTCAGGTCAATCTCTTTTTCTTTCACAAACTCCGCCAGCTTTTCAAACTCTAACGCGCCGATCGGCACACAGGTCGCCAGTGCGGCAATCCCCGCGTTTCCCGGCGCGCAGAAAATCTCCTCTGCTTTCGGACTTTTCGCGACGCTGGCTGCAATCGCATGCTCCCTGCCGCCACTCCCTACAATTAAAATTTTCATCTTTTTACACCTTCCACAAACTTTTCTGTTTCTATTATAAAGCAATTTTAACAAAACAGCTTCTTTATTTCTGATACACGATACCGTCGCGGATCTCTATTTCATCGTCCGCAATCATCCGGATTGCCTGCGGCATCAATTTCCATTCCGCCTCTTCCATCACGCGCCGCTGCAGTATTTCCGGCGTATCGTCTTCCTGCACTTCTACGGCTTTCTGCAGTATGATCGGGCCGGTATCGGTTCCCTCGTCTACAAAATGAACGGTCGCCCCGGTTACTTTTACGCCGCGCTCCAGCGCTGCTTCATGCACTTTTAAACCGTAATAACCCGTTCCGCAAAAGGACGGGATCAGGGACGGATGCACGTTGATAATACGGTTCCGGTATTTTCGGATCATTTCCTGCGGGATCACAACAAGAAACCCCGCCAGTACGATCAGGTCGGCCTGCACTTTCTCCAGTTCCTCCATAAGCGCCTGGTGAAACAAATCCCGATTTTCAAAATCCAGAGGGGAAATACATTTTGCAAAAATCCCGTGCTTTTTCGCGCGTTCCAACGCATACGCGCCTTTATTGTTGCTGATTACCGCCGCAATATTTACATTTGACAGACGGCCTTTCTCCTTGCTGTCAATAATCGCCTGTAAATTTGTACCGCCGCCGGATACCAGTACCGCTATATTTAACATAAAGTAACTCCTTTTTCTCCGTCTTCTACGGAACCGACCACATACGGCGTTTCCCCGGCATCCTTAATTGCCTGCATCGTTTTCTCCGCGTCGGCTGCATCCACTGCCAAAATCATGCCCAGTCCCATATTATACGTATTGTACATCATTTCTTCCGCAATATCACCCTCGCGCTGCATCAATTTGAAAATCGGCGGCACCGGATAGCTGTCTTTTTTCACGACCGCACGTTTCCCGTCGATCAGCATACGCGGGATATTTTCGTAAAAGCCGCCGCCTGTAATATGGCTGCATGCCTTTATCGTTACGCCTGCCTCCCGGACAGACCGCAGCGCTTTTACATATATTTTCGTCGGGACAAGCAGCGCTTCTCCTAACGTCTTTCCTAATTCCTCATGATAAACGGACAACGACTCTTTGTCCATCGGAAAGATTTTCCTTACCAGCGAAAAACCGTTGGAATGTACGCCGGAAGAAGCCATGCCGATTAACACGTCCCCGGCTTTTAAATCTTTGCCGCAGATAATGTCTTTTTCATCTACGACACCTACCGCAAAACCGGCCAGATCGTATTCGTCCTCCGGATAAAATCCCGGCATTTCCGCGGTTTCCCCACCGATCAGCGCGGCGTTCGACTGTTTGCAGCCTTCTGCCACCCCGCTGACAATAGAAGCGATTTTCTCTGGAAAATTTTTCCCGCAGGCAATGTAATCCAGGAAGAAAAGCGGTTCTCCGCCCGCACAGGCAATATCGTTGACACACATTGCCACACAGTCTATCCCTACCGTATCATGTTTATCCATCAAAAATGCAAGCTTTAATTTTGTGCCGACTCCGTCCGTACCGGACACCAGAGTCGGTTTTTCCATGTTTTTAAACGCTTCCATGGAAAATGCGCCGGAGAAACCGCCCAGATTTGTCAATACTTCAGGGCGCATCGTCGCCTGCACATGTTTTTTCATCAATTCTACCGATTTATAACCCGCTTCAATATCTACGCCTGCGTTTTTGTAATCCATTTCCTCTCCTCCTGCAATTTTTTATCTTTCGCCTGTACCTGTCTTTTCAGGTCTTCACTGTATGCTTTTAAGCGTTTTAACAATTCCGAATCCGACACGGCCAGTATTTTCGCCGCCAGAAGCCCCGCGTTTGTGCCGCCGTTAATTGCCACAGTTGCTACCGGGATACCGGACGGCATCTGTACGATTGAATAGAGGGAATCCCTGCCTCCCAAAGAAGTAGTATGCATCGGGATTCCGATGACCGGCATCGGGAAAATCGCCGCGCACATGCCCGGCAGATGCGCCGCCATGCCCGCACCCGCAATAATCACTTTAAATCCTTTTTCTTCCGCGGTTTTAGCATATTCATAAAACACATCCGGCTCCCTGTGTGCAGAAATAATCGTCATTTCATACTCAATGCCTAACTGTTCCAAAATATCCGCAGCTTTTTCCATGATCGGCAGATCGGAATCGCTGCCCATTACAATACCTACTTTTGCCATTTTTCTCCTCCTGATTTATTGTGAAATTATACGTTACTTCCCGACGGTTACTGCTCTGCTCACGCCGTTTCTTTTGCGGCCTTCATCGTTCTTCCAGCGGAAGATTCAATTCTTCGCATCCTGCCACGGCAAACTTTCCGTCTTTCATCACCGGCAGATTTGCGCCGTCTTTCGTCACAACCGTTACCGCATCCAGTTCATCATACGGAATCGTAATGTCCGTGTGGCAGTTAAAATAAGCTTTGTCCGGATCCGTCAGTCGGGTGAGCGACGCTTCATTGTCCCGCGCGACAATCTCTTTCCCGTCCGGATTATACACTTTGATGTCCTCCGCATGGCTGTAACACGTATCTCCGACTGCAAAATGCGGCCCGGTCTTTTCCGCAATCAGAATCGGCAGCTTATCTGCAATCCGGAATTTGCGCGCCATCCGATACGCGGTCGTATTGGTGCCGATCGCAAACTCACCTAACGGCAGCGTTTCATGATTCATCAGCACATTTTCAAATACAAATTTCTTATTTTCCTCTTCCGTACCAAAATTGGTACATCCATAGGATTCTATCATACCATTTTTAAAATTTATTTCAAGATTTTCATATTTCAAACCGGATAAAAAGACCTGAGTTACATGTAACCGGCCGTTTGTCCCCGCAAGAACAGGCGAAGTAAAGACTTCCCCGACCGGGATATTGACGTCCGCCACGCAGTTTTCAAAATTAGTCTGTTTCTCCGAATCCTCCAGCGGATGCAGGCGCACGGTCAAATCCGTGCGGTTTTCTCCCTTTCCGGTGATCTTTACATATTCTCCCTGATCCAATACCGCGATAATTTTTTCCTGGAAATTCCGGTATGCAGCATAATCCAACGTATTCAGACGCACAGTTTCCGCAAATATCTCCTTAAAATCTTTTCCGATTTCCGGCAGCGGATACGCAATAACCGTAAAACTGCGCTCTTCACCGATAATATATTTATTCGTGATCTGCCCTGCTTCGTTCGTATAAAACACGCGCAATTCCTGCTGTTTTTCATCCAGAAGCCGACGGGCCGCCTTTTCCTGCGGGGAAAACGGGTTCTCGCCAAACACTTCCGTCACGACAGGGCCGGCGACAAGCGCCGCCTGCGCTTTGTTCTTTTCATACGTATCGCGGATCACTTCGAGTTTGCGCAGCACAAACGCCTTATCCATATAATATCCCTGATCAAACTGATGGTCAAATCGGAACTGACGGTTCGGCATCGTCGAATAACAGCCGCGCTGTCCCATCCCCATGGAATCATAGGAAGATATACTCTCCCGACGAATCGTCGCCTTTAATCCCAGTTTCTCCAGGTTCAAAACTGCTGCCCGGATTACGCGCTCAAATCCGATCGGATAATGCACTTCCGCGATTTTTTTCTTTGACAGGTCTTTCTTTGTCACCTCAAATCCAATCCGGTACCCTTCCGTCACCGTATCTGCCATCGCCTGGATCTCTTCCTGTGGCAAGCCGTTTAAAAAGTCCGCGATTTCCAGCTCGTTTTTACTGATATAAGCGCCATAGCGGTATAGATAACGCAAGTCGGACAAATCCGATTCCATCACGATACGGGTAAAAAAATCATATGCCGGATCAATATCTTCGAGAATCGCATCCGCGCTGAACCACTCGCTGTAATCATGAAAAAACCAGTACAGCGGCTGCCGGACTTCGTCATAACCGATATTGGCTTCTTCACAACCGGCAGCGGCTTTCTCGCAGCCGACATTGGCTTCCTCAAATAAATTGTAAATTTCTACAAACAGTTCCGCCAGAATTGTAATATTGGCGATCCGCATTTCAAACGCATACGGAACCATTGCCTGGATCTCGGCCCGCAGGCAGCTTAAAATCCCGCCGAACTCTTCCCCGAGCTCGGATACCGCATATTCCGGATTTAAATAGCTTTGCGAATACCGTTCCTTTAACAGTTCCCCGTAAAGTTCCAGATTCTGCTGTTTTAACTGCTCTAGCGTCCGGCTTTTAAAATACTGTTCCGCTGCCTGTACAGTTTCTTCTACGGCTCCCAGCATCTTTAATATACCGTCTGTTTTCAAAATAAACGCTGCAGTATCTTTAAAATACCCGGCGAACTGCGGCGGCACCGTATTTTCCCCGCCGATCGCACGGATTCTGTCCATGACCAGCCCATAACGCTCTCCTGCCGATTTGTTTCTTTCGCGGTACATTTCCATATAAGATATCATTTTCCTGCAACCCTTTCTCCTGTTTTTACAGGAATATTCCAAATACGTATACACATACGATGACTGCGGTCACTATAATCCCCGCTATCGTCCCACTTTTCGGAACTGCCATAAAAACGTCTTTTTCCCTGATGCCGGCAATTCCCAGAGTCAATCCGGCAATCGCTATGATCAACGCCAGCACCCCTCTGCTCCCGATATACAGATTTGCTTCTCCTTTTGCCGCCACCGATTTCATGACGGTATCCAGTATCAATACGATCGCCGCTATATCAAACACGATCGAAAGCAATCCTTTTACAGATTGCTTTTTCTCAGTAAATTTAAACTTACGCGTCCTGCGTTTTGTTCCTGTCATACACTTTTCTCCTGATGCTAACTGCAACCACAAAACATACATAACCAACCAGTCCGCCCAACGTATTCAGGAGCAGGTCGTCCACATCGAAACTGCCCACTTTGGCGACTAACTGGAGTATTTCCACGGTTAAGCTTAGTTCCAAGCTTAATAAAACAACGGTAAACACTTTTCGGAACCTTTTAAAAATGGCCGGCACCAATATTCCAAACGGCATAAACGCAACCACATTGCCGGCAAGATTTAACATAACAGCCTTCGCTCCCAGTACTTCCCGATATTCGATAAAACGTCTGATTTCTTTAAACAATACCAGATTATAATGGTAAGTTTCATGCAGGCTGCCGGTCCTTCCCATTGCTTCTGCAAAGAACAAAAAATAAAACAACAGTACAAAATATACGGCAAATACAATCATGCATACCGCCTGTAATGTTTTTCGCTTTTTGTTCACTCCAAAATCCTTTCCTGATCTGCTCTTCTATTTCACTCCATACTCTTTATAATATGCATCGATTGCAGCTTTTAATGTATCGTCAATTACTGTTTTTCCTTTATATGGTTTATTATATAAATGCTCTACTACTTCTTCCATTGTCACAATCGACGTCGTTTCCAGTCCGTATTTTTCCTCTATTTCCGAAAGCGCGCTTTTTTCTCCCTGCCCGCGCTCCATCCGGTCTACCGACACAACGAGGCCTTTTACTTCTACGTTCCCCTGCGCTTTGATAATCGGCAGCGTTTCCGCGATCGATGTCCCGGCCGTCGTCACGTCCTCAATGATAATTACCCTGTCGCCATCCATGATCGGACTTCCCAGCAAAATTCCTTTGTCCCCATGGTCCTTGACCTCTTTCCGGTTCGAACAGTAACGGATTTCCGCGTCATACAGGCGGCTGATCTCCATCGCCGCCGCTACCGTGAGCGGAATCCCTTTATATGCCGGCCCGAACAGCACGTCAAAATCAAAACCGAATGTCCCGGCGATCGCTTTGGCATAATATTCTCCCAGCCTGTTAAGCTGCGCGCCGGTACGGTAAAATCCTGTATTTACAAAAAACGGGGTCTTCCTGCCGCTTTTTGTGACAAAGTCACCAAATTTCAGCACCCCGCAATCTACCATAAATTCAATAAATTCCTGCTTGTAGTTTTCCATTCTTTTTATCAACCTCCTGTTATTTTTATTTCGTTTACCCCGATTGTAGTTCCCTGTAAAAAATGATGCGAAAAGAAATTCTTTCCCTGCCGGCATTTGCCTGCCGCACGGGAAAGAACTTCAGTTTTTCCTTATTTTAACATAATCTTTTTGAAATAACAATTAATATTCTTTTAACAAAGTATTATATTCTTTTACTAATTTTTTCCAGACGCTCCTGGCTTTTGTCGGAATACCAAACTGATAATATGCGCCATCCCCGCTGGTCATACGTATAACAAGAGATTTCTGCCCTAACATCGTATTAAACTTTCTCAGGCCGGAAGCATTCGCTTTCGCCTTAGGAGATGTTGACAAAGTAGCGTATCCTTTTATTTCCCCTGAATAGATACCGTTTGAATAATTATACGTATTTCTTCCATAGGTTTGTTTCATAGTGTAATTCATTCTTCTGTTTGATGTTGTAGCTTTCAGTTTTGAACAGGATAACCTTGTAGGATTTATCGAATATTCTATAATATGTCCCTCTATCCTCAGCCTTAATTCTGTTTTCTTTCCCTTTTTTACCAGTTGGATATACGGATCAATACTTAATCCCATGCTAAATCCCTGGCTATCAACTTGTGAAGTATCCGAACCCGCAACGCCTCTTGCATACAATCTGCATTCTTTTCCTGCATTGATCGTCTTAAATGTAAAATTTTTATTTTTCCTGGCAAACGTCTTTAACTTTTTCGCCATCTGGCTGTAAGGAAGCGGTTTCTTTTTTACGGTCACTTTGCATTTTAAAGAATTTTTACCGCATTTTGCCGTAATCGTTGCCGTTCCGGCTTTTTTCGCTTTTACTGCGCCTTTATTGCTTACCGTTGCAATCTTTTTATTGGAACTTTTCCATGTAACGCTCTTTTTTGGCCCTTTTACTTTTAACGTTTTTGTTTGTCCCTCTTCCAATGTCAGTGTTTTATTGGATAACTCCGGAATGTATTCGCCGGTCAGGGTAAGAGAATATTTATATGACTGATCCCCATAATCATATTCATCATCGTAATCATATTCATCGAAATCTCCCTCCACATCTATGGTATATTCGCCTGCCGGCAACGTTATTGTTTTAATATACGGACTATCCTCCATAGAAATTTCTTCATCAAATATGAATTCCTGGTCTCCATAGTCCTCTTCATCCTCCTCATAATCATACTCCGAACGATCTATTGTTATCGCCAGCTCATTAAAATCAACCGATTTGGGAAAATCCATTCTGATTTTTAATTTACATTTATAATTTAGCTTGAAATCCTCGTCAATACTAAAATATCCACTGCTTTCCCCGGAATATTTCCTGTTAAAATCTGCGCCTGCCGCTTCTGCAGGTACCGCATCGTTTACCAGAAATAAACAACTTATTGCCATAATTAATACTATTACCAAACACCGTTTCGCTTTTTTCATAACTTTCCCTCTCTCTCTTCTAAATCAACTGATTATTTAACGGATTTTCACAAAAAATCTGCAATTAAAAAGAAGCTCAAACTTACATTGTTTCAATAATTTCTTTTTTCTTTGCTTCAAATTCCTCCTCTGTGATCAGATTATCATCAAACATTTTTTTTAGTTCTCCCAACTTTTGACTGGCAGATTCATTTTGTTTATCTGATATATTATCATTTTTTGATTCTTACCATCTGAATTTATTATTCCGGCAATAAGCAGAATCACAAAAACTACAAGTATGATCGCCCCTACAATAATTTTAATTATTTTTCTGATTATAATCAAGTTTATAACAGCTTTCTTTCTCCTCAAACTCACGGATAATTCAATAAAAACATCCTATAACTTTCATACTACTTAAAGTCTTTCAATAACGTATTATACTCTTTCACCAGTTTCTTCCATTCATTTCTGGTTTTTCTAATAATATTCCCCTGAAAAAATGTACCATCACGGCTTATTATACGTACATACAGGGACTTCTGACCTAACATAGCATTCAGCTTCCTTAAATTTGAAGTATTTCTTTTTGACGAAGTAGATATCGTTATATATCCTTCCATTTTTCCATAATATATCCCCGTAGAATAACTATACACATTTTTCCCGGAAGTCTGCTTCATTGTTAATCTCATTTTTCTGTTCGAAGTTCCCAACAGCATTGCAGAACAGTATAACTTTCTGCTTCTTAAAGAATTGATACCCAAACTGCCCTGTATTCTTAAACGCAGCTCCGGTTTTTTGTTCTTTTTTACAAGCTGCAGATATGGCCTGACTATGGTGCCCATAGCATACCCTTCACTTTGAGCTTTTGATTCATCGACACTTCCCACCTCACTTGCATACAGCCTGCACTCCTTTCCTACATTGATCGTTTTATATGTAAACCCCTTATTTTTTCTTGCAAATGTTTTCATCTTTTTTGCAAGCTGACTGTAAGAAACCGGTTTCTTTTTTACAGCCACATTGCATTTTAAAGAATATTTGCCACAAACAGCCGTAATCGTTGCTTTCCCGGCTTTTTTCGCCTTTACTGTTCCTTTATTATCCACGCTGGCAATCGTTTTATTGGAACTTTTCCACCTGATGCTCTTTCTCGTGCCTTTTACTTTTAACGTTTTTGTCTGTCCTTCTTCCAATGTAATATTTTTATCGGATAATTCCGGAATATATTCCCCTGCTAAAGTAAGCGAATAAGTACATGGCTGCGAATTTCCCATATCATAATCATCGCCCCAATATTCTCCTTCTCCATCAACCTGTATTTGATATTTTCCTGCCGGAAGTGTTATTGTTTTATTATAAGGACCGTAACTCAATGAAAATTCGTCATCCAAATCCGGATCATCATCGTAATCATAGACATCATCGTCATTATACTCTTTATCTTTACGTTCTATCGTTATCGTCATATAGGAAAAATCATACAAATCTTTATCTGTAACATCCATTCCGATTTTTAATTTACATTTGCAATTAAGTCTGAACTCTTCATCAATACCAATGTACCCCTCACTTTTATCAGAATATTTCTTATAAAAATCCACGCTTTCCGCTTCCGCAGGTACTGCATCGTTTACCAGAAACAAACAACTTATTGCCATAATTAGTACTATTACCAGACAACGTCTTGCCTTTTTCATAATCTTCCCCTCTTTCCTGTATATTTACTGATTATTAATAAAATTATACCACAAAAAATGGGTCATCAAAATACCTTTTTGTAACTAAAATAAAAAGCCTGCCTTTGAAACGTATTCTATTGATCATATATTGATCATACCGCGTTACAGGCAGGCTTTATTTTTATTTTTTCTGTCTTTTTATTACTGAAGTTCAAACGTAATAACCGGTGTTTTTTCTTCCAGCTCTTTCGGATTCATGCCTGAGTCAGGCTGTTCCCCAGCTTCCCTGCGCGTCATAATTTCGCTGTCTACCTTAATAACCGCTGACTTCGACGTATTATCCTTATAATGAACGGTACAGGTAATCATAGTAGGATCCAGCATCTTTTTCAGTCCGCCGTTATACTCCTCCACGGTAGCGCCGTCTTTCCAGATTGATTGTATAATCTCCCTGCTGTTATGCCGTTCATTGCAAATATTGATCCAGGTGTATTCATCCGACTGTCGGTTATAATCCAGGGTAATCGATTTGTATAACACCGTTTCAAACGGCCGGGAAGGCTGTCCGTCCCTTTCCTCACTGTAATCTCCGCCGATACTTCCGGTATTTAACGTACCTCCATAAGGCTGCCCGTCAATAATGATACTTACCTCGTTTTCCGGCTGTACGACCTGAAGCGCGCCGTTATTGATACTGTATGTGATGCTTTGAATATTTTCTCCCTGACAGATTAGCTGCGGTATATTGATACAATAATCCAGGATGCTTCCCCTGGTATCGTCGGCGCCCAAAACCCACGAATCCGACTTATCGTCACTGACTGCAACCGGCACAGGTTTCCCCTCTTCTAACGAAACTGCCTGCCCGTCCTGCGTTTCGGCTGCTTTTACCTGCAGCGTAAACATATTTTCGGCTTGACCCATTGCCGTAGAAAACGCATCCCCGGTTTCATTCCCCGATGGATTTGCCGCTCCCGTGCCAGAATTTCCCAAAATTCCCCGGAACGGACCGGTCAGACTGCCTGCCGCCGTGATAACGACTGCTGCACAAGCTGCAGCAGCAACCAATGTCTTTACGGCCTTTTTCCCTGATATTCTACCGTGTAACTTCTGAATTTCCATGCCCTGTTCCTGTTTTTCCATATTTTCCATCCTGAGATTCCTTTCTTCCAGAATCGTGAAAAAGGCCTCGTCTGCTTTTTTATGAACGATCTCCGGCAGATCGATGTCTTTCTGAAAAATATTGTTCCTTTCTACCATACCTAAACTCCTTCCCTGATTTCGTAATAGTCCCGTGCCAGTTTTTTCCGTCCCCTGTGAAGACGCGTCTGTACTGTACTTTTCGGAATATTTAACATTTCTGCAATTTCGTTGATCCGATACCCTTCGCTGTAAAACAACGTCATTACAATGCGGTATTTTTCATCCAACGAAGCCAACGCTTCTTTTAACTCAAGGTTATACTGGTCATAAACCGCCGGTTCTTCGTACTCTCCCAGCGTTCCGGCCATTTTTGCGCGGTTTCTGATTTTATAGCAATGGTTGATCAGAATCCTTGTCATCCAGGTCTTAAAATACTGCGGTTTTTTTATCGTGTTTATTTTCTCCCAGCAGACAAGTATCGTATCCTGAATCGCATCCGCCGCATCCTCGTCATTCAAAAGAATGGCAATCGCAACCCGGTACATATCTTTCAGATAAAACTGCATCAGTTCCGTAAAAGCATCGGGATCTTTCTGCCTCGCCTTTTTCACCATGTTTTCTGTTTCTTCGCTTCGCATAAGGCATTCCTCCTGTGCGCACAGATTTCTAATATGACGCCAAAACGTCTTTTTCTTTACCTTACATATATTAGATATCGGATCAGGCAAATAAATCCCGCTGATTTGTAAAAAAAGAAAGAAGCGCCGAAAACATCCGGCGCTCCCTGAAAATACTATTTCTTATTCATTTATAAGCGGTGGCTGCTGATACAGCTTCCTTTCCACCTGTTTCCGCTTCTTACTGATTAGCTTTAACGTTTCAGTAGCGTTTTCTTTCTCCGCTACTTCCTGAAGGTCATCCAAAATCGTCAATTGATCAAAAAGATAACAATTAATTTCTTTTTCATTTGTCGGCATATTGTCCCACCTCCTGGTATTTCGAATAGGAAAGTTTTTGGTCATGCCTATCATATCATATTTCTTATTTTATTTCTATATATACTTTCTGAAATTTTTTTACTCTTTTTCTCCTGTTATTATTTTTAAAGGATGGGGAAGCCACTGACAACCTGGTCGTTTTCTTACGGGACAGCTTTAAATATTTTTGAAGTCTGGCAGCATAAGGGCAGGCTTTCACAAACGTAAAACATATGAAATCAGGTTTTCTGATGCTGCCAACTTCTAATAATATTTTTTATACCACCATACTTAATAGAAGTAGGAATGTGCAGAAAAGTAACCTTATTCTTCTTTCGGCGTCATATTGATACATCCGAACAATACCGCCGCGATCACGGAACCAATCAGGAATACCATATAAGCGGCCACATAATTTCCGCCGGTCGCTCCGAGCACAACTCCCAGTACGACGGATGCCGCCGCCCGGAAAATACAGCTGACCGGAAATACAAAGTTAAATGCCCGCTGGAAATTTTTCCGTCCGAACAGCGACGCGCACATAGACGTGGAAAAATTGGTATTGCCGCCCAGCGCGCATCCTAAAAAGACTGCGGAAATCACAAACGTCCCCTGACCCGGCAGGATGTTAAACAGGATGGCAACTGCAAACCAGACCGCCAGAATAATCGACGCCACTTTCGTTCCGAATTTCGTATCCAGAACGCCCCAGATATAGCTGGCCACAATACCGATCACTGCTGCAATCGACAAAAGGCCCGTTGCCATATTCTGTGAAAAGCCGACCGCTATACCACGGCCTACAAACTGTGCAACCATGCCGACCGTTGCCATAAAGAGCAGTCCGTATCCAAGTCCGGCGCACCAGATATCCTTGTCTGATAAAATTTTTCCGATCGTCCACGGGCTTTTGTAATTTGCCATTTCTTCTTCGAGAGCTTTTACTTTTTCTACAGAAGCCGGATCGTTATCCGGAAGCAGGCCAAAATCTTCCGGTTTGTCACGGATGATAATAAATGCGAAAACCAGCATGATTACCATAAAGATGAAGTATCCGTAAAACGGCATATTTACGCTGACCCCAAGCAGAATAGAAAAAATCGGGATAAATACTGCTGACGCCATATTATTACCCATCGTGGCCCATCCCATCGCCATGCCCTTTTTCGTCGGAAACCAGCTTGCAATCAGGGCAGAACCGCCACAGAAACTGATACCGTTGGCGAACACATTAATCAAAATGGCGCAGGCCGCCCATCCTGCCATGTTTGTAATAAACGCAAGCGCGATCACGCTCAAAGCCATGATAATCAAAGAAACAATAATGACTTTCTTTGCCCCGAATTTCTGAACCAGAGCGGACAGCGCAAACGCTCCTATTACGCTGATCCAGCCGCCGATTCCGTTGATACTGAGCATCTGCGCCGCATCCAGTCCCAGCTTGCCGGATAAAGTTGGGATAATAATATTCATACCGTCCGCCGTAAACGACGAATTTAAGAACAACATCACGCCGAAGAAAAGAATGATCAGCCATCCGCGAACTCCAAAATTGTTACTTACCTTTTGTTTTGCATTACTCATTTTATATCCTCCCTTTTCTGATTGTTTCACGTATCTGCTGTACAACGAACGCAAAAATAGACGTTTCCTAATTTTTTTGTTTCTCAGATACGGTCCATCTCTCCGTTAATGCAGCAGGCTGCGTTATGTCCGCTGTTTAACGCACCCTCATAGGAACCAGTGTACATATAATCGCCGGAGAAAAACAGTCCCTCAATATCCCGGTAATGTTTTTCCCTCATTTCCTTAATCGCAGTCGGGCATCCGTTCTGCATCGTAAAGTTCGCCTGCGGCGCTCTTACCACATGCCCGCCGATATAATGATCCGGAAGTTCTTTAAAGTATTTTTTTACAACGCGGAACGTATGCTTCAGAATTTCCTCTTCGCTCAGATCCCAGTATTTCGGAAGCTGATCCTCTCCGAAATAAAAGACGCTCATCGCATCAGAATTATCATCCGGCAATGCCACCGGATTCCGGGAAGACTGGAACAGGCACGTACAGAACGGTTCTCCCAGTTCCCTTGGCAGCAATCCGCCGACCGGCTTTTTTCCGTCGGTCAGTTTTTTATCAAAAAACAGCGTCGAGTGAATTGTCCTGCAAAGCGTGACGCGCTCAATCGGTTTTCTCATACAATCTGGCAGATTCGGAATAATCTGCAGCGCAACCGGAGCCGTCGTCGCGCAGACGACTTTGTCACAGGCGATAAACTCGCCGGTTTCTAAAAGTATCCCTTTTACTTTTCTTTCTTCGATCACGATCTCTTTGACCGGCGTACTGACATGCAGGTTATCGCCCAGCATATCAGCGATCACGGTCGCCAGACGCCCCAGTCCGCCTTTTAATACTGCCGCGCCGCCGACCAGAACGGTCCACACGATCTGCAGGCCGAAGGCCACGCCGCATTTTTCCGGATATTCCAGTCCCAGGGAAGCAACGACCGGCTGTACAAAATACTCCAGTACGCGTTCTCCGAAATTTTCTTTCACAAATTCCCCGAAGTTGGAATCGTCGTCTTTATCGCAGTCCATCATCCATTCTGTAGAGCCTTCATAAAATTTTCCCTCGCAGTATTTTGCGCAGTACGCGACAAACGCGTTGAAATTATCCTCGCCCATATAATCAATCCATTCTTTATTCGCCGCTACCGCTTCCGCATCGTCCGGGTTCGGAAATGCGGATACCCATTGATGGTTAAACCAGACGTTCATGCCGCCGCCCAGATCAAATTCCTGCAAATCTTTCATCAAATCCATTTCTTCCAGCATCTGTTTTGCCCGTTTATAACTCGGGTGTACAAACTGCGCGTATTCGTCCACCAGATAACCGTTCCATCTGTATACTCCCATACGGCCGCCGACACGGTCCTGCGCTTCGTACACTATCGGCTCCCAGCCTTTTTTCAACAGATGATATGCCGCGCTTAAGCCCGCGCAGCCGCCGCCTACGATAATTACTTTTTTGTCTGACATAATTTTCCCCCTTTTTAAAACGCCGTTTTACTAACGCCATTTTATGAATGTCTTTTGCTGACGTCGATTTGCATATGTTTTATTTATACAAATGTCATTGCGCCCAGATTATCAGGGTCGACCGCCTGTTTGATACGCTGAATATGGCTGTAATATTTATAAACTTTGTCGTTAAACATCATAATCTGATCCGGCCCGCCGAACGCTGCAAACCCGATGCCGCCCAGCGCTTTTTCATAAAGCGCTTTCGCCGTTTCCATTGAAAACTTCATCATCGCCCCTGCCGACGACTCATCGTCCATATCGATCATCATGACCGCCTCGTTATGTCCGATCGGCTGCTGCCCGCAGATTGCTACATACGCGCCGTCGCCAAGGTCGTCTATCGTTTCTCCGTCCGCAATCATCTTCTCCTTGATTGCCTGCGCATACTGCGCCTGCTTAAATACCACGTCCAACGCTTCGTCCGCGCCCATTGCCACATGGAACGAACCGGGTCCGTTAAACAAAGAGGCATATCCGTCCGCACGGCACAACGAACACAAATGTACTTTAGCATATGGCGTGTCCGCGTGGCCGCCAATTAAAATCCCGTTTTCTTCTTTGGCAATCTGTTTTAAACAATCCGTCTTATAGGCAAGATCCCGCTCGCTGTTGCCGATCACGACCATAACGGTACGATGGCGTCCCATTTTCAACGTTTCCCTTAAATGAGGGTATTTTACCGCTTTTTCAAAAAATTCCGGCATATATCCGCGGCCGGTGATACCGATCGAAAACTTATTCATGTAATAACAGATCTCACATTCCGCAATTTTGTAAAAAGCGTTACACGTCGTTTCCCAGTCTTTCGTAATCAGCGTATAAAAATGCATATTTTCCGGAACGTCCACGTCCGCTTCGTATAAATTCCCGTCGTTGCGGATCGTATAGTCGTCCGGGCCAGCCCAGTGATACAGCTTTACAGCCGCTTTTGTAAAAATTCCCAGCGCCCCGTCGTAGCCGTTAAACCCGCGGATAAACGCTTTGGCGGACGGTCCCGGCCCGTCTGCGAAAAACCAGCCGGCGTCGCTGTCGGAAGACCCGATGCGGATAATTTCACCGTCCGGAGCCACCCATTCGCATGCCATCATATTACGTCCGTTATACCCCATGGATACGCTGGCGCAGGAACCGCCCAGATGCGCGGCAATACTTGCCAGCACGGAAGACTGCGGCCCCGCTGTTGTGATACAGACGTTTAATCCTCTTTTCCAGCACTCGCTCTGGATTGCGCTGCCTACGGCATACGGCTCGATAATCGCTACCATATTTTTTTCATCGATCTCCACAATATGGTTCATACGCCGCAGATCTACCAGCACCATATCCGGGGAAGTCGCGCCGTTGTGCGCGCCGTAACCGGTAGAGTGCGCCTTGTATTTTATCTGATATTTATTGCAGACTTTCACAAACGCAGATACTTCTTCCGTTGTCGCCGGCATAACGACCGCGTCCGGACGCTGCCACCAGATTTCGGGATCCGGCCTGTGAAAATTGAACTGAGAATACGTGTCGCAGATCTGCGGATCCGCCGTAATATTCTCCGGCCCGACAATTGCTTCGATCTCTTTATAAGCCTGTTCGTTCATTAACATCTCTTTTCCCTCCTACTCCATATATTCCAGAACCAGATCCACGATATCGATAACTTTCATATCGCCTGCATTTCCAAGTGCATATTCGCACATCGGACAGGCCGTAACCAATGCGTCCGCTCCTGTTTTAGACGCTTCCCTGACACGCTCTTTACTCGTATCTTTCAACAAATCCAGATTGACTTCCGCTACCCCGGCGCCGTTTCCGCAGCAGTATGCCCAGCCTTTGATGTGGTTCATTTCGATCAGTTCCACGCCCGGAATCGCCGCCAGAATCTCGCGCGGCGCCTGATATACGCCGAGGTCGCCGGTACGTACCAGCTCCATCGGACGGCGGCGTTTGTTCTGTCCCCAATAGTTATCTTTAAACGGCTCGCTGCGCCGCCCCAGATTGCACGGATCATGATAGGTGACTTTCAGGGCTGCTTCTTTCGCCGGCGCAAGCATCCCGTCGCAAATCAGCTGTGCCAGAAGCTGCGTGATATGCAGCGCTTCCACGCCCAGGTCGATTCCGTTTCTGAGATAATGCCACCGGAACGCCATATAAGCATGCGCGTCTAAAGTTACGATCGTTTTCGCTTTCGATTTTTTCACTTCTTCCGCCAGCTTTTTCGCCGCCGAAATCCCGGTTTCCATAAATCCGAGGTCAAACGCTTTGTCTGCGGCGGTCGGTTCCGCCGCTCCGGAAACCACAAGATCCAGACGTTTGGAAAGCAGCAGTTTCAAAAGTTTTGCCGTTCTTTCAGAAAGCGTTTTGGAATATCCGGCCATATCTCCTGCATAAAAATAAATGCTGCCGGTTTCTCCTTTGTCCACACGTTTTACTTCGAGTCCGTCCGCCCAGTCGATGCGTTCCGCCGCCGGTCTGCACAGTCCGTTATTTTCTTTTGCGATCGAATCCGCAATCGCCTGATGCTGCGGATAAACAAATCCCGCTTTCACACATTCTTTGCGCAGTTCTTCTATATTTTCCGCAACGTCGATATCTTTGCGGAATACTTTGCAGTGATAATCGCAGGCGCCGCAAAGCGTACATTTATACGCAACATCCTGTGTGGTTTCACAGATTTCTGAATGGCCGTCGTTAATCGAATAGCCGATTTCCAGTTTTCCGCTCCCGCTGTAAGCATGGAAATTGTATTTTGTGATTGCCGGACAGATCGCAAGCGTATCCGGACTTCCGGCCTGAATACGGTAAGACGGTATGAATTTGCAGTTGCTGCATCGGTTACAGTAACTCTGGTCTTTTTTATAATCCATTAATGCCATAATTTAATTCCTCCCTCCGTCGTATACCAGTTTCCCAGGATTCAAAATATTCTTCTCATCAAAGAATTTTTTAATATGCGCCATAAACGGGGTCTGCGTAGAACTCTTTTTGTATATGCTTTCTGTCAAGGCCCCGTACGGCCGGCTGAAGAACGCATGATTATCCAGTAGGGCAGTGCCCAGCATCTTTTCCAGTTGTTCCGTATCGTAACTTCCGATATCAGACGCGGTTTCCGTTTCTCCTGCAGCAGATGCTGCTCTCGCTCCATTGCACGTAGGTATCAAAAATTCTATATGGCAATTCCGTCCCATCATGCAAGGCTGTATATAAACGGCAAGTTCTTCCGATGCAAGGCCGCATTTTTTTACTACCGCTTTTGCAATTTTTGTATAAAAATCCACTTTGTCCAGCGTGGACAGGAAAAACTGCTCCATCTTTCCCGTGCCGTACCGATCCCGCCAGTAACCGCCCGGTTTTGAAATCTGATTAATGACGCCGTCTATCACATCGTTGCCGATCCCGTCCAGCCGTTCCGTAACCGTGACGCCATATTGTTCCGCGATCTCTTTCATATCCGCAATCTGGTTGTCTTTATATCTTTCCGGAAAATAACGGTTTCCCCTGACGTCTGATACAAATGTCCATTCCGGCATCTTTTCTGTAACGGCATCTTCCATGCCTGTAATCTGCGCCAACGCTTTTTTATTCACAAGAAACGTATTTTCCCCGAGCCTGCGGCGGATAACCTGAGAAGTAAAGGCCGTCAGCGCATCCACGTCCTCCGACTGTGCATAACATAACGCGCTGGCGCTGCCGATCGGGCGTATTTTCACCGACGCCCAGGTAACGATCGCCAGCGTTCCCTGAGAACCGCTGATCACGCGGGCCAGGTCAAGACAGTACGGCCCCTGCGGTTGGTTAATCGCACATCCGGATTTCAGCATTTCTTCCAGTGTTCCCGGCCCCGCTGCGGAACCGGTGCGGAATACGCATCCGTTTCCCATCACAAGTTCCACGCAGGCCAACGGATCCGGAATATCCCAGCAGTGTTTTGGGCTCATGACCGGTTCCCGGTCCAGTAAACTTGCAATCACGGATTTTTCCGCACGTGGCATCAGAGGATGCTCTATGTAACAGCCGTGCGGTTTCAAGGCTTCCGTCAACTGCGTATAAGTAACTCCCGGCTCGATCAGCGCCACTCCATTTTTCGTATCGATGTGCATGATCTTTGTCATCTTCGACAAATTTACCGCCACACAACGTTTCCCTTTTACCGGCACGGAAGAACCGTGATACGTTTCTTCCCCCTGGCTCGAACGTACTGCCAGCGAAATTTCATGTTCATTTGCCAGTTTTACGATTTGTTCGATCTGTGCGGAAGACGTCGGATAAAGAATGGCGTCCGGCAAATCGGCCGGAATCCTGCTGTAATTTTTGTTCACGTAAGCTGCGCAGGCGTCTTTGTCCGTTACAATCTCCAAAGCGCTGTCCGCCTGGGATAACGCTTTGACGTATGTATCCAAATTGCTCATTTCTCATTCTCCTTTCAAAAATTTCAGATATCTCCAGTATTTCAGATATCTCTGATGTTTCAGATAGCTCCGATGTTTCGGATAGCTCCGATGTTTCAGATATCTCTGATGTTTCGGATAGCTCCGATATTTCAGATATCTCTGATGTTTCAGATATTCCTGTTTTCCAATGCCTCGTCAGATGCAAGAAACTTTATACATTGACCCAGCTGGTACAACGTCTGATCCAGCGTTTCCATCCCGATCTTATGTACCAGAATATCCTGGTAATATTCAAAAAACCGGTCGCCGCCTCCTGGAATCTGCAGTTTCACCGCTATAACGTCAAACGCTCCCATATCCTGTAAATGTTTGACTGCCTGAAACATTTCTTCCGCCGTAAATTCCGACGGTTCCCAATGGCTGACATCCGCCATATAACGGATCGTCGGCGCCAGATAAAAAAGCGTCCGATCCAGATTTTCAAAATCTGTTTTTTCCAGAACATCCGCCTGCAGGGATTCAAAAAAACGTTTCCCGGGACCTATTTCGCCATACATTCCCGGAAACAATTCCAAAAGACCGGCATCTTTTGCATGTTTCACCACATC
Organism: Eubacterium sp.; assembly: GCA_022796875.1. Lineage (GTDB taxonomy): Bacteria > Bacillota > Clostridia > Lachnospirales > Lachnospiraceae > JAAWJJ01. The sequence continues at coordinate 61,471 of JAAWJJ010000001.1, read as the reverse complement.
AAATAAATCTTCCGCCGTCAGTTTTATCATACATGCCACCTCCTTTTATTTTCGCAAACAACAAACCGGACGGCTGTGCCTGCGTGGATATTTAATACTTAAATTCTGAATATAACTTACCATGCGTCCGCTATGAAGTGTGTGCACGGTTTGGAAATCACTGATTCTATTTTGGAAATCCACATAGCCGCAGAAATAAATCTTTACAGGAAGAACTATAATTTTTATAATTAAGAAAAAGAAATTTTTATATCAGTTCAGCCATCGCTAAATTTATGGGCGAATCATGGCCCAGGCCACTTTCTCTTGCCGCATAGGGCAATTCACCTTGTGCTTGCATGAATGAGCACATAATGATGGTGATGAGTGGAACTGTTACGAATTTTTTACCGAACAAACGCCGGTCACAGGAAAAACGCTTTGTAAAAATACAATACGGCTGTTCCAGGAGGAAATGTTTAAGGGGGAAATATTTAAGGGGGAAATGTATGGATATTCAGATTTTACGGGAATTTGCGGATCTGGCTTATACGTTAAATTTTAAAAAAACGGCGGAACGCATGTATATCGGACAATCCACTCTGTCCAAACATATCAGCAGTATGGAACAGGAACTGGACGTTCAGCTTTTTGTCCGCACCAAACAGGGCGTACGGCTAACGCAGGTCGGCCAGGATTTCCTGCCGAAAGCAAAAAATATAATCCGCGAATATGACGAGGCACTGACGCTTTTACAACGCGGGAAAAATGAAATCTCCGGCCAGCTTCATATCGGCTTTCTGGATTCTGCGGTACGCGATCTGCTGACGGCCAGCATTAAAAACTACCAGAAATTGTATCCAAATATGAAAATATCCCTTGACAGCCTGCAGGTCGGCGATTTGAACCATGCGTTTAAAAATAATCTTGTAGACGTTGCCCTGTCGATTGTATTTCCAAATTCATTTCTGCCTCCGGATACGATATTTAAACAGCTTTATGAGGACGGCATCAGCGCAGTCATTCCCAAAGACCACCCTTTAACGGAGCATGAAAAAATTTATCTGGACGATTTACTGCGTTATCCAATCATCCTCCCAAGCCCGGAACAGTATCCGTCTTATGCCCGGATGATCAAACAGTATGTCGACGGCAGTCCGATTCAGGAAAATATCGTCTGCGAATATTCCCATATCGAAACCGCGCTGATCATGGTGGAAGCGGATATGGCCGTATCCACCCTGCCGACCAATATCGGAAAACATACGACAACCGCCGTTTTCCGGAAAATAGAAGACTGTAACCCAGTCCTAAAAATCGGCGCAATGTGGAAAAAAGGAAACCTGTCCGTCGGCGTTCCGGAATATATAGACGTTTTATTCCGGGAAACGTAAGCGGCATCTGATGAATGAAAGAGAATTCCCGGAAAAAACCGGAAAAGAAAAGCCGGCTATCAACAGAACTGTATAATAATATTCATTAAAAAATGCAGAATATCCCACAAATTCACTGACACTTCTGAAAATACGGAGGTATCTTTACATGAACCCAAAAATTCTGATCGTTGACGACGAACCCGGTATTGTCGCCGTCGTACAAAACTATTTTGAAGCTGCAGGCTACCGTGTAATCGCCGCCTGCAGCGGAACAGACGCCATGAAGTACCTGACGCCGTCGCCCGACATTGTTCTGCTCGACATCAATATGCCGGATCTGGACGGACTGACCGTCTGCCAGAACATCCGCGAACATATTACCTGCCCGATTCTCTTTCTTACGGCACGGGTGGAAACAGCCGACAAAATCAAAGGATTTTCCGTCGGCGCAGACGATTATATCGTGAAACCTTTTGACCTTGACGAGCTGGGCGCCAGAGTCGCCGCCCATTTACGGCGGGAAAACCGAAAACAGGGACAGTCCAGCCTGCGCTTTTTCGGCGATATGGTCATCGACTACACCAAAAGGGAGATCGCTGTCCATCAGAAACCGGTCGTGTTATCCAAAAAAGAATTTGACATTGTCGCATTGCTTTCGGCCCATGCCGGACAGGTATTTGACCGGGAACGCATTTATGAAAAAGTCTGGGGGCTGGAGGGCAACGGGAACAGCGATACCATTATGGAACACATCCGTAAAATACGAAGCAAGTTTGCTGCCGTCACTACGCACGGCTACATTGAAACAGTTTGGGGGGTAGGCTATAAATGGAACGGATCCGACAAATGAATTTAAAAAAGGCCCTGTTAACCATCGTATGCATCAACATTACAACCGCCCTGATTTTATCTCTTCTTTCCATTTGGGGATGTACGGTACTGCTGTCACAGGTTGCCACGGACGGAACTACGGCCTATATCCATTCTGGTTCCGTTTCCATCACCCGAGCGCCGGAAACGGCAAATCAGGTTATCGCCGCTGCTGAAATCATTTCCATCATACAGATCATACTGCCGATACTGATCTATATCCTTGCATTGTTTTCGACTGCCTCCATGTTCTACCGCTTAAAACTCAAAGAACCGTTAGCAGTGCTTGCATCAGGCGCCTCCCGCATTATAGGAAACGACCTCGATTTTACGATAGAAACAAAATCGCGGGACGAACTTGGGCAGCTTTGCACCGCTTTTGAAATCATGCGCAAAACCTTGCTGGAAAACAACCGCAAACTGTGGCGGCAGGCAGAGGAACGCAAACGTTTAAACGCTGCCTTTTCCCATAATCTTCGAAATCCTGTCACTGTTTTAAAAGGCTCCGTAAAACTGGCCAAAAAAAGCGTCGAGAACAAAACCGTAAACCCGGGACAGATTGCCGGCCATCTGTCCCTCATAGAGCATTACACCGGCAGGATGGAACGTTATATAGAAATCATGAGCAGCATCCAAAAACTGGAAGACATCCCTGTGGAACAGGAATGTATCCCATGGGATGCGCTTGTTTCGGAACTGGAACATACGATATATCTTTTGGGGGAAAACAGCGGAAAACATCTTAATTTTTGTGCATCCGGCTACCCGAAACCTGTTTTCATCGACAAATCCATTCTGTTCCAGATTGCAGAAAACCTCATTTCCAACGCACTCCGGTTTGCAGAACAGAATATTTCCGTTACCTGCTCTGTAACAGGCGGCAGGCTGGAACTGTCTGTAACGGACGACGGCTGCGGTTTTCCGACCACGCTGATCCAAAACGGCATACAGCCGTTTCAGAAAGGAAAAGAAGACGCGGAACATTTTGGCATCGGCTTATATATCTGCAGTCTTCTTTGTGAGAAACACGGCGGCGGCATTTCTGTCAGAAATAACAAAATCGGCGCTACCGTTTCTGCTGCTGTTACCATTTAATTATTTTATAAATTTAATAATCTTGAGGGATTTTTGAGATTTCCCTATTATACTCTTCTTATCGCAGCGAATCAGTTTTCACAGCGAATCAGTTTTCACAATGAATAAGGAGAGTTTTTTTATGGAAATTCAAGTAAATGACGTTTCAAAAAATTACGGAACAAACGAAAACCAGGTAGTTGCTTTAAACCATGTTTTCATGACGATATCCACGGGTGATTTCATTTCCGTCATGGGACCGTCCGGCAGCGGAAAGAGCACGCTGCTGCATATCGTCAGCGGACTGGACCAACCGTCGTCCGGCAGCGTGCTTTACGGCGGTACTGACATTCACAACGGAAACGATAAAACACTGTCGGCTTTCCGCCGCCAGAAGATCGGCTTTATTTTTCAGCAGTTTAACCTGCTGCCCGTTTTGACGGCGCGCGAAAACATCATTATGCCATTGCTTTTAGACAAAAAAGGAGTCGACGAACCGTATTTACAGGAACTGGCGGCTTTTCTGGGACTTGGAAACCGCCTTTCGCATCTGCCCCACGAACTTTCCGGCGGTCAGCAGCAGCGTGTGGCGATCGCACGGGCGCTGATTGCAAAGCCTGACATCATCTTCGCCGACGAACCAACCGGAAATCTCGACAGCAAAAGCAGCGGCGAGGTCATGGATCTGCTTTGCAATATTCGGAAAAAAATGAATATAACGCTTGTGATGATTACCCATGATTCTCATATTGCCAAAATAGCCGACCGTCATTTTACGATTATTGACGGAAAACTTTCGGAGGTGGATGCATAATGAAATCTTATTTGTCGTTTGCCCTCAGAGAATTAAAGGCGCAAAAAATAATGGCCGCCCTGATTCTAATTGCTGTGATCCTTTCCGGTATTATGACGACTGCCCTCGGGCAATCGCTCGGCGTTTTGCAGGCAATGAGAACCGAACAGGCCGCGTCGTTAAACGGCGACCGTTATGCCACTTTCCACCAACTCGATTCAGAACAGATGAAGCAGTTAATCAGCGATCTCCGACTGTATGATGTAGGCAGTATCATTAACGTCGGAAACACCGAACTCGACAGCAGCAGCCTGACTTTGTATCTGCGGGAATATCTGGACGAAGCGCTGGACGCCTATCCCTCGGTCAGCAAAATAAAGGACGGCCGTCTGCCTGCTTCCCCGTTTGAAATCGCGCTGCCGGAAAACGCCCTGCCGTATTTCGGCAAAGATATCCGTATAGGCAGCAAAATTAAGATGCAAGCAGAAATATCCCTTATGAACGGAACGATTCCTGCATATTCGTACTCTGCCGAATTTACGGTCTGCGGCATACTGGAAAGCAATTATATCGGCTATTCTACGGGAACTCTGGAAGCCGTGGCAGGCGCGGGAACCGCCTCCGCTTTACTGCCGCAGGAATATCTGCTTTATTCGGTCGATTTCAAAACAAAAGATACCGTACAGTTTCAAAATATCGTCCATGAACTCGCAGACAGCCTCGGCCTGGAAGAATCGTACATCCAATACAACTGGATTTTACTGGACGCCCTGGGGATTCCTTATGACGAAGCCGGAAATTCCGGTACGGATACAGGGTTTTCTTTTATGACGTTTGCCTGCGTTATGGTCGGAGCGCTTGTTCTGTTTGCCGCGGGACTGGTCATCTACAACATTTTGAAAATATCCGTCGCCAAACGTATTCGGGAATACGGCACGCTGCGCGCAATCGGCGGCACACGGGGACAGATTTACCGCCTTGTTTCCCTGCAGCTTTTGATTTTATGCGGTATCGGTATTCCGATCGGCCTGTTAATCGGCACGCTATCCGCCAAAGGAATTTTGATCGCGGCGACAAGCGTATTGAATCCCGACCTGTTTCTGGCAAACAGTACCGCCGAGCTTCATTCTATGATCCACGGCACCGGTTCCAACCGTATTTACCCTTATGTTGTAAGCGTTGCAGTAACTTTGCTGTTTGCTCTGCTGGCGGCTTTTCCGGCGGCACGATATGCCTCGCACGTTTCCCCGACGATTGCGATGTCCGGGCAGCAGACGAAAATAAAACGGCGCGGCAGAAAGATAAGGACGATCCGCAGTTTTGAAGCCTGGTATGCAAGGCTGAACTTAAAACGGGGACGTAAAAGAACCGCCGTTACTATTATTTCGCTCGTTATGAGCATCACCATTTTTGTAGCTTTGCAGAGTTTTACCGCAATTCTGGATACCGGCAGCCAAGTAAAAGATATGAATTTAGGCAGCTATGCGATTACCAATGAAACGGAGGGAATCGACCCGGACAGCGTGGAGCAAATCCGAGGACAGGAAGCGGTGGAACATCTTTCAACGGCAAAATTATCCATCTATTCACAGGATGAAAACGGGAATCTTGCTGTCGCGCTGGATTTCAAATTGCAGTCATGGGAATCTTTCCAGATCGCTTCCACAGACGACGACCGCCTGACGTCTTATATCAGCGAACTGTCCGAACAGGATAAAACCGATCTGCTGTCCGGTGCGGCCTGTATTGTAAAAAATCCGATTCCTTTCACTTATGAGGGACAGGACGTAGAAGCCACAACATTGGAATATGGCGATGAGATCACTGTAAACGGGCACAAACTGCGTGTGATAGCCATTTCTGACAATGCCGTTACCATTAATAACGACGGCTTTTTAAACGGCATCCAGATCATCGTAAACGACCAAACGCACGACATGCTGACCGAAAACGGACGTTATTCGGAAGTTTATCCGACTTTGAACCAAAACGCCGATCCGGAACAGTTTGAATCATGGCTGGAGCGTTGGTGCAAAGAAAATTCCGGCAGCCACTGGCTTTCTTATCAGCAGACCAACGCCCAGTTAGAAGAAAGTTTCGAACAAATCCGCCTGCTATGCTGGGGACTGATCCTCTTTATCGGACTGATTGGGATATTAAACATTATCAATACCGTTTACAGCAATATCCATACCCGCGTATCCGAAATCGGTATGCAGCGCGCGATCGGCATGAGCGCCGGCAGCCTGTATCGGACCTTTTTGTGGGAAGGGGCTTACTACGGAATATTCGCGGCTGTAATCGGAAGCGTATTGGGATATGTCTGCACCGTGTTCATAAATGCCGCAACAACAGACCGATTGCAGTTGACCGCCATCCCTTACCTGCCGATTCTGGAAGCCGCGGTAATTTCCATCGCCGCCTGCCTGCTGGCAACGGCTGTTCCTTTACGCTCTATTGCCAAAATGAATATCGTGGAATGTATCGAAACTACAGAATAAACACTCACATAAACAGCCGGAACTGCCACGCAGCAATCGTCGGAAATACTACGCAGCAATCGCCGGAAATATTACACAACCTGATGTTTCCGGAATCCTGCCCGCGCCAGCGGCAGCAAAATGACGGAGATACATGCGTAAAGAATCGCCCTTACCGTTAGCACATCCAAAACCAGGCTTCCAAACTGGTAAGAAATGTATTTACCAAATTCCGGCATTGCCGAACGGTACGGCAGCAAAAACAACGCCAGATTGTATCCTCCTGCCATCCCGTTCGGCGTCAAAAACATAGGAATAAAAAGTATCGGAACAAGCACAATCAATACCAGATATGGGGTTTTCATCACGGCAGACAACAGGAGCGACAGTCCGATCATGGCAAGCAGCACCAGATAAACAATTCCGATGTTACTAAGAACCGCCTGCAGGAAAGTAAACGGATAAGGAATGATCGTATTTGCAATCGAAAGCGGCAAATCCCAGCCGTCCGTTCCAAACGCCGTAAGCGGCAGTCCGAACGCCACTATAATATGAACGATAAATGCAATCGTTCCAAATAAAAATGACGCGGCGATTTTGGCTGATATCAGCTTTGTTTTTCCGTATCTGGCAGACAAAATCACGGCGTCCGTCCCCGCCTGATACTCGCCTGCAAAAACCGGCGCAATCACAATACAGATTGCCAATATTGCAAACATGAGCAGTTCAAAACTGCTGATAATGACTTCCCATCCCCCATAATATCCGTACTGCAGCGGAGTATCCGCCTTTTCTGCCATACTTTTCCAATACTCTGTCTGCTCTTCGGATAACGCGCGGGACGGATCGTGGAGCAGGATTTCCCTCTTTTTGTCTATCGCCTGATAAAAGTTTGCCCCATTTGTCATATCCAGTTCCAGAAGCGCATTATAACCTGCGCTTTCATTTGGATCTCTGTAAGTATTGGCAATCAGGCTTAGCAGTTTTTCTCTCGGCGCAATCCTGTCCCAATAAGCGTTTCCGATTAAAAACCGTTCATTCCCGTCATATCCAACATTTTCAGGATTTTTGAAAAGCTCCTGTACTTCCCGAACCGTTTCGGCGACATACTCTTCGGACAACGGAACCGATATTTCCGCATACTGTTCTTTTTCATATGCGATCCCCGCCGCCCCTTTGACAGCGCCGTCCTGATTGCAGGTCTGGTATTGCATCACCGGCAGTCCGAACAGAAAACCCGTTAAAACCAAACTGATTCCCATCACAATTAACGTAGATTTTTTACGCAGTATTTTTAAAAATTCGTATTTTACCAACATATTACACATCCTCCTGTTTCCCGGTTTCTTCTCCAAAATAATACAAAAACAAATCTTCCAGGCTCGGCTCTACGTTTCTGGCGTCTGCCCGCGGCGCCGTTTCCTCTATCATACGCAGCCGCACCATATTGTTTTCATGATGCAAATTTACAACGGAAAAATTTCTGCTGTATTCCGCCGCGGTCCTTTCATCCACAAAAAGTTCCCATACTTTCCCCCGGATACCGTCTGTAACGGTATCTGCGTCCTCCTGTAAAAGGAAGCGCCCCTGCTTCATCATCAGAATCGTATCGGCGATATACGAAACGTCGGAAACGATATGGGTGGACAGGATTACTATTTTTTCTTTTGCAAAATCCGAAATAATATTGCGGAAACGCACCCTCTCTTTCGGATCCAGCCCAGCCGTCGGTTCATCCAGAATCAAAATGGACGGATGGTTTAATTCCGCCTGCGCGATTCCCAAACGCTGTTTCATGCCGCCGGAATAAGACCTGATTTTTTTGTCTGCCACGTTGGACAGGTTTACCATATGAAGCAATTCCTCCGTCCGCATCCTGGCCTTTCTTTCATTCAGGCCTTTTACCGCCGCCATATACAGCATAAATTCACGGGCCGTAAAATCGGGATAAAAACCGAAATCCTGCGGCATATACCCCAAATGAGTATAATACTTCTCTCCCAGTTCCTCCATTGTTTTCCCGTTTAACCGGATATTTCCGGAAGTCGGTTTCAGGATTCCGCAAATCATTCTCATCAGCGTTGTCTTTCCCGCGCCGTTCGCGCCGAGCAGGCCGTATACGCCCGGCGCCAAAGTGGCATTGACTTTGTTTACCGCGCATTTTGTACCGTATTGCTTTCTTAAATTCTGTAACTGTAATTTCATAAAAACCTCCTGTTCCTTTTTATAGAAAACAAAAACAGATGACTATGCTTATAGCATAAACCATCTGTCTTAGGCGTTACTTTTCCGTATCTTAATTTAATCTTAATCAGAAACCGGGCTCTGTACCGGAAGAAGAATGGTAAATTGCATCCCCTGTCCCGGTTTGCTCCTGGCCGTAATATCGCCGCCATGAAGCGTCACAATCTGTTTCGCAATCGCCAGTCCCAGGCCGCTTCCCTCCGGTTTTTCTTTTGTATTCGTACCTCTGTAATATCGACTGAAAAGCTTCGACTGTTCCTCTTCGCTCATTCCCGTACCGTTATCCGAAATGCGGATTTCAAGAACATCTGCCGTGTTTTTCCGGTGATACGGGAAAGAAACATCCATACTGACGGTTACTTTTGTTTCGGGAGGGTTATGCGTGAGCGCGTTAATTATCAGATTATTCACGGCGCGGCGGAATAAATCTGTATCAAGGAAAATTTCAAACTCCTGTATGCCGCTCTCAAATTCTATGTTACGGTCACAAAAAGCAGGATCGTTTACAATATCAATGACCAGTTCTTTTAAAAAACGCACAGAACATACTTTTTGCATCCGAAAAGGTATAGAACCGGAATCAAGCTGATACGTCAGTTTTAAATCATTCATCAGCTTTTCCGTATAGCTGACATTTTTTAAAATAATTTCTCCGTATTCCCGTATGGTTTTTGCATCCGGAACCGGATTTTCTGCCAGCAGTTCCGCATAACCTTTAATTGGTGAGAGCGGCGTTTTCAAATCATGCGTAATATTTGCAATCCATTCCCGGCGCATCTGTTCCGTACGCTGCTGCATCTGGTCGCTGCGGCGGACTTCCCCGTCCATTTTGTTCAGCGCGCCGTAAATTTCACGGAACACCCCTTTTTCGGGCAAAGAAATACCGGCATGCTGCGAAATATCCCGAATCCCTTTCGTAATTTTTCCCAGATGGCCGGTCAGCCAGAATCCGTACCAGATGACAAGCAGAATGACTGCGCACAAAAGAAAAAGTACCCCTGTACGAAAGACAGGAAACAGCCGTTCCACATTTTCTCCGTTATAGTAAACCATATATTTCCCGATCGCATAAGGAAAGCCGACCAGATAACTCCATGTTTTTCCGGAATCTTCATAGCTGCTTACAAAAACGGTAGTCCCCTGTTCATAAGCATCGGTACGGAGCGATATCAGCTCGGAAGCGGAATAACTCGTTTTACGGTTTTCCGGCTTGTTACGGCAAAAAACTTCCCGTCCCGTTTCGTCAACGACCTGAATCCAGAGGCCGTATTCGTCCAGCCGTTTCAATCCTGTTTCTTCTATTTCAAGCCTGCCGTTCTCATTTTTCATCCAACTCGAAAAATTATCTGTAAACATAGACGGCCAGGATGCACGGCTCAATCCCTCCGGCTCGGTGATTCCAAAAACATAGTAAAACATGCCGATTGCAATCATAACCGTAACCAAAAGAACTGCGGCCACCAGCACGGATATCCGTAAAAACGGATTTGACTTCGTTCTATTTTTCATACGGATTCACCAGCTTATAACCCAGTCCTTTCTTTGTAATGATATATTTTGGTTTTGCCGGATCCTCCTCTATCTTTTCACGCAAATGGCGTATGTGTACCATCATCGTATTGTCGCATCCGATGCCATCCTCTCCCCAGACGCTTTCATACAGGCGTTCCCGGCTGATTACCCGACCGGGATTCTCTGCCAGATACCGTAAAATCTCAAATTCCCGTGCGGTCAGTTCGACCTCCCTGTCATTTTTAAACACCCGGCAGCCGTCGGCGTCTATCTTCAGTTCCCCAATTGCCCAATCCTCTTTCCGTATCGGAACCTGCTTATATTCGGCGCGGCGTAATCCGGCTTTTACCCGGTATGCCACTTCTCTCGGGCTGAACGGTTTGGTAACATAGTCGTCGCCGCCGACCGCCAGCCCGAGTATTTTATCGAGTTCGTCATTTCTGGAAGAAAGAAACAGGATAGGACAATGGGAAAATTCCCGTATCCGCCTACATACTTCATACCCGTCGATATCAGGCAGCATAACGTCCAGGATTATCATATCCGGCTGTATTTCCCGGCAGGCGCTTATGGCCGAAAGGCCGTGATCTGCTTTCGTAATATTGTAAAATCCCTCTATATTCAGAGCCTTTTCCAGCAGGTCCAAAATGTCCGGCTCGTCGTCCACAAGCATAATTTTGTATTCTTTCACAAAAAGATACCTCTATTTTCTCTCTACAACAGTTTATTCTCCGAATAGCGGCGTGGAAAAATACCGCTCCGCGGTATCCGGCAGGATCGTAACTACAGTCTTTCCTTTTCCCAGTTTCCTGGCCAGGCGGATCGCCGCCGCAACGTTCGTGCCGCTCGATATTCCGCACATGATTCCCTCTTTTAACGCCAGATCTTTTGCGGTCTGAATCGCTTCCTCATCCGTAATAATACAAATATCATCGTAAATCTGCTGATTTAAAATCTCCGGTATGAGTCCGTCGCCGATTCCCATTTGCAGATGTGTCCCGATCGAACCGCCAGATAAAATTGCCGCATGCTGCGGCTCCACCGCCCAGATTTCCATTTGCGGATTTTTCTCACGCAGTACTTCCCCGATCCCGGTAATCGTTCCGCCGGTACCGATTCCAGAACAGAACCCGTGAATCGGCCTGCCTGTCTGGTCAAGGATTTCCTGCGCCGTCTGATCTCTGTGCACCTGCGGGTTCGCCGGGTTGGCAAACTGCTGCGGTACAAATACGTTTTTATCCTCTTTTGCCATTTGAAGCGCTTTTTGCAGGCATGTGTCGATACATTTCCCGATATCTCCGTCGTCATGGACCAGAACGACTTCCGCGCCGTAATGGCGCATCAGTTTACGCCGTTCCTCGCTGACCGAATCCGGCATGATAATTCTCGTTTTATATCCACGAACAGCGCCGACAAGCGCCAGTCCGATTCCCTGGTTTCCGCTTGTCGGCTCCACAATAACCGTATCTTTATGGATTATTCCCTGCTTTTCCGCTTCGTTTATCATATTGTAAGCGGTTCGGGTTTTAATCGAGCCGCCTACGTTTAACCCCTCAAATTTTACCAGTACTTCCGCGCTGTCCGCCTCCGTCAGACGGTTCAGGCGGATCAGGGGAGTGTTTCCTATTGCTTCTAATACGTTTTCATAAATCATATTTCTAACTCTTTCCAATAAATTTTTCTTTTCAAACACTTTCTGCCGATTTCTTTTTTCCATGCCCGGGCAGCGCGCAGGATTTTCCCGAAAATTTTTTAACGCACTGCGCCGACCAGTTCTTTCATATCCTGTATATGGTTGGATTCCATATACTGGCGGATGCCGTCCGCGACTTCTTCCGTTACATAAGGATTTGCAAAATTAGCCGTTCCGATCGCTACCGCCGTAGCTCCTGCCAGGATAAATTCCAGGGCGTCTTCCGTATTTCCGATCCCGCCCATACCGATGATCGGCAGCCTTACCGCCTGCGCCGTCTGGTAAACCATGCGGACGGCAATCGGACGGATCGCCGGCCCGGATAATCCTCCGGTACGGTTGGCAATGGCAAACGTCCTTTTATTGACGTCGATCTTCATACCAGTAAGCGTGTTAATTAATGAAATCGCATCCGCACCGCCGGATTCCGCCGCTTTTGCCATGGCAGTAATGCTCGTGACATTCGGAGAAAGCTTCATAATTACCGGCTGCTTCGCATGTTTTTTTATTTCTTTTGTAATCTGTTCCACTGCCTTTGGCTCCTGGCCGAAAGCAATACCGCCTTCTTTCACATTCGGGCAGGAAATATTGATTTCCAGCAGGTCCACCGGCTGGTCGGACAGTTTTTCCACAACCTCGCAATAGTCTTCTACGGTTTTTCCGCATACATTTACGATAATTTTGGTATCAAACTGTTTTAAAAACGGAAGATCCCTCTGAATAAACAGGTCGATGCCCGGATTTTGCAGGCCGATCGCATTTAACATGCCGCTGCTTACTTCAGCGATACGCGGAGTCGGATTTCCCGGCCATGGAACATTGGCCACGCCTTTTGTCACAACCGCGCCCAGCTTATTTAAATTGACGAACTCGGAATACTCTTTTCCCGAACCAAAAGTCCCGGAAGCCGTCATCACGGGATTATTGAGCGTTACACCGGCAATCTTTACTTTTGTATTCATCAAAGTTCCACCTCCTCTGCACGGAATACCGGACCTTCGGTACAGATTCTTTTGTTCTTTACATTTGTATGCGCGTCCGTGTTTTTCGAGCGGCAGACACACGATAAACAGGCGCCGATGCCGCAGGCCATTTTTTCTTCCATGGATATCCAACATTCCATCTTTTTCTGTGCGGCAAATTCTTTTAATGCCTTCAACATTGGCAGCGGTCCGCAGGCATATATTATTTCCGCTTCCAGGCCGTTTTCACGGACGGCGTCCAGCACATTGCCGTTCACGCCGTGGCTGCCGTCTTCCGTCGCCACATATACCGGGCCGTATTTGGAAAATTCTTTTGTGAGGTAAGTATCTTCCTGAAAGCCAAGCACGATACTTTTCTCACAGTCCAGCGTCTTTGCCAACTCCAAAAGCGGAGGTACGCCGATGCCGCCGCCGATCAAAAACGCTTTTTTCCCTTTTAACGGAAATCCGTTCCCCAACGGTCCGATTACATCGACCGAACTTCCTATTTTCAATCTGGAAAATTCTTCGGTTCCCCATCCAGCCACACGGTATACAAGGCGCAAAGCATTATCTTCTTTATCGATTTCACAAATACTGATTGGCCGCGGCAGAAGATGACTCTGATCTTTGCAATATAACGATACAAACTGACCCGGTTTCGCATACCGCGCAATCTCGTCCGTTCGCAGCCACATGCTGTAAATATTCGGCGCGATGGAATCCTGACGGATCACAACTGCTGTTTCTTTTTTCTTTTCCCCCATAACTTTCTCCTAAACGCACAGGTGAAAACCTGCTTTTTTAATTGCTCCGCTGTTTCTGACTTCTTCATTTGCTTTGCAGTTTCCGGTTTTTTTATTTATTTTGCGTTTTCCAGCGCTCCGTTAATATCGGCCGCCATATCTGCGACGGCTGCACGTGACGCTTCCGCAAAATTTATTTCACCAAAAGACACATATTTTTCCTGTTTGTATGCGGCGATAATTCCGCGTGAAGAATTTACGATCGCACCGAGGCCGTCCTCGTTGAAATAATGTACGAGATCCGCTCCTTTTCCGCCCTGCGCTCCGTAACCCGGCACAAGGATAAAACTCTTCGGCATGACTTTCCGCAGCGATTTCCCGATTTCCGGATACGTCGCCCCGACAACGGCCCCTATATAACTATATGTATCACTCATGCATTCGCTTCCCCACTCCGCCACTTTTTCGGCAACCAGTTCGTAGAGCGGCCTGCCGTCTGCTATTCTGTCCTGAAATTCCCCGCTGGACGGATTGGATGTCTTCACCAGAATAAACAATCCTTTTTTCTCTTCTCTGCACACGTCCACAAACGGTTTGACACCGTCCGTGCCCAGATACGGATTGACCGTTACAAAGTCTTCGTTAAACGTGCTATAACATTTTGAGCCGATCACGGTCTTTCCCAGATGCCCGGCGGCATATGCGGCGGAAGTCGAGCCGATATCGCCGCGTTTAATATCGCCGATGACCACCAGATCTTTTTCATGGCAGTAATCTACTGTTTTCTGGAACGCCTTGATGCCCTCGACGCCAAACTGTTCATACATCGCAATCTGAGGCTTCACGGCCGGGATCAGGTCATATACGTTGTCTATAATTTCTTTGTTAAACTGCCATACCGCTTCTGCCGCCCCCGCCGGAGTTTCCCCAAACTCCGCGAACGCTTTTTCTTTGATGTGCTGCGGAATGTAGTTTAACATAGGATCCAGGCCGACTACGATCGGAGCGTTGACCTGTTTTATTTTTGTGATCAGTTTTTGAATCATATTTTTCTCCTTTTTGCAAAATAACAGACGGTTTGTGTTGATTGCTGATTATCAATGATTGATTGTTGATTATCGCAAAGCAGGTTCACCTGAGAAAATAATAATACGAAACAGATGATTTTACAACCGAAATTTTAGGCACTACACGATAGTATCAGTTTTGCGTAATTTACCAAAACATTAGATTTGATTCCATACTTTCTGCACACTTTCCGACTGTATCAACATCCTCATCTTCTCACTTCCATCTTCAACCTCTGGTTCACCACACCTTAGATTATCCGGATATTCAGATACACAACAATCCTTATACCAGCATTCACCCATAAGCTGCCCCTTAACAGACCACTTCTCGTTTTGTGTAAATTCTCCAACTAATGATTTCATGATTCGCTCTGTAGAATACCTCTTAAATCCAGATAAATACTGTAATGTCTTCTCGTCATCAATCTTTAACAAGTTGATTTTATGATTCTCAATTGCAGCTAAAATTTCTTTACGAATCTTGATTTTATCTGTCTTTCCAGTACCCGTCCATGCCACCAGTTTATCAAAGGCAAGGATCAGATATTCAAAACATATCATATCAAGAATTATAATCTTCCTTTCTGACTTTTGTGCTATTGTTCTCAGCATACGATACTTATTACGAATATCTTGATTGTCTACTACATAATCAAACGCGATATAATACTCGTCGTCATCTTCGGGTTCTAAAACTGTAAGGGCATCCAGGATACCCTGATTGTTTTCTTTACTTTCGATTGCAAGTTCATTATCAAAGATAAGTTGGTTAACCAATCTCCAAAAATGAAGTCCTGCACCGGTATCTTCTGTCCATAAATATTTCATATTACAACTCCTCTTCCAACGTTATCCTGTTATCATCAAGTTGCAACACTTTAAAACTCTTATCTGATACATTGAGTCCGTCACAATTTCTTAAAAAAAGCATATATTGATTGGAAAATTCAAAATTAATGAATCTTCTTATTTCATCATTAATCAAAATATCCGCATTATCAATCACGATAAAATTATCCCTGCACTGTCTAACTGCCTCTAATAGGTTATCTGATTTGTAATTGAACAATTTAATAGCCTTATACCCGTCAGTTAATCTCAGATCTCCTAACATTTCATAAAGAACAGTTTTGCCTGTACCGCTATCTCCACCAACGAGAGTTATTCTGTCATCAAACACTAATTCGTATGAAAACGGATCCGCCTTAAATGCAATATTTTTATAAATCATCCGCTTCTCTCCTTTCATACTCTTTGCTCCACCAGGCATTATATCCTTTGCTCCCAATCACTGTATCTGAATCATTAAATCTGATTTTTGCATCATCCGGAATATCTACAAGCGTTGGTCTTGACATATAAATCTTTATATTATCCATTGTAAAAATAATTTTAAGCACATTCGGACCACATTCCTCTACGCACACCACTTTATCAGGATGTTTTACAATATTGAGTAATGTCTTGCATCCGGATGACAAATTACGAATTGTACCTAATCCATACTTTGTTTCAATGTGCTTATCCGGTGTCACTTTTGCCTCATCCACCTGCTGAATAAGATTTATTTCATTTTCGGACATTTCTTCATTACCTGTATTCAAATTAAAATACAAATCATTTTGAAGAATCCAATCTTCTGACTCTTTTTTCTCTGTATATACATCAATCATTCGGTGTCACTCCTTTCCATATGAATCAGGATTCCACGTAACTATCGTAATCTCAACTCCATTTATCTGTTTTTCCCCTTTAGTCCTGTACAGACCTCATAACCAATCTATGCTCTTTTTCAACCTCTTCTTTTGCACCATGAATGATAAAACCAGTGATCACATTCTCCTGGAAAGATATTCCGCCGTGATTATATTTGCCGGTTTCTTTCAGAGCATTTGAGGAATTGATAAAGCATAGCTTTTTGTTCCTCAGCTCTAAATAATTTGCTCCATCAATCGAATCAATATAGAACATATCTTTAGCATTTTCAGTTTTATCCAAAATCAGGTATCTGCTTTTTTTCTTTTCACTTGTTATGCTCTTGTCCTGTACATTAATCTTCTTTTGAATATCGACAAATCCATGGTCTGATAAAAGAACCACATCATACTCTCTTCCAAGAGTATATCTAATAATCTTCTCTAAATTATCAATTGCATCTGACATCTTTGATGCACTGTCAAAATGGTGCATATTAATGTCAGCCTCATCAAAGAAAAAGATTACACTCTCGCAATAATTCCTTTGCTTCTTAAATTCATCAAAATCAATAACTTTACACCCTAACTTCTTTTCAAGATTTTTTCTTCGCCACTCATAGATATAAAACTCAATCTTTCCATCTATCTTTAAAACGAAAGCATTTTTATCTGATAGCTCAACTTTCTCATCTATGATAAAATAACTGTTCATTCCTATTTCTGTTTCAGATGGCAATTCTCCTATCACATCCACATCTTCAATTTCATATCCATCAAATCGTTGGATAAGTTCCTTTGCCATTTCATATCTGAATCCATCCGCAAAAACAAATAAGGTTCTTCTATTAAATTTGCGGGAATCTATAAACTCACTTTGCTTTAAAACAGATTTTCTGTCCTCCATGTATTGATTATAGTAATCGCATAGCCGGCCATTTATCTTTGAAATAACACTATGATATTTTTGCCTTGTAGAAAACATCAACTCATGTAATCTATCATTCAAGTAGAAATCCGGCACTAATGCCAATTTTTCATAATATGCCTCTACCCTTCTATATAACGAATCCATATTAGCAAAAATATTCTTGTATTCACCAAACATAAATTCTAAATTGTTCTGAGCATATTGATGATTGATATTTTGTGAAAGAGCCTCTTCCAGTCTTTTCATCTCAAAAACATATGCACCTGCATTCTTCATTTCCTGAGTCCATAATCTTTCCCTGTCCACATAACAATCTAAATGCTTAGCTATGTACTTAATGAAAAATCCAGGAATGGCATATGTCAAATTTGATGGCTCAGCATATTTATAAATATTATCCAATTCTTCTATTGGATTAATGAGTTCATCTGCATTATCCATAATGAATCTTGCCATTGAAGCAATATCTGTTTCTGATGCATCTACAAGATAATCATTATAGGAAGCCCCGCCATATTCACCATATTCATTTTTTGAATATGTAATCATAACCTTTGGCAACAAACAATCAAAACTTGAATAAGGAATTATTGAAACAAATAATTCCTTATTCAGCAAATTTACTGATAAAGAAAACAAGTCTGATGATAATAATTGTTCCCGTTTGATTTTCCCATTTAGAATCTGAATAAGCAATCCCCTTGACGAAACCCTTCTCCCGAATAAGTTCAAAAGGACTTCTCTTTTAACACATTCCTCATCAATAGTATCCATGTAAGATAACGAGCTGCATATATTATTGAAATTACTTAAAAGAACTTTTTTTTGATTTGCTGAAAGAAGAATCTCACCACTGATTTTTCCCTTTATTGGCTCTACTTCGTTAAATAGCATCTCTGCTGTAATATCCAATCTTTTGACCTTTCCAGATGCTACTAATCCACTTAACTCAATTTCTTTTCTTAAGCAGATACACTGCACATTTTTGTCTGCAAGCTGCCTTGTAAGTGTGATATTTGATGGCTGATTCATCAATCTGACTTCTTCCAAATCTTTAATATAATTCTCAAAAACACTTTCTTCATCAATCAGGATTACTGGTGACAATATGCTATTTTTTTCAATTATTCGCTTTAATATAGACGTAACATTCATTGTCACCCTCCTCCTTAATCAACTACTTTCCAATTTTCTAAAGTTTTAATACAAGTTTCATACAACTCAATTTCTTTTTGCGATGACTCTTTTTCTTTAAGCTTGATTAAAGTTGGAACAAATATTTCATCTGTAATTCGCCTAATCTCATTTTGCATTGAATATTTACAATTATCGTCATACTCTAAAATAAAGTGTTCTGTATACCAGTAAAGAGTGATCGCATTTTTACCTGTTCCTCCAATAATCTTTCCCTGAATATATGGTTCAACTAAATCCTTTGTATTTTTACCATATATATTTTTCCTGATTCCATCAACCTTACATCCGGCTCCAATCACCGCATCTATGGTCGAATTCAAAACCGTTTCAATTTCTTCTGCTATTTTATATGCATTATTTCCAAATATCCTCTCCAATTCGATATAAATAATTTGAACCAAATCCCGCTTAGTGCATATTTTTCTTTCGTTACTTTCCCTTAAGTAATTCTTGATAATAGCTTTAACATAGTTAAAAGTAGCACATTGTATACTCTTTATATCATTTTCATCACAGATAACAGTTTGTATTTCTTCCTCAATTACTTCAATTTCATCACTATCCATATCGAAAGCATTATAAAAAATATAATTTAATTCTCTATCTTTCTCTTTAGCTCTGGAAACCAGTTCTTTCATTTTGCCAGAATATATTATGTATGCTTCTTCAATCGTTTGGGCGCCATTCATAAATCCATATTCTAACTCCGACTCATGATAAAAATCCGAAATATAATCAAAGCCTTGCACAAACTCTTGAATTTCTACCATCTCTCTTGAAATGTCAATAATTTTCTGCTCTAATTTACTATTCAATCTGATAAATGGGATACGTTCAACATCTCCTATCCTAAAACCAACCGAAGGGTTAAGCAACACTGCTAAATAATTAATTATTTTAGAATTCATATATCCTAAAATATACATTTTATCGATATCATTTGAGAACACACACGGACCAGAATCACTAAATATACATCCCTCTGGATAATTTCTCGCACTAAAGTTATGTCCACCTATGCAGCTATATGTCACACCACCTCGAAAGAAATAATCCGTATTTTTAATAGTTCTTGATTCGTTTCCATACTTTCTTTTTGCATCAGCTTTTAACTCTCTGCCATTGTTATCCCAATCAATATATTCAAGTATTGAATTAGCATATTTTGCATAACCGCCACCATTAGCATATGGAAAAAATCTTTTTCCTCTCATGTTTGATGGAACTTCCCACTTATATCTTAAATACTTCTTGTTATTGCCACTTATCATGCCTTGTTTTATATCAACACATTTCCCCATCAATGTTGATTCTGTAAATATTTTTCCTATCTTTGGCGTAATCTTTAAAATAATAGGAAATCCCTCTATTTGCAGAAAATCACTTTGTTTGAGTTTCTTACATACCTTCTTTTCGTCATTAACATACAAAAACTCATTTGACTTCAATGGCTTTTTATTCATTAAAAGCATAACAACTGAATCAACCGTTGGACCATCAAATACTTTACCAGTTTCATTTATCTCAATTATTGATGATTGCTTTAACAAGGTTTCTCTAATATTCCTATGACTATTAACTGTTAAGAAAGTATCTGATCCTATAAAACCACATACTCCATTTTTTCCTAATAATTGCAGTGCTCTAACCAAAAAAGCCTCAAAAAGATTAATATAATTCTTTGGATAATATTTCTTCAAAAATTTAGATACTTCTGGTTTCATTTTTCTAATACCTAAATATGGTGGGTTCATTACTATTATTTCAAAATTTTGCCTGAAATATCTTATTGCTGTATTATGCATTCCAACATTACGATTTGAAATCAGCCTTCCAATATCCTCGGATGAAAACTCCTTTTCCATAAAAGACTCTTCTTCTTCAAAAAGACTCATTTGATGGTATTCTTCTTCCGTTTCCCATAAATATAATGAATTCGCCATTAAGATATTCACATTATATAAATTAAGCCCACTTATTTTAGCTTCTACAGCATAAGTCTTTGCTTTCATCCACAAATTAATCGCCGTAATTTGCAGTGGTTCCCTTTGAATATCGACACCATAAATATTTTTTTCCAAAATTGATTGAATTATTTTCTCAACAGTCCAGTCAGGATGAGCTTCAATATAAATATTATACAAAGCATCAAAGGCATACACCAAAAAATTACCTGCACCACAAGCGGGGTCTAAAAGTTTAATATTCTCAATCGCTTTATCATTTTTATCTCTATATTCATGTATTGATTTATCAACAATATACTTTACTACCCATCTGGGCGTGTAAAATTCTCCATAATCTGTTTGTTCTTCCTGCAAAAGATGTAAAATGTTGAAATACATTTCATTTACATAAGAAATATTTCTCTGATTATCGCTTTCCTTGACTTCGCTTTCATCGGTATCTACCCAATACTGATAAATCCATCCTAAAAAATCATCCTCATCATACTCATCTTTTTGAATTAGTGAGATAGTTCCCAAAATAACTTTTAGGTCATCATACCCCGGCTGGACAATATTGTGTTCATAATCCTTAAATAACAAAGGGACTTCTTTCGACATTTCCATTGCCAAATTCCTTATCAGATGTATTACTTGATAATATTCATCATTTTCTTCGTAATCATCTTTTTGGGCAAGTTCATCAATCTCCCTTTTATACTTAGAACAATACTCGTCGTAAGCTAATGGATTTACTGTTACAAAATCTGGTAAAATTGCATCATAAATATCAGTACCCAGTATTTTACTCATCAAGGTACGCATTATTCCTCTACTTTCCATCAGCCTGAAACATACTAAAATATGTAAAAACGTTCTGGCAGTATCATGAATATAATTAACATATTTTTGTTTACCACTTATGTTTTCTGCCTCAAAATAAGACAATACATTGTTTCTTAACGATTCATTATATGGACTCAGTGGCTTTTTAACTTTTATAACACCATCCTCATTAAAACCATACTTTTCCAGCTTACCTGAAATCCCTTTTATTAAGTCTTCTCGAAGTTTTGACACAATCGGTTTCAATACTACTTTAGACATAAACATCCTCCTACAACTGCAAGGTGATTTTCCTTCCGTCCTTCAAATCCTTCTTGATCTGATCTTTGATTTCTGTAAAAACGGAATCTAAAAGAATAAGCCCATCTTCTCCATCAACATTGATTACCCGGTTCTTTGGCATGTATTCTCCAATGGTTCTTGTAATACGCACTGGTGCAGGTTTCTTAGGCTGCTCTATTGTTTCTTCTTTTCTTTCTGGTGTTTCTACAGGCGTTGGAATAGATTCTTCATATTCAGGAGCATGATTCTCATCATTAAATACATGCAGCTTTGTAACTGCTTTTGCATATGAAGATTGTAACCTGCCTTGTTTTTCCTTTAATTTTTCTAATGTTCCTAATCCTGCTGCATGAATCAAATCCTGTGAAATGACAACGCCCTTTGTTTCGACAGATTCCAGTTCATCCAGCACTTTCTTTTTCTGGTCATTATAAATCTTTGACCACTCATCCATCTTCTGTATTTCTTTAACATATCCATCATATGTATTTTTATAGTGGTCAAAAGCCTGATTGAATGCTAAAACATAAAGTTTTTTGAGAGCATCAAATTGCTTATTATCACCTTCCATAAACTTTCTGCCTGCTTCAATCGCCTGTTCTTTCTCTTTGCAATTACAAGCTTCCATCAAAGAAACGATTTTGTATGAAACAGAGATATTAGATGAATTATCTACAATAAACAATACCTTTCTAAATCTGTCAATTGCTTTTACTTCTGATATAAGACTGTTAAATCCTGCTATTGTATCTTCTGCATCCTTTCTTCCTAAAATATCGCTGGCAAGCCCATCAACATATGCCACATCATCCTTAATCTCCTGTGATACAATACCAGAGTATATATCAAGTTTTGCACCTTTTAATTTACTCATAAGATTTCTGATATTTTCAGCCACGTCTTTAAGCTTTTGATGAACCATTATGTTATGATCAATGGTCTTGAGCAGCTTGATTGCATCTCTGATTGTTTCATCAGAAATATTAATTCTTGTCAATTTGCACACATCAAATACATTCCTCTTTCTTGCTGTAAGAGGTCCCTTACTTCCTGTAAGTGCAGATGCATCATCTGGAATCACAAAAGTTTTTCCCTCTTGAGAAATCTTAATGTCACTATTTCTAAGCGCAAGTGCAGACATTATCTTTATAGTATCCAGTTCCCAACCATATTTACCCTTAGAAAAATCATCTATGATTGCCGCGCCATCCCTGTCAAAACCGTTATCCGGAAATGCTTTCAAAAATTCTCTGTAATACCTGTTTGCAGTATTTACATTTCCACTTGCATCAATAAGGTCTAAATCCTTAAGATATGAACTTGTCATCTTCACAGATGATGTTAAAATCTCTTTTGCAATAAACCGATCTACAGAGTCTCTTAAATTCTTTCCAAAGAACATGGAATATCTCTTCTTCAGCATTTTTTCACATTCAGCAGTAAGTCTTGCCGATGGTTCTTTTGCAAAATCCTTATTATCCTGGCCATTATAAGAAATCACAGCATTCTTGAAGCACTCATGAATCATGTTTTCGATTTTTCCTGCAATTGCTGTGTTTCTTTTTGTTTCAATCTGAATTCTTAATTCTGCATCAATTCCATAATCTCCTTCTCGTTCAAGTGCTTCATCCATCTGTAAATAAAATTTGATTGCCTTATAAAGTGCTTCTCCATCATATTTCTTTTCGGGAATGATATATATTTTCTCTCTGTCATTACTTGCCGCAAGAGCCTCATTCTTCTTTGTTTCAATATCATTTTCAAAAGGAATGCACGCATATGCATTTGGAAATTCACCGCTCTCATCAGACTTTTTTAATACAAATGCAATGCTCTTTTTTGTATCATTAATCTTTCCCTCAATAAGATGTTTTCCATTTTTTAATGATGCATTATAAATAGCATAAATGTACTTATATGCTTCTTCCCTGATCGCAGTTTCTGTAATAGACTTAATTCCTTTGATTCGTGACCATACATCTGATTCTTTCTTTGTAATTGGTGTATACAGACCGCCCTCATTGTTTACATAATTATCTCTGACTAAAATATCAAGCCAATTAAGAAGAATATCCTTGTTTGGAATTCTATCTGAGTACACAAATGGAAAGATAACCGTATCTTTTACTCCCTCTGCCTTTACCTGTGAAAGCAATACAATAGCCTTTAATACCGTCAGCAAATCACGCTTATCCATAATAGAATTCTGTTTATCATCTAAAACAGGATCTGAATCTAAGGAAGCTATTAAATCGCTATATTCATCCGCGATGCTTCTTTTAGATTTTAATTCATCATAAATCAAATCTGTTCCAACAAAATACCCGACCTCCTGGTTATATACTTCCGGCCTTTTCATAATAGACTTAATTGTCTTCATCATATTCCGGGCGGAACCCTTACTCTCATTCTTAAGCATGTCCTTCATATATGCCAATTGAAAAGGATAAAATGGATAGGATGCTATTACGTTTGGCATCTCTATTTTTCCGTCTTCTGTATCTGTGTAAAGAGCGGTCCCAAAAATATATTTCATCTTATTGATGCTGACAATTGATTCAATTTCTGAACATTTTTCATTTTTGGCAAGATATCTGATTTTTACAATCCAAACCATTTCCTCCGGTTTCAGAATCTGTTCTTCTCCAAATCTATGTATCATTCGTTCTGCACTTACTGTATCAAGAAGCTTTGTTTTTGCTTCCAGAGAAGTAACTACCATCCAAATGTTATCCGGCAATAATTCAATTAATCCTTCAAACTTCCTTACCTTATCAGGGCTATCCAACAAATCTAATATCTCATCAATAAAGATCAGCATTCTTCTCTTCCCTGAACTTTTAAGGGTTGCTTTTAAAAATTCTGCAACATCCATTGCTGAATAAGTCCTGTCCTCATCATATTCGAGTTTTAATTGCCTTGATATTTCTTTCGGTAAACAATCAACAACTGTATCTCCGCTTTTTGCAATATGATTGGCAGAGAAAATAAATGTCAGATAATCCTCCGGATGAATATTTTTCACAAGTTCTGCCACTTCAGAACTTCTAATCTTTGGACAAATGCTATCTATAACATTTAAGCCTTTCTGAACCCCATTCTCATCAATATAAGAAATCTCTTTCTTTGAAAAAATTGTGTAAATAACTTTCAATAAATGTGATTTTCCAGCTCCAAAGAATCCTCTGATCCAAACACCCGGGCCAATTTTATCTCTATATGTATCCTGCAATAATTGAGCCTTCATTCTTAACTCAGGATATTCCTTCTCATCATCAAAGAAATATGTAGCAAAGTTTCCCAAAATTTCTTCAACATTCTGGGTCATAACATATTCTTCAATATCGATGGCCTTAACAGAATCACTATCCTCTACGGTCATAACATCATCAAATTTTCTCTTTATATCATATTCAAATGTTTCAAATACTTTTGTCATCTTTGTATCCGCCTTTACTCTGGTAATCTATAGTCTTTCACACATGCGCTAAGCGTACTCTGCACTATCTTAACTGCTCTTCCCTTTGTGCTCTCCGTTTTGTAATAGCAATACTCATTTACTGAATAATCTTCCTTAGTCCCAACAGTCAGCCAAATTAATGGTATGGAATCATTGATTATCAATTGATTTTCCGACATATATGTAAGAAGAAAATGAATCGGGTCCAACCCCAGTGTGAATAGGGTTTCATCTTGAATTACTAAAACTTTCTCCGCATCATTCTCCTTTATAAAATCAACGATTACCTTTTCTAAGATTTCACATAAAACTTGTCTGTATCTTTTGTGATCCTGGCCATATTTCTCCTCTATCTCTATCAGCTCATCTTCCCGAGATTTCCAGGCTTCAAAATCCATAAAATTGGTCATATTAATAATCTCATTTGATGCAAATAATTCTTTCACCTGATTTTGCGCCATCTCATAAAATATCTCATTTTCCAAAAACATCAATCTGACAGGTCTTGAAGGCGGTGCGTTGATTACTCTGGTTACTTCAGCTATTAATTCATTTACAGGTTTTTGCATATTCAACGATATTCCCCCTTGCCTTAGTAATATTACATATATCTCCCAGTTGACTTACTTCTATATAATTCTTCTTTTTGGCGCCTGTAAGAAGATATTCAATATCATACTCATTCAATAAAAATCGTTTCATTACACTGCTATCATATATTTCTTTCTTTGATATTACTTTATCATCAAAGAAATAATATAAGAGAAACGAAAACCATTCTGGTGTTAATGAAGGCCTTCTAATCGTTAACTTGCGATTTTCTATTGTGCCCCAACCTAAAGTTGCAATATTTTTATAAAGCATATTTCTAACTTTTTTTATACTCGCATCCGAAATACCATCCTGAAGTTTCAAAGGCAGTTGTTCTTTTTTCTCAGTTGTAATGTATTCAAGAAATTTATCCAGATCCATTTGTGTAAAGGTTTTCTGTCCCAGCTCTGTAAAGTTATTATATATATACTCTTCAAGAAAAATCCGAAAAAGATTCTCATATTCCATATAAAATACCAATGCATAATTTCGCTTCTCCTGTTTTGATATATTTGAATTAAAAATATATCTCAATGCACTTGCTTTTTCTTCACCCTGACCAAAATATCTGGCATTTATTGTTCCCCACACTCTTTTGGCAGTAGTTTCTTTCATATCTCCGAAAATATCTCCATTCTTTACCTTTTCAGCAATAGAAGCAGGATTATCTTCAGCACTGATGTTCTTAAATAATTCAAGAGTTTCATCAAACCAAACGCTTGTTGTAGGCCACATAATCTTTTCCATAATATTTCCGCTAAAAACCTGAGATTCTAATAACATTTTCTAAAATAATTCAGATCCTTTCTCAATAATAATATATCTTCTTTCAGAACGCATCATTTCAATATACCCATCGTCAATAAGTTCATTTATGAGTTGATTTGTTTTTAACTTTCACATGGAACATAATCAGCAATCTCCTGTTGATTCAAAGGACATAATTTAACCCCTTCAATCTCTACCTGATGTTCTCTAAAAAAAGCAACACTTTCATTTTATCATTAATAAATCCTAAAATTTTATTCATGTTCTGCCTTAAAAAAAGTGCTAAAATAGTTTCGTTTCAAAACTATTTTAGCATATTTTTCATAATTATCACAATAAATTTCTATCAATGTCAACAGCGCCATCTGGATTTAAAATTTCCTCTGCAAATCGTCTTTACATTTCTCCATAATAACAATATTATTACTCCAGCCAATTTCCCGCATCAACGGCGCAAGTTTTATAAATCCTATTATCAAATTGATATTGTGATTGTTAATTGCTTATTATTTCTTATTTCTGATAAACGACTTTGCCGCCGAAAATCGTAGTAACGACTTCCCCTTTCACCTTTCTGCCGTCAAACGGCGTATTTTTCCCTTTTGATACAAACTGCGACGCATCAATCACATACTCCCGGCGGGTATCAAAAATAACCAGTTCCGCCGGTTTCCCGACTGCGATCTGACCGGCGTCCAATCCCAGGACTCTCGCCGGGTTATAACTCATTTTTTCCGCCATCTGAAGCATAGTGAGCATCTTCTTATCCACGAGTTCCGTATATGTAAGCGCCGCCGCCGTTTCCAGCCCGACAATTCCAAATGCGGCGCCTTTCATACTGCCCGTTTTTTCCGTTCTGCTGTGCGGCGCGTGATCCGTCGCGATAATATCCATTGTGCCGTCCTGTAACCCGGCAATCAATGCCGCTACATCTTCTTTTGCACGCAGCGGCGGGTTCATTTTGTAGTTTGCCACGTCCCCCGGAATCTCTTCCGTACTTAACGTAAAATGATGCGGGCACACTTCAGCGGTCACTATCTGTCCTTTTTTCTTTGCGGCACGCACCATTTCCACGCTGTCCCGGGTAGAACAATGGCACAAATGCAGCCGCGCGCCGGTTTCTTTTGCCAGCAAAATATCCCTCGCTATTATAATATCTTCCACCGCGTTGCTGATTCCCGGAAGTCCCAGCTCTTTCGCTTTTTCCCCCCGGTTCATAACGCCGCCTTTGACAAGATTACTGTCTTCACAGTGGGCAAGCACCGGAATATCCAGGCGCGCCGCAATTTTCATCGCTTCTTCATACAGTCCGCTGTCCATGACGGATTTTCCGTCTTCACTAATCGCCGGAGAGCCCGCTTTTACCATTTCTTCAATATCAGCCAGTTCTTTTCCCGCCTGTTTTTTCGTTACGGCGCCTGCCTGAAGCACCCGGATCGGAGCCAGATTTGCCGCTTTACAATGGACATAGGAAATCACTTCCGGCTTATCGGCCACCGGTTTGGTATTCGGCATTGCCACGATCGTCGTAAAACCGCCTTTCGCAGCCGCTTTTGCTCCGCTGTCTACTGTTTCCTTATATTCATATCCAGGATCCCGGAGATGCACATGCAGATCGATAAACCCCGGCATGACATACCGGCTTTTCGCATCGATCACCTGATCTGCTTTCTTTGCTTTTTTCTCCGCAATTTTATCTGCAATCTCCGTAATCATGCCGTCTTCTATATAAATTGATTTTTCAGACATCATTCCGGACGCCGGATCCACGACTGTCCCGTTTATAATCAAGAGTGTCATACGTCATCCTCCTATTTCCAATTCTGCTTTCAGCCTTTTCGGCAGATATGCTTTTACAAATATCCCATCTTCCCGGTATTCCTCCGATATCAGTTCGCCGGATTTTCGAATCCTGGCAATATCACCGGCTTTCGCATACGGGAACAATTCTTCTATATATGCTTTGCTTTCGCGCAGTATCTCTTCTAACGCCTCACAAACAGCGTCTGTTCCGATATTTTTGCCAACCGCGCATTTTATCGTTTTATCAGCTGCAAAATCCCGAAGTATTTCTTCCTGTCCGAGCAGATCTTGTTTATTAAACAATGTAATAATCGGTTTTTGCTCAATTCCCAGCTCATGCAGCGTTTCATACACAATGTGCATATGCTTTTCCCATTGCGGATTCGACGCGTCGACCACATGAATCAGAATATCGGCATATTTTGCTTCTTCGAGCGTACTGCGGAACGCTTCCACAAGATGATGCGGCAGTTTACGGATAAACCCTACCGTATCGGTCAGCAGCGCTTCCTGTTTATCGGGCAGCACAAGCTTCCGCGTAGTAGCGTCCAGTGTGGCAAACAATTTATCTTCTTCCAGAATATCCGCGCCTGTCAGACGGTTTAACAAAGTGGATTTCCCCGCGTTGGTATAACCGACGACGGCCACGACAGGGATCGACTGCTGCCTGCGCCGGTTCCGGGCGACTTCCCTGTGCCGGATGATCGCTTCCAGTTCCGATCTTAACTGCGCGATTCTGGCATTGATCTGCCGTCTGTCCGTTTCCAGCTTTGTTTCGCCGGGGCCTCTTGTGCCAATTCCCCCGCCGAGCCTGGACATGGAACGCCCAAATCCAGTCAGCCTCGTGCGGCGGTATTTTAACTGCGCCATCTCCACCTGGATCTTTCCTTCGCTGGTTCTGGCATGGCGCGCAAATATATCCAGTATGACTAACGTCCGATCCATGACTTTGCAATTCAGTTCGTCTTCCAGATTTTTCATCTGCGCCGGAGAAAGTTCGTCGTCGCAGACGATCCCGTTGGCTCCGGTCTGTTCCATCTTCTCTCGGATTTCCTCTACTTTTCCTTTTCCGACATAAGTCCCGGAGTGTACTCTGTCCCGGTTCTGGAGAACGACTCCCGCCACTTCGGCTCCGGCCGTCCGTACCAGTTCTTTCAGTTCCTCCATGGAATCCAGCGCGTCGTCGTTTTCGTTCACGCTGATTCCAACCAGAATCAGAATTTCCCTGACTTCTTCTATTACATAAATTTCTGACATAAATATTCCCGTCCTGTCTATCTGGTCTGCAAAAATACGGCTTCTCTTTGCGCCGTTTCGTCTTCCGGATAACTTTGCAAATACTCTTCCATTTTTGTTTTTGCCGTCTGGAAATCACCTTTATTCTCGTAAGCGGCAATCTCATTTTTCATCAGTTCCCGTTTGTTGGCTGCGTTTTCCACGCTCAATCCCTGCTCAAAATAAGTAATCGCCGTATCGTAATCCCCGTCTTCGGCTGCCATGCATCCCAACTGGTTGATTACTTCGGTATCTTCTTTATGTTTCTCCAGATAAGCGCGGAACATTTCGGAAGCTTTCTGCGCGTCCTTTTGCTCCATATACACTTTGCCAAGTTCCAGGCTGCTTTCATCATCGCCATCGTTTAACGCGGCCGTCAGATTTTTCAACGCCTCGTCCGTTTTACCCTGCCGCAGTGCGATAATACCCTGATAACGCAGGCTCTCCGCGTCTTTCCCTCCGATCTGCTGCGCCTGGTTCAAATAAATCTGCTCGTTTTCACTGTCGCCGGCCGCCGCCAGGGCATCCGCAATCTCTATATACATCTGATAATTTTTATCGTCGGCTTTTACAGCCGCCGCGAAGTCGGCCAGCGCTTCTTTATTTTTCTGTTGATTTAAGTATACGCTGCCCCGTAAAAAATACGCTTCCGCATTTTTATCGTCATATTCGATCAACGCGGTGTAAGTCGCCAGACAGTCTTCTATATCGCCGTTTTTAAATTGTGCCAGCGCTTTATAATAACATATATCTATTTCCATGTCGCTGATCCGGCCAATCCGCTGTGCCAACGCCTGATCAAACGCTTCCACCGCTTCGGCATATTCTCCGGACTGCAGGTTGTTTAATCCGATCTGACGGTAGGCTTCCTCGTTTTCGGCCTGCTTCCCCGAAGAGCAGCCTGCCGCGCAGACAAAAATAAGCGCCGTCGCTGCGGCCGCCCCGATCAGGACGCGGCGTGTTTTCTTATATTTATTTCTCTTTTTCAATCTTTCTAAACCTTTCTTGTTGTTATAATTGGTTATTATTTTGTACTGGCCTGACGTTCCACGTCTGTGAAAGCCTGCCCTTATGCTGCCAGCTTTCTGAAATATTACGTGGAATTATTGGAACTGCCGGTACGCCGGTTTCTTCCGCTCACAAAAATGTTGTCGGAACATTTCGCCGCCGGATTTTCAGGCAGACGGCACGAAACAGGATGGACAGCATGTTTTGTGCCGTCTGCCGTCCGAAGCCACAAAGCAAATGTTCCGATAATATTTTTTATGTCCCGCTATTTCAGAAACCGTAACCACCGTTTTGCAGATACAATGTATTTGCAATTGCTTTCTGAAATTTTTTCCTTTATAATAATAACATCTATGCTGATATTATTTCAAGTACATTCTAAAGGTAAGGAGAATCGGAATATGAACAGTGAAATCAGAGATATAAGCCTGGCTCCATCCGGAGAGCACAAAATCGACTGGGTAAAAAAGAACTGCCCGCTGCTTCGCCATCTGGAAACGGAGTTTTCACAGACAAAACCGTTTGACGGAATTAAAATTGCATTATCTATCCATCTGGAGGCCAAAACCGCTTATTTATGTAAAGTGCTTGCTGCCGGCGGCGCCCAGATGTATATTACGGGCAGCAACCCGCTGTCCACGCAGGACGACGTTGCCGCCGCACTGGTAAAAGCAGGCTTAAGCGTATTCGCCTGGTACAATTCTACCCCGAAAGAATATGAACACCATATTGAAAAAGTGCTGGAAAACGACGTAAATATCATTATTGACGACGGCGGGGATCTTGTGCATGCACTGCATACAAAATTCCCGGAAAAAATCAAATATGTGATCGGCGGATGCGAAGAAACCACAACCGGCATTATCCGCCTGATTGCCGCCGAGAAAAACGGCGAACTGAAATTCCCTATGGTTCTTGTAAACGACGCCGACTGCAAGCATCTGTTTGACAACCGTTACGGGACAGGCCAGTCCGTATGGGACGGCATCAACCGCACGACCAACCTGATCGTTGCCGGAAAACATGTCGTCGTTGCCGGTTACGGATGGTGCGGCAAAGGCGTTGCCATGCGTGCCAAAGGTCTGGGAGCGCGCGTCATCGTTACGGAAGTAGACCCGATCAAAGCGATCGAAGCGGTCATGGACGGATTTGACGTTATGCCGATGGCCGAAGCAGCTCCTCTGGGCGATTTCTTCGTAACGGTTACCGGATGCGCGCATGTCATCACCGAAGAACATTTCCGGCTGATGAAAAACGGCGCAATCCTCTGCAATGCAGGACATTTTGATGTGGAAATCGATATGAAACGGCTACGCGAAATCGCCCTGGATACGATTGACCAGCGCAAAAACATTACCGGTTATCAGATTTCCAAAGAAAACTGGATTTATATACTGGCAGAAGGACGCCTCGTTAACCTTGCAGCCGGCGACGGACATCCTGCTGAAATTATGGATATGAGTTTTGCGATTCAGGCATTGAGCGCCAAATATTTAGTGGAACATGCAAAAGAATTAACAGAGCATCTAATCGCCGTTCCGCGAGAAGTGGATCTCGACGTAGCCAGACGTAAAATTTCCTATCTTGGAAAAACGATCGATACCCTTACCCCGGAACAGGAAGCTTATTTAAATTCTTCCGCCGTATAAACTGATCATAACCTCAATCCGGCAACCTCCTTTAAAAAAACAGGAATTACCGGATTGGGGTTTTGTTTTTTCCAGGAAACGGTCAGATACAGCGGCGCATCTTCCACCTCCAGGGAAGCGATGGAATCCTCATAGGTATTTCCGAGGAAATTGCGGCTGGCAAGCAAAATTCCTCTGTTTAAAAGTATATTTCCAATGTGTTCCCTTCCGGAAACCGCATACTGATGCACCATGGGAATCACTTCGTTTGCAGAAAAAAGTCCGTTAATATACTTCGAATACCCCTTACAGGCACGCGGGTCGAGCATCAGCATCTGTTCCGGACGCAAATCTTTCACTTTGATTGACTCTTTTTGCGATAGCGGATTTTTCCTGCTCACGTAGGCGATTAACGGAATACGTTCCACCGGAACGATATGGTATTCCGCTTCCGACAATTCCTCCACGTCATAAGACACCGTAAAAATCAGATCCGTCCGGTCCGCCAGCAGGTTTTCTTTCAATTCCGAAAACTGCTGAAAAAACACATCGATAAAAATCTGTGGATTGCAGTCCATATAATGTTCGAGTTTTCCCAGAAAAGGATTTTGCATCCAGTCCAGAAAACCAATCTTTAAATAACCGGCGGCACCTTTCTGGACGGTATGCGCTTCCTGTATGGAATCCAGTATTTTATCGGTAATGGAATCCAGCCTCCTCGCCAGGACATGTCCGGCGGGCGTCAGCGTCAGCCTGCGGTTGCTGCGGATAAAAAGCTGCAGTCCCAGTTCCTGCTCCATAAAGGAAATCCGTTTGCTGACCCAGGACTGGGAAACAAACATGATTTCACCGGCTTTGGTAAAACTGCCGTATTTTGCAGTATTCAAAAACAGTTCCAGATCCATCAGTTGAATATTGTACAGATTAATATCCCGCATGCTTCCGCCTTTCTGCCGCTCATGATACCAGTGTACTGGCTACACCGGAAATCTCCGAACTGCCGCCGGATTCGCCGCCCGCCGAATCCATATAAATACATTTTTTCGCTGTTATCTATTATAGCATCCGGTACGTTCCTTTACCAGTTATTCTTTTCTTCTTCATAAATTTGCGGAAGTATTGCCGCCAGATTTATAAATTCAAAGAAATGATGCTGTAACTGATTTCGGATACCCTCGATAGGAATTTCAAAATGTTCCGGTGCTACACAGACTTCTTTTCCATCTTTTATCTGATATCCTACCCATATCCTGCTGCGATGTTCACATCCTCCTTTTACATCGCGGGCACTGTGCATAATTACAATCGGCCAACCCCCTCCTTCTGGTTTTACCACGTTTCCGCAAACAAAAAACGAACATTTTTCCGTGCCTATCTTACTTTCATCCCATCCCATATCGGATGGCTTCATAAAAGTAAGCACCACTGAAATCGGATCGGTTCCCAACAATACTGTTTCACGGTTTGAATGTTTTACATTCTGGCATTTTTCAATCAGAGGAATGTCCGGATCCATGAGTTTTTTTCTCGTTTCCTCCGAAATTCCCACTTCATAATGATCCCTCGGATCCCAAATGCGATATCTTAAATTATCCAGGGGATGCCATGCAAACCACCACTGAAGCATTTCACCTGTGCCGCCCGGAATAAAATTTTGATTTGCAAAACAATAGCCTCCGGATTTCAAACGTGACACTCCGATTTCATCCGGAAGATACCCGTCGTCAAAAATTTTGTTCCGCTCCGAAAGTTCCAGGCCGGTTCCCTCCGGCAGCATCGGATGTTCCAGTATTTTTTTCTTCTCTGCGGAAATATCCTCCAGTTCCCGGTTAAAATATTTATAATAACTTTTCATTTTGTCCTGTTCGGTGACAGGCGCCCTTTCAAAATAATCCATAATAACGTTTCACCTCATTCTCTTTCCTGTTATTTGCCAAGAACTTCCGCGTCTGTAGCCCCGATCATTTTATCTTTTGTCGTCAATACCACAAAGAAAATTACCGCTGCAATGACCGCGCAGCAAACATACAGGGCATTATACCCAAACGGACTCTTAATACAGCGGGAAACAATGATAAAACTGGAAGACATCATAATCGTTGCAATCGGAGTAATGATCCGGTTTGCCGCCGCAAAATCCCACCGGCCAAATACGGTTCCCACCATGGACGGCTGCAGATTACAGATACCTCCTACACACCCCATAATACCGCAGGCGCTGATCCATACGAGCACAGGGCTAAGCGGCTGGAAAAGTCCGAAGACAAACAGTGCGCAAATGGATATGCAAAAAATCATCGTCGCTTTTTTTGTTCCCAGTTTCTGATCCAGAAAACCAAACAGCCAGGAACCGAACAGTCCGATCACAGACGCCACCTGAAGCACCTGTATTGCAAACGGAGCGTCATATCCGATCGAAACGCATCTTTTAACCAGCTGGCTTACAAAGGCTACGCCGATCATCCAAAGCGCTCCCCAGCCGATACCAATCTGCCATACCTGAGGCGTACGAAAAAGCCTGCCAATGGTAAAACTGCTTTTGTAATTTTTCATGGCGTTTTTATTTGCATGGAGATCCTCCAGCCCGGTAGGATCATTATCCGGATAACAGCCGCACTCTTCCGGGAAATTATGTACTGCAAAAACCGTGATTAACGCCAATACAACAAACCCTACGCCGACTACTGCAAAAACAGGCGTCAGTCCAAATGCGGCAACCGCTTTCGGAATATATGGCGACCAGATTACATCAGACAGAATAATGCCCATCGTAACCCATCCAAGAACAATTCCTTTCGTCCGCGGAAACCAGTTTGTCAAAAGCGCCGTTGCTCCCGTCGCCTGATAGGCTACGCCAAAAACACGGTTGCCGATTACCGAAACCACAAAAACCGGATAATGCTCCGTCGTCCCGTAAAGCACAATACACACCGCAGCCAAAATCAAGCTGACTGCCATTACAAATTTCGGTCCTTTTTTTAACACTACCTGCGCAAAAAATAACGCCCCAAACGCACCGATATATCCTCCGTAACTCATAAAAGGAAGAATATTCTCATATGCCCATCCCCGCATTTCGCATACCGCCGGCAATACGGTATTTGTCATTCCTGTGTTCATACAGGTATACGCCAGAAACAAAATTCCGCAAAAAACAGCAACCGCCAGTTGTTTTGGCCCCAGCCATGAATTCTTTTTATTCATAATAAACTCCTCTTGATTTGTTATTAAGACACTCTCAATATATTTTTTGTACTCCCGATTTACCCTTTTATATCTCTATGTCCAACATAAGGCTGCTCAGTGATTTTCCGTGTGCATCCAACGCCAGGGAATGTGTCACTCCTCCTCCCAGCGTATTATGCAAAACAAAATTGAACGCCCCAAGCGTCGGCAGTTCATATCGTTCCACCGCACTGCAGCCAATCGGGTGAAATTTATCTTTTACAAGATCTGTCGTCAGCCTATCCCTCACATAATCATAATTCTTTTCCTCATACAGAATTACGGATATTGTCGACAGATTTCCTTTATCCCCTGTCCGTGAATGTGCAATATCATATAACTTCATCTTTCTTTCCCTCCCACAAAATGTCTTCCTGAATACAGGTTTTATCCATCAGTATAGAGGCAATCGCAATAATATGGGATACGCCTGACCTTGCGCCTCCTCCTCCGGCCGGGCCGTTTGTATAAAGCGACTCTATTTCCCTGCCCGCCTCTTTTGCGTCCTCCCTGTTTTCCGTACGTATTGCAAGACGGATCCTGACCTCCGCCGGTTCTGTCGGAATCGCAGATGTGTTTCCAAAAAGACTGTTCACTCCTATCATGTCAAGCCGCTGCTCCAGCACTCTGTCCGCCAGTTCTTTCATATGTTCTTCTATAATCCGTATGCACAAATTTCCCCTGGCAAGGCAGTTCCTGCCTCCATAGCTGATTTCACCGGTTCCGATATAACCGTCTTCATAGCCGACGCTTACTTTATATGTTTTTGTCGCCGCTTTTCCACTCCCGCCTGTCACCTTTACCGTATCTTTTTTGATCTGTTCTGTCTTCAGATTCGAAAAATCTGCAATCACATCCGGAGTAATATAATTTGCCGGATCCTGAATCTCATAAAGGAGCTGCTCTTTTACCGTCGCTTCCGTGACCATTCCTCCGGTATCCGGCAATTTGCTGATTGTAAAATCGCCGCTTTCCTCAAACTCTACAATGGGAAATCCCAGATTCCAGAGATCCGGCACGTCCTTTTTCCCCGGATCTGCAAAATAACCGCCCGTTACCTGTCCGCCACATTCCAGCAAATGCCCTGCCACTACCGTCTTTCCCAAAAATTCATAATCCTCATAGGATTTTCCAAATTCATACATTAGCGGGCCGGAACAGAGCAATGGATCGGCCACCCTACCGGTCACAACAATATCCGCACCCTTTGCCAGCGCCCTAGAAATACTACGTCCGCCGATATAAGCGTTTGCCGATATGATTTTCCCGTCCAGGCTTTCGAGTTTTTCCCCATTTTCCATAATTTCATGATCGTAAAAACGTTTAATGGATTCGATTACGTTATCTCCGATAATCACTGCCACTTTCAAATCTTCCATATCCGATTCACAGGCCAGTTCATAGATGCGTTTAGCGGCAGCAACCGGATTTGCCGCACCCATATTCGTAATGATTTTGATTGGATGTTTCTTTAGCAACGGGATCACCTTTTTCATTCGGTAATCCAGCAGCGGATTATATCCAAGTTCGGGATTGTCCAGCTTTTTTTTCTGAGCCAACGCAATTGTCCGTTCCGCAAGACATTCAAACATAATATAATCTGCAGCATCCTGTTTTATAATGTCAAGCGCCGGCTCAATACGGTCACCGCCGAAACCGGCTCCTGATGCAATTTTTACTGTCCTCATCTTTCTCTCCTTTCAAATTATTCGGTAAAAATTTTTGATACCTTTGTTATGATTGCATTTTAATCCTTTCTCATATATAATTCAAATTAATAGTATTTATATATTTCATAAGTTAAACTTATAATTATTTGGATTTGTAAATAAAACCAGATTTCATATACAATCAGGAATAATTAAATATTGGTTCTATTTACAATCAGGAACAATCAATATATTGGTTTCAATTATGCAAGGAGGGATTTGTATGTTAGATTTTAATATGGAATATTACCGGGCTTTTTATTATGTCGCCCAATTAAAAAGTATTTCAAAAGCCGCCCAGGCTCTTTATATCTCACAACCCGCTGTCAGCCAGGCAATTCAAAAACTGGAACAATATTTCGATACAAAACTTTTTTCCCGAAAATCCAGAAGCACCGAACTTACTCCTGCAGGCCGCCTGCTCTTTACACACGTGCAAAATGCCTTTACCGCCTTTCTCCATGGTGAAAAAGAACTGATCCAGGCAAAAGAACATTCCATAGGGACACTTTCTGTTTCCGCTACAGAAACACCTTTACATTCCGTAATTCTGCCGGCGCTGGAAATTTTCCGGAAACGGTACCCGGCGGCAAAAATCCGGCTATACAGCGGCGGCAGTACGGCTTCCAGTTTGGAGCGCCTGCATACCGGCGAAACAGAACTTGCTATGGGCGTGACACCTTTTTCCTGCCCGGACGAATATACCTGCTTTCAGGGAACGGCTATTCCTGTCGTAGCCGTCGCCGGAAAAGATTATCAGGTTTCGGAAAACGATCCGCTGACCGCACTGGAATTATCCCGTTATCCCATCATCTGCCCAGGAAAAGATTCGAGCGCGTTTGAACAAATCAGCCGCTGGTTTATGGAACAGGGAACTATATTCGAACCGGCTTATTCCGTCCAGACCACGTCCGCAATCGAAAAACTTACGGAAAACAATTATGGAATCGGTATCCTTCCGGAACCACTGATCAGACGCCGGTTAAATCAGGGAAAACTAAAAAAAATAACGCTTAAAACGCCCTTTCCCGAAAGAAACATCATTGCCATGCATAAAAATCAACTGTTTATGCATCCACTATGCGAAGCTTTTCTTAACATATTATTTGAACATCATTATTTAGTCAGATGAAATTTACATTCCGATACGGAATAGCAGTACAGACAGATGCGAATTTGTCTGACATTTCCGCAGATGGTATGATATCTGTACAGGACATATATCACGATAAAGAAAGGGGTTCTACTATGCTGACAATCAAAGAAAACTTTTTGGAAACCATCAAAAAAGACGGAAAACCTGACCGTCTGGCAAACAACTACACCGCTTTTAAACCGATCGGCGGCGATCCGGTCTTCCAGTTTGTCCGTGGGAACCGTATCCGCGGCACGTATTCTTACGACCGTTGGGGCACTTATATCGCTTTCCCGGAAGACCAGCCGGCGGCGACTCCGATCGTAACCGCCGAAAACCAGGTAATCCAGGATATTGAAGAATGGCAGAAATATGTGAAAGTACCGAACCTGAGAGGAAACTGCTCCGACGGATGGGAAACTGCGCAAAAAAACAAGGCTGCTATAGACACTAATGAATATATGTCCATAACTATTATGGGAACCGGTATTTTCGAACAGTTACATATGTTAATGACTTTTGAAGATACTCTGTGCAATTTCCTGCTTTATCCTGACGAAATGCACGAACTAATTGACACGGTCACCGCATATCGTTTAGAATATATGAAACTTATCGTTGAAAATCTCCATCCGGACGCTATTCTGTCACATGACGACTGGGGCAGCAAGGACAGAATGTTTTTATCGCCAGATGTATGGAGGGAATTTTTCAAAGCTCCTTACAAAAAACTGTATGATTACCTCCATGAAAACGGGATTCTGGTCATCCATCACTCCGATTCCTATTGTGAACCGATTGCGGAAGACATGGCGGATATCGGCATAGACGTATGGCAGGGCGTCCTGCCTACCAACGACATTATCGCGATTTCCGAAAAACTGGACGGGCGCATGGCTCTGATGGGCGGCATCGACTCCGGAGTCGACCATGACGGCGCTACGGAAGAAGAAATCCGCGCAGAAGCCCGTCGCGTATGCGAAACATACGGACATCTGAAAAACTTTATTCCGAGCATCACTTACGGCGGACCGGGCACGATTTATCCGGAAGTCGGAGAAATCCTTATTGATGAAATCAGTAGATACAATGAAGAAAAATACGGAATCAAATAAATTTGGTATTTCAGAAAAACATTTCCGTAATAGTATTTCAGTAATAGCATTTCAGTAAAAGGTTGGGTCATATGAAATATGTGGACGTATCTGGAATCAAATTAAACCATATAAAAATTTTCCTGGCGGTTGTAGAATACGGCAGTTTTACGATCGCCGCAGAAAAACTGTATATGACGCAGCCTTTTATCAGCAAATCCATCTCCCATCTGGAACAGGAACTGGGGCTGTATTTACTGATTCGCGGCAACGGCCAGTTTCAGGTCACTCCGGCAGGGAAACGGTTGTACCAGGAGTGGAAACTGATGATGCAGAATTTCGAAAAATCGCTGACCAGCGCCCATTCCATACAATCCGGAATGACGGACGAACTTCATATCGGAATCGGGGCGTTAACGGAAGACAACAATATCATTATACAAAATCTGAAAAAAACAAAGGAACTGCTCGTCGGACTGGAAATCATGGTCGAATACAATGACATGGCGTCGTTACTGGATTCTCTGGTCAAAGGCCTTGCCGATCTGATCATCATATCCAAACATATGCTTCCGGCCGTAGAAAAATGGAAGCTGGAATGGCAGACGGTAATTAAAACCAACCTTGCTCTGTTCGTACCGAAAAGCAATCCGTTATATAGAAAAGAGCGGCTGGATTTTTCGGATTTAAAACAGGAAAAATTTATTGCTTTCTCTTCCGAGAACGACGATAATTATATCCGGCTGCTCTATCATCTGGCGGAACAGGCAGGCTTCGTTCCAATGATCTCCTGTTACGTTCCGAATGAAATGTCGTTTCAGGCAAATCTGGAACTTGGAAACGGGACTGTACTCGCAGACAGCTTTTCAAATCTGGAAACCAGGGACATCAAAAAATTCGAACTGGATATCCGAAACGACATCATTGCGGTATGGAAACCAAAAAACATGAGAGAGTGTATTCAGACGTGTGTATCCTTATTTGAAAACCAATCCGGCACTTAGTGGAATAAAAAACTCAAACGGCATCTTCGCATATCTTTTTCGATATGTACAGATGCCGTTTACTTATTGTACAAAAAGTTTCTCCCCGGCTTAAAATAGAAACAACAATGAAAATGTATAAGACATACATTATGCCAATCACCGGGTGAAATCGGAAAACCGCCTTTTAACACCCGAATCCGAGGAGGAAAGAAATGAACAAATTTGAAAAAATGCAAAACGCCATACGCCTTGGAAAAGTTTCCGCGAAACAGGATATTCCGGTATATGGACATTTGTGTACTTACGCCGCCGTCGTCGCAGGAATGACGCAGAAAGAATTATTTGAAGGAAACGACAGTTTTCTGAAAGCATTGACAACCTGTTACCAAAAACTGGACGTATCCCCGGACGCCGTCTTTCCACTGGGTCCCGCGGATATTACATTTGGGGAACAGATGAAACTGAAAGTTCCTGGACGTGAACTGGGAGAAAACGAGCTGTTCCAGTTTGTGGAAGAATCCATCATGAAAGAAGAGGATTACCGTACCATCATCGAACATGGACTGGCGGCATGGCAGTTTCCGTATCTCGCTTCGATACAGACACCGCCAATCCCGCCGGACGAGCATATGTTTGAACACGTCGGCGGCAGGTTTATGCAGCTTGGCGCAAACCTAGGCCATAATATTCAGTTCTGGGCCAGTCAGGGAATCCCGACATTTTTCCACAATTCCTGTTTCCCTGCTTTCGACCTGTTTTCCCTGGCACGCGGAATGGAAGACTTCTTCTACGACCTGTACGATGAACCGGAACTGGTTAAAGAAGCCTGCAACAGAGCGACCAAAGATATTATTGACCAGACGCTGCAAAATTCCCCGTCCGGATCATGCGTCTGCATCTGGGCCATGCGCTCTTCCGCTACGTTCCTATCTCCGGACATGTTTGAAGAATTTTGCTGGCCGAACTTAAAAGAGCTGATCGAAACGTTCCACGCCCACGGAATCACCTCCGTACTCCATGCCGACGCCGACTGGGGACTGATGCTTCCGTATTTCAAACAGCTTCCAACCGGAAGCATGGTTCTTGAACTGGACGGCGCTACCAATATCGTCAAAGCAAAAGAAGTACTTCAGGGTTCTCAGTGCATTGCCGGAGATATGCCGGCTGGTATACTGGCATTTGGCGACGTAAACGAAACGTTAAGCTACTGTGAAAAACTCATCGATCTGGCAATGGCCGGTGGAATGATCATCCGAAGCGGATGTGAAATTCCTCTAAATGCAAAAGAAGAAAACGTAACGACATTTTTAAATTGCTGCAGATAGGAAAGCCACTGTTCCTCTTATTCCGGCTGCTTTTTCATACTCCGTGAAAAAGCAGCGTTTTCTTTCTCTTTTCTTTTCGTTCTTATTGCAGCAGTCCCTATTCTGTTATATGATATTTTAAAATTACACATTTACATCCCCTTCCAAAGGAGAAAAGCCTGTCATGTATGACGCAACATTATCCGATTTAAAAGAAATCCGTTCCCACGGCACAAAATCTTTTCCCTGCGCGATCTACCGGACTCGCTCCGTCCAAAAAGGCTCTCTTGTCAAACACCACTGGCACGACGAAGCGGAAATCCTGTACTTTTCGGGCGGGAACTTTCATCTGGAAATCAATATGGAGCCGTTTACCGTTTCCTCGGAATGTCTTTATTTTATTAATCCGGGAGAACTTCACAGTATTACGATAAAAGCCGCAAACAGTTACGAAGATGCGGTTGTCTTTTCGCCTGAAATCTTAAGCTTCGACTCCTGTGATTCCGCACAAATTCAATTGCTCCGGCCGTTACAACAGGGAAAACTGCGCTTTCCCCGCTGTATTTTTCCTGAGCATCCTGCATTTGTTCCTGTCCGGAACTCATTTGCCGATATTATGCATTCCTTTGGCAGGGTTTTTTCGGAAGAATCTCTGTCAGATGACGGCGCCGTCACCGATGACCTGACAAATCAGCTCTACATTAAATCCTCCCTGCTGCATATCCTTGCCGTTCTTTCCGGTTATAACATGTTTACGCCTACGGAAAAAAGCCATAACAAGCATGTGGAAGATATTAAAACGATACTGACCTACATAAAAGAGCATTACAGGGAGAAAATATATATTGCGGACCTGGCCAGAGAAATCAGCCTGAACGAACAGTATTTCTGCCGCTTTTTTAAAAAAGCGATCGGACTCTCCCCTATAGAATATGTCAACGAATACCGCATCAAACAATCGCTCCGCCTTCTCGAAGAAACCGACTGTCCGGTTATGGAAATCTGTCTGGAATGCGGATACAACAACCTCGGAAATTTCCTGCGGGAATTTCGTAAACGCACAAATACCACTCCTTTGCAATACCGCAAAGAAAAGTCATAATTATATAGTTTTTAGTCAGATAATAGTAGGACAAATCCGATTTTTGTCATTATAATAGACTATGATATATGATATAAAATATATAATACATACTTCGTACTACAAGCAGACGAAAGCATACTACAGACAAATGAAAGCGTACTACATACAAACAAAAGCATGCTGCACACAGACGAAAGCATACTACAGACAAATGAAAGCGTACTGCATACAAATAAAAGCGTACTGCATACAAACGAAAACATAATGCAAACAAACGGAGGGACTGTTATGACTAAAAAAACATGGTGGAAAGAAGCCGTTATTTATCAGATTTACCCGCGCAGTTTTATGGACAGCAACGGAGACGGAATCGGGGATATAAAGGGGATCACAAGCAGGCTGGACTATCTGAAATATCTCGGAATCGATGTAATCTGGCTGTCCCCTGTCTACAAATCCCCAAACGACGACAATGGATACGACATCAATGATTATCAGGCCATCATGGATGAATTTGGTACTATGGAGGATTTTGACGAACTGCTGGCAGCGGCGCACGAAAGGGGTATCCGTATCGTCATGGATCTCGTTGTAAACCACACTTCGGATGAACACAAATGGTTTATGGAAAGCAGAAAATCCAAAATTAACGAATACCGTGATTATTATATCTGGCGCGAGGGGAAAGATCCGCAGACGCCCCCGAATAACTGGGGTTCCTGCTTTGGCGGCTCTGCCTGGCAATATGATCAGGCTACCGATATGTACTATCTGCATTTGTTTTCCAAAAAGCAGCCGGATCTGAACTGGGATAACCCGAAAGTCCGACAGGAAATATTCGATATGATGGCATGGTGGTGCGACAAAGGAATCGACGGTTTCCGCATGGACGTCATCAGCATGATCTCCAAAACAAAAGAAATGCCGGACGGCGAAATAAGCGGTTTATACGGAAATTTTGAACCTTACTGTGTGCATGGCCCGAACGTCCACAAATATCTTCAGGAAATGAATGAAAAAGTACTATCGAAATATGACATTATGACAGTCGGGGAAACGTCGGGCGTTACGACCGAACTGGCAAAGCAATATGCGGGCGAAGACACGCATGAACTGAATATGGTCTTTCAGTTTGAACATGTGGAATCCGACGGAAAATACGGGAAGTGGACGGACCGGAAAATACCTCTGACGACTTTAAAGAAAATTTTGTCGCGCTGGCAAACGGAGCTTTATAATACCGCATGGAACAGCCTGTACTGGAATAACCACGACCAGCCCCGCGCCGTATCGCGTTTCGGCGACGACAGGCCGGAATACCGGAAAATTTCCGCCAAAATGCTGGCTACCTGCCTCCATATGATGCAGGGAACCCCTTACATTTATCAGGGGGAAGAACTCGGAATGACCAATTATCCGTTTAAGGATCCAGAAGATTTCCGCGACATCGAAAGTATTCAGGCGTATAAAGAATGGTGTGCAAACGGCCGCATATCCCACGAAGATTTCTGGCCTTGCTTACGGTTCAAAAGCCGTGATAACGCCAGGACACCGGTGCAATGGGACGATACCGAACAGGCCGGCTTCACTTCCGGTACCCCATGGATTGCCGTTAACCCAAACTACAGGGAAATCAATGCCAAAAAAGAAACTGCGGATCCGGACTCAATATTTCACTACTATAAAAAACTGATCTCACTGAGAAAACAAAATCCGATAATCGTATACGGAAAATACGAACTGCTCTTCAAAGACAGCGAAGATTTATTCGTTTATACCCGGACGCTCGAAAATAAAAAACTGCTCGTAGTCTGCAGTTTTTCCGACCGGGAAACTGCTTTCCCGATACCGGAAGAGTTTATCGGCGCCAACTGTATGATTTCCAATACGGAAAATACGTATGATACGCAGACTGTCACTCTCCGGCCATATGAAGCGTTTGTCCTTCAAAAACCAGATTCTCCGCAGTAACGCAGTAGACGATGGAGCAGGACTATCCGGTTCATAGTCCGAAAAAGAAAACCTGCGTGTACAGGCCGCCGCTTTGCTTTCTTAAAAACTTCTGTAAAGCGGCGGCTTTCCCGCTTATTTACTTTCGGCAGGGGACGTTTGCCCATATCCTGTTCTTTATGTCTTCTGCATATGGAAATCCCATCCTGTTCAGCTCACCGGCTGCTTTCGTAAGCGCCTCTTCCAATTTTGCCGCCAGTTTAT
The DNA here is from genome assembly GCA_022796875.1 of Eubacterium sp. Classification (GTDB taxonomy): domain Bacteria; phylum Bacillota; class Clostridia; order Lachnospirales; family Lachnospiraceae; genus JAAWJJ01. The sequence goes on along the minus strand of JAAWJJ010000001.1, from coordinate 16,492 downwards.
CAAAACGTTCTAACGCCATTCTTTCGCCAAATCCGACTTCTTTTGCCGCCGCCTGAAAAGATTCTCTCGTAATTTCATCTATTGCATAAACTCCCCCAATACTAAAAGACATTTCCTTTGTAAGCTGATAAACTCTTGTACTCAAAATATCATATGCCGGTGCCAGCCGGATTCCGCCTAAATATCTGTCATAAAGCAAAGAAAAATTTTTTATATGGCAGTCTGTATTCCCAATGAAATAGTTAAAAATAATCATATCCCAGAGTTTTAACTGATCCGCAATTGGATCGGAAGAATATTTTCTAAGAACTTCAAACATCTTTTTTAAATATCCCGCATGATCTTTTTCATACTTTTCGGACGCAAAAATTCCAAGCGCCTGGGCAAAATCCTCCTGATGCAAACGGAACGGACATTTCATGCCGCTTATGATCCGTTCGGAAAACAACGTTCTGTCATACCGTTCCGTAGCCAGCATAACATCTTCATCTCTGGCGTTTCCTGCATTAATAATAAAACTGTTTGCCACGTCTATTCCCAAATTTCTTGCAGCCATTAAGCACAGCTGCTCGTTTACCACAATCTGTTCCAGCCTTACATGGCTTTGCTTGACAATATGAGTACTCGGCGCTTCTCCTTTCGGCAGGTACCAGCGTCCATTCTCTTTATTATAAAACAATCCGACTTTCCCGGAAGCTCCGGTCAGGGAAAGATGCGATTCGATTAAAAGCCGGGTTGATTTCACAGCCCTTTCCGCCGCAAGCGCTTTTACCTGTTCCGGCGACAATTGCTCATATTCGGAAATAACGGAGGTTTCTTCTTCCGATAAAATTTTAATGGCTCCAATACATTCTTGTCCAAGGCACGCCAAAATTGTCAGATAATCATTTTCATCCGTATGTATCCAGTTCGCAACCGCCCGTCTGGAAAACCCCTCCGGCAGCAAACCCTCGAAAAATATTTTTGTTTTCTGAGGTGAAAATTTCTCCGGCTGTAACGGCAGGCTAATGGATATCGGCCTTGCATGATCCGAATCCAGAAATTGTTCCGCATATTGAAAACAGGCGTCCTCCGGGCCGTTTCCAATAATATTGCCGACCAGCTTTTCCGTTCCGTCTATTTCAATATACACATATAAATTTCTCATACGATCTCATTCCTGACTGTAAAATTCAAATCCATCCCGAGCAAATTTGCAAGATACAACGCTTTTTCAAGTTCTGCCGTAGGTTTTCCACGTTCCAGGTCAGATATGAAACTAATACTGAATCCGCTGAATTCCGAAAGAAATCTCTGTGTATAATTCAGTTTTTTCCTGCGTCTGCGTATTTCCTCGCCAAATTCTTTTGCACCTGTAACTTTCATGCAAGGCACCTCCAAACGCCGTACGGAGAAATTTGAAATTATTACTATTTATTTAGCTGTACGGCTCATTTTCTATTCTAATATTATAATATTAGTCGTACGGCTATGTCAATTTCATTTTATAACTGACGATCAGGATGTTACAATGCACTCCACGCCATTCGCAAAAGCGCTTACAGCGCTTTCTCGCTGCTTCGCAGCTAACTTTGCTCATAAACTGGCGTTCTTTCCGTCAGCACAAATGGAAAAATCATCATGCAAGCATGTGATTATCTCCATATTGACTGACGAGTACACTGTAATATCAAATTAAATCATACAATTTCATGGTTTCCGGATTCCGGTATTCATGCTTTTCATAATATCCGATCAGCTTGCCTCCATCGCGCAGAGCAACCATATATACGTCTTTATTCTGCTTTTCATTGTGAAATGTATATACGATATTGTGGCTCTCCTCTTCTGCAAACCAATCCAGGACTTTTTGAATCTTTTCCTGCGATTGAGGATTGTGGCAATCCAGAAGACTTTTTCCAATCAGCCTGCTTCCGCCCCACTTCGCATAGTTTTCTACTGCAGACGGATTCATATAAAGAATTTCGCTTTTCAGGTCACAGATCACTACAGGACATCTGTCCTGATCCACAAGACTCTTAAAAAAACTGACGTCTGTTTTTTTCCGAATTTTGGATTCTTTTTTTGGAATAAACAACCCATTCATATCTGCGCCTTCGTACGTGAGAAGCCAGATCTTTTTTTCCATTCCTCCCGCATAACCGGTAAGGCTTCCGTTTGTGCCTACCACACGATGGCACGGAATAATAATAGAAACAGGATTGTGCCCTACCGCGCCTCCGACCGCCTGTGCGGACATGGTTTCCAGTCCTCTGTCCTCCGCCATTTTCTGCGCAATCTCACCATAAGTTGTTGTCTGGCCATATGGTATTTCACAAAGAATCTTCCACACTGCTTTACGGAATTCACTTCCCACGGGAGAAAGCGGCAATTCATTAATCTGCGGTTTGTTTCCGCTAAAATAACGGTCAAGCCACTGTTTCGTCTGGCACAGCACCGGAGAATCCGGTTTTTCGGACATTTCTTCCCGAAAAGAAGCCGGATAATATTTCTGTCCTTCCATCCAGAGCCCGATTAAAGAACCGTCCTTTTCCGCTAACAATAGCCGTCCGACCGGCGAATCATAATTTAATGTATATATCATTTTCCCCTCCTGAAACTTTTCACGCATCCTGCAAGCAGGAATAAAACTAAATAATACATCACAAAAAAATATATTAAAATTGATTTTCTGCCATTTTTACGCTATATTATGAACTATGAAAATAATTACTTTCCGGTTGTTTCTCATTATAACATAATTCCTTTTATATAAGTCCGGAATATTTCATTCCTTTAACAAAAGAAAGGAGGGTTTAAAATGGATAGCACCATAATAAAAAAATACCGCCCTGTTTTCAACAGAAAAGGCTGGGATTATTTCGCATCCCTGCTGGAAAAACTTTCCTGGTTAAAACGACAAAAATGAACGGCCGGATTACCGCGCCACAAATCAAAAAGTACAGAATTTCTGATAAAACGACTGAAGCTGCTCTTTTTTACCGCTGCCCGCATATCCGTTTTCCCTGATATACTGTTTGGCCGCTGATACGCTTTCTTCTGAAAACACCAGTTTTTGTCCGGCTTTTTTATTCTCTGCAACAGTTTTCTGCAACAATTCCAGATATTCATCTCTCTGCTTCCAGACTGAATTTTCCGCAACCGTATCCAGATATTCTTCATTTACAAAACGTACCTGCATTTGCGGCGCTTCTTTTGCCGTTGTATCCGTAATATTCAGCCGAATCCTTTTTTGCGTCACGCATCCGTCAGAATCCCCGGCCTGTATCGTAATGCTTACTGAACCGCCATGTAAAAAAGACGCCAGTTCTTCCTGTGAAAAATCAGGAATGGCAATATACTTTTTTTCATCGGTATTTTGCAACAAATGATCGCTTCCCGTCCCGTCTTCTTTATCCGTTACGGTAATCTTATTCAAAATTTCCTCTTCGGTAATTTTTCCGGATGCGATTTCTTCCATGCTGATGTATCTGTCCCCGGCGTCAATACACGGATATTCATTCCACAGAGGATACATATGTACCGCCCTTTTTTGTTCCGCCCGGCTCTGTTCTGTCCTGTTTTGCCCCGCTGCATCTTCCTGCGCACCCGCTGCAATTTCCTGTATATCCTCTGCCGAAACAGCGCTGACATTCACCGGCAGAATAAGAAACACTCCGGAAACTATTGCGCACAGAACCGTACAAGCTGCCGCCTTATTCAAAAACCGCCTCAAAATCATAGTTCTTATCTACCTCCATTTCTGTATCCGGCTTTTTTGTCTGATTCGCTTTATTGATCCATCCTTTAAACTGTTTTCCGGGCATGACCGGCGCTTTTGGCTCGATCATAGGATCTCCCTTGCATATGGAATACTCTTTGTAAAGCCAGTCATTTACATAATATCGGATTATGTAATTGTTTGCTTCTTCCGGCGCTTGCCTGTCCGCAATCGCTGTTTTTCTGACGCTTACCTGCCCCTTTTTTCCGTTCGGATAAGTAAATTTTTCCGTCACTTTTGCGCTAACCACTCCTTTTTCCGGATCCATTTCCAGAATATCAATTTCAACGGAAGCTTCCGAATGTACGGATTGTAAGACCGCCTGTCCCAGATAGGCAGTCATTTCTTCTGTTAAAGCCTTGCTGTTTCCTTCTTCACAGGCCCGTTCATATCCTGCCTGGACCGTATTTTTTACCGCTCGTGCCACTGCCAGATTCAATTCGTGGGAACGAGTGCCGCGCCCCGTTACAGACAACAGAATTGCCGATACGATAACGATGATTGCAATCCCTGCCCCTCCAAATATAATATTTTTCATGCATACCTCCTTACTTCCTCGACCGGAATCTCTATGGAGGCCACACATTCTTTTCCAAGGCTGTCCTTTGCACTTACCGTAACTGTATATACGCCCGGAAGGGTAAAAAACAAAGTCTGAGTTTCTTCTTCCCATGCATCTTCACAACTGTTTCCATTCTGGTCTGTGACCGTTAAAATCTGCCCATGCAGTTCATTTCCCCTACTGTCAGCCGCATAGATGCAATCTGCAATTTTTATCCGTTCTCCCGTATGCAGCGCACAAAATCCTCCCTTTTCATAGCAAAAACGGATTGTTGGTTTTTTCACATCGGTAAACTGCCGGAACGCTGCGCGGTTTTTTTGCATCTCATAGTTCTGGATATCGTCCGCCATCTCTGTCGCTATCGCTCTTAATGACTGGCTGCCGTCGTCTGTCAGCAAAAAAGCCATACACATCCCGAAAACGGCTGCCCCCATGATTGCAGCAAGAATCAGTTTCCCATACTGCGCCGTTATAATTTTCATTCAAAACAACTCCTTTTAACATAAATTACTGCACCAGTATTCCAACAGCGTACGGAATACTCCGTTGCTTCCAATCTGCTGAATCAAAATCCCAAGTATCGTTATTGTGCCGCAAACTGCTAAAATCGTACTTCCATATTCTTCCATAATTTCTTTCATATGTTTCTATTCCTTTCTAACACGTTTTTACGTTCATTTACGTTCTATTGCGTCTATTTACGTTGTATATTTTCTGTTGTGTTAAACTGTCACTGCTTCTAATACTTTCATCAAAACCCGGATAATTCCTGTTCCGGCGATTACATATAAAACAGCGGCGCCGTATTCTTCCATAATCTGTTCCATGCTGTATCTTTCCTTTCCCGTAATTGACCGATCTGCTAATTGGTGTATCCGACTAACGTTTTCGTCCTCTCTATTCCAAACGCCGACAGGCAAAAAGGATACTCCAACACCACTTCCGCTATATTTTCCTCTTCATAAAAACTGACATTCAGTTGATAACCGTATTCTTTGGCTTGTTCTTTACATGCCGCTAATACATCGGCATTGTAAAAACTGTTCTCCAGCTCATCCAATACCGCGTCATGAAAATTCTGGGCAGCCTGCACTTCACACTGCAATCGGATAAACATAATGGAAAATGCAGTGAGAAGCACCAGCAAAATAACTCCCAGGCCGGCCTTTACAATTTGACTCATACTTCCTCCTTACATAGCAATATTCTGGAAAAAAACAAATAAAAACAACGTCATATCAAACAGCAGTTTTACCGCGCCGATTAACATTGGCAGCAGATAAAGGGCTACCATTCCGGCCAGTGTATTTTCATTTTTCATCTTATCTGCCTGATCTGCCATTTTCTGGTTTCTTTCCAATAACAGTTCAATCTGCTGCTGTCCTTCCTTAAATCCGAGCTCCGAAATGGAATAGAGCGTTTTCATCGACTGCCGGATACTTTTATCTTCGTATTGCGATAGAAACTGTTCATACGGCAGAATTCCTTCCGGGCAAAATTCAAACGCTTTTACCATTTTTTCGATATCCGGACGCATCACTGCCGCCGCAGCCGGCAGCGTCTGCATGATAGATACCTGCACGTTGTTTTTCTGTAAAAGCAACGCTACCTGCATCAGCCACTGCGGAAACGCCGCCTTTACGCTTTGTTCCAACGTGCGCAGCAGGATACGCCGGCCGATCCGATGTCCTTTTTCGTGCGAATATTCCTCTAACCGATGTACATATTCTTCTGTTGTCTTATCGCCTTTGCTCTGGTCACGATGCAGCCAGTCAATCGCAACGCGTTTGTTCACAATAAGGTAAACCGCAATAACCACAAGTAAAAACAGGACGGATACTGCCTTGCCGGCCGCCGCAATCATTCCCTGCGACTGAAACGGAAGCAGATAATCGCCGATCGCACACATACCGACTGCAATCCCCAGAGCTGCCACCACTTTCCAGTACATTTGCATGACTTCTTTTCTCAATAAACCGATTCTCTCAATCCAGTGGCTGCAGTCTTCCATAAACAACTGCAGATACCTCCTGTATTCTCCGCCGTTTAACTCAACTTGTATAAAAAACCGGTGCAAATTTTCCATTCTGCTGTTTCCGTATTTTTCTTCTATGACCGCAAAAGCGTCTTCATAAACATTTTTTTCAGACAGGGACAAAGAAACAATATCGCAGGCTTTGTGAATTCTGTCTTTCCATTCCCCTTCCTCCATTACTTTTTCCGTTTCCGTCAGCGCCAGCAATATTTTCCCATTCATCTGAAAGGAATACATCATCTGCTCCAGATATTGCCCGCACTGCTCAAACCGTACTAAATGCTCTCTTCTTTCCGCACGAAAGCGCAGTAAAAACGGCATCGAAAACGCCGTTACCGCCAGCATTACCACAGTAAGCAGCCATCCAAGATGATATAACAGGCATATGGCAAGCATAATAACAAGCAGGCCTGTCACGTATTTTATTTCTTTCTTTTTCATCTTTCCCCCTTTTCATTATTCTGCGTCAGGCTTTTTTCCCGAATACCAAACGGATCCTGGATTTTCGCCTGCTTTAATTTCCTGATCATAAACTGCGGCAGCATAATTTCCCTGAAGTTTCCATTTTCGACCAGCATCTGCACCTGATTGCGCATTTGTTCGCGGCTGAAAATACAGACCTGATCAATATAACGTTCGATCCGGTCGTCCGTCTGTCTGCGCCGGATCAAAATACCGATATTGACAAACTCGTAAATATCGTTTTTCCGACGTTCGGATCCTATTTCATCTCCGATCATGTTCATAATCCTGTCCGGTATTTTCCGCACATCGTCCGTATGCATTGTCGTAAAACCATATACTCCGGTAGACCAACATTCCAGCAGATATCGGACTTCCCGTGATCTTGCTTCCGAAAGCATGATCCATTTCGGATTCTGGCGCAGGCTGGCTTTGATCGCCGCCGTATAGTCAAAACTTTTTTCATCGATCTTTAATTCTACACAGTCCTTTCCACCGTTGATCTGCGCATAATGCAGTTCCAGTGTATCTTCTATGGTAATTACTCTGTCTTCCGGAGGAATATATCGGGAAAAGAAACGGGCGCACTCCGTTTTTCCGACCCCCGGTTCCCCGCAAAATACAAGATTCATCCTTGCCTGTACGCAGTTTCGGATAAACGTCAGCACCTCTTTGCTGCAATACCCGCTGTCTACAAGGCTTTGTTCTGTATGACGCACTCTGTCCGGCGACTTGCGGATACAAATAGACCTGCCGGATACCGCTACGGATTCATGTAAAATACTGATCCGCAGATTTCCTGTTTCTGCTTCCAGAATATTAAACACCTTGTTAAAGGGACGATTTACATTGTTGGCCGTCCAGTTTGTAAAATTTTCCACAAAAAGCGGCGTAATGCCATGATTAACCACTTTATAGCGTCCACGCCTGGAATCTGTGACCCACAGCATATTTCCGTTATAGTCAATATCGGTTACGGAATCTGCCGCCAAATAGGGATAAAATATACCAAGCTGCTGCCGATTTTCTTCCAGCCATTCCATAGGCTTAGTTTGCAGGTTTTACCTGTTCAAAAAAACCGGTCAGCAATTCTGCAAATTCTCTCTGCACAGTTCCGTCCTTGCTTAATAAAAATCCGATTACTGCTGCCAACGCAACAATAACGATAACCGTAATAATAGCTGCTCCATATTGTTCAAAAATTTCTTTCATAGACTTTTCTCCTGACTTTTCATGATTTCATGCTTTCTTTGATTGGTTTGATTTTAAGGGTAATTTTCAGATAATTCTTTTATACGACAACCGCGAAATTGTTTTGATAAAAAAGACACCCCTATCATATCTTTGGATTTCTGATTTGTCAATGAAAAATCCAAAGAAAAGACTTCGCGTATTTCAAAGACACATTTAAAAATGCGAAATAAGATTTTTACAAAATTTTCCGTTCTTACGAATATCAGGATCTGTTCCCGATATAATTTTGAATACGAATAGAATAATCAAGTGCCATCCGCGTATTATAGTCTTCCAGATCCAAACCGGCAACACGGCACAGATTTTGCAGACGGTACGCCACCGTATTCCGATGCAGTTTCAATTCGGCGGCCGTTTTTGCATAATCGCAATTGCATCGCAAATACATTTTTACAACCGGAAGATAACGCCCGCCCGCATCCTGATCGGCTTTTACCAGCCGCAGATATTCCGGCGATAATATAGAAGAAAGCCGCATATCCTGCTCCAGATTACACAGACAATGATGAAACCAATAGTCTTTGTAACAATATACAAACTCAGAATCCAACGGTTTTTCAGAAAATAATGTTTTTAAACTTCTGCACTGTATCGCTGCATCATAGATTGCCGGCAGATCGGAAAATTCATTGCTTACATAACACCGGAACCGATATTTGCGTAAAAAACGAAAAAAGGAGTCCGAAAGCCGTTTCACATACTCTTCCGGCTGCACGTTTCCGCCAAAAGGACATAACACAAAAAAGTCAGATTCCTGTAAAAACGGTTTTAACGACGTATGTTCCATACGAATCTGATCGCATAAATAACGAAACGGTACAGACATACCGTCTTCGAAATCAAGCAAAAAAAGAAAAAAATTCCTTTCTTTTGGCAATTCAATATAATTCAGCCGATCCGTGAGTTCCTTTTGGCTCCGCTCTTTTCGGCTGTTTATCAAATCGGAAAGCATGTATTCATACATAAAATTACTCGCCTGAGAAAAACGCGACGTTTCCACAAAATAAAAATCCAGATTCCGAAAAAAACACTCCGCCAGATCCAGCTCTCCCGCCGTTGCTTTATGGCTGCTGTAAAAAATACAGGAATACGCAACTGTACGGTTGCCCTTTGCATGCCTGCGGTAGGCTACATAATCTTTGGCGTCAATCGCAGAACTGTCCAAAATACAGCGTTCCGTATGTTCTAATCGGGATAACATCCCTTTCTGATGGATTACATCCATACGTTCCGGCTGCGTATAACCGATTTTCACCACACTGGAAAATTCATCAACAGGCACGGTATGTTTCTTTGTATAGGAAACGATACGGAAACTCGGATCAAATACAACCGCCGGATACGGGCAAAGTTCCGACAGGCTGTCCGTAATATCCTGCAAAGTGCACCCATCAATGATACTTTGATGGCAATTGCGGTCCCATGCGCTCAAACGGGTAAAAATATGCGTCACACGGTTTGCCACTTCCAGAATGTTACCATTATCAAGCAAAAGAACAAACGCATCCGCATACTGTTCTTTCCTGTTTTTCAGACGACAGTCATCCAGAAGCAGAAAGTGCCCGTTTTTTTGAATATCCGAATCCAGGCTTTCCCATTGGGAAGCGGTAAGCAGATATACCTGCTCCGCTTCTAACGCGGCTCCATCATAATACAGCATAACTCCATCCACAACAAAACGCCGCATCTTCTCCGAGAAAAAAAGCGGATGCAGGTCAGCCAGTTTTTCCGCAATAATATTTAATGTGACAATCATGGCAACTCCTCCATGTTTATGGTAATATTATAAAAATGTACTGAAAAATCCCAAAAACTATAACAGGTATTATAAGAATTTTTTTAACGATATCTATTGTGTTATCAATTCTAACTATTCCTTTTTCTACAACGCTTTGATAGCTATTTGATACACTGGCCGCAAAACCTGACGAACGCGCGGAGAGTATCTCTGTTTCATTCGCTTCCTGCAAAAAAACATTGCCAGAAATTTCTTTTCCACATTAAGGACATTTTATAACAGGCATCCTCCATCCATCCTTTCATTAATTTTTTTCATTATACTCCATTTCTACTTAATACACTATCATTTTTCAAGATATCTTCTTTGAAAAAATGAGAGAAAGATATTTTTTTCGGGTAGGGAAGTCACTGACCGTTCCACCGCTAAAGATTATGATTCACTTGTAAACCGCGTCGCTTTCTTCTCCGATATTTGTAAAAATTTACAAACACAGCAATTCTCCTTTCCGATATACTGAAATCATCAAAGGAAGAAAAGAAATATTTTTAAGGAGGAAAACCGATATGAACAAAACAATAGAAGCCGACGTTGTTGTCATGGGCAGCGGCGTTGCCGGAATGGGCGCGGCATATAAGCTGGCAAACGCAGGCGGTTTAAAAATCGCGGTTTTTGAGAAATACCCGGCGCAGGGCGGAGCAGTTTCCAACTGTCCGATGTGTTTTTGTTCCACGCCGGATACCCCGGAAGCGCAAAAGAGCGCCTATGAAGTACTGGCACACTTTTCAAACTACAGCGCAAATATGGGGCTGATCAGCAAAGTGGTAAAATATTCCTCGGAATTTCCGGAACTGTTTTTAAATCAGTTAAAGATCGAAGCTCCGATGGTAGTGGAACGCGACCCGGCAGATTACGGAAATCAGCGTGGGTATACGATGGGGCATGCAAACGGCCTGGACGTCGGCGATATTTATTTTATCAACGGACGCGGACAGGGTCACGGCATGACGCTGGCATTATTAAGACTCCGTTTTATGCTGGAAAAACAGGGTGTTGATTTTTATTTTTCCACTCCGATCAAAAAAATTATCCGGGACGAAAAGAGCGGCAAAGTGACCGGAGCAGTTGCTTACGACAAAGACGGCACGCAAATCGACATCAAATGTAAAGCGCTGATCGTTGCCTCCGGCGGCATCAGCGGAAATATCGAAATGATGAAAGAAGAAGGCGTGCTTAACACTAAATTTGAAGACGCATATAAAGACGGAGGCCAGGTTCTGATCACATTTCCGGACAGCTGCCAGGACGGGGACGGACAGAAAGCGGTCTGGGAAGTCGGCGGCAAAAAGACCGGCATCGTCATCAGCGCCGATCCTCAGGTACCGAATCCGGGCGTCCGTATCGGCCCGAACACACCATGGCTGAACGCAAATCAGGTGAAAATCATTACGGAACAGCCTTATCTGCGTGTAAACGAACTCGGAAAACGCTTTATTAATGAAGAAATGTCAAATAACCATACGGCAATGTCTACCGCAATGATTCAAAACAACACCAACATGGCCTGTTATATGATCTTTGATGAAAATACCGCCCAGGCATTAGGCAAAAGCGTAGAAGACGGATATGTGTATTTCATTTTCAAAGGCGTTTCCGTGCAGAATATCCGCGGACAAATAGACGAAGCCATTGCCAAAGGAAATAAACACATGTGCCATTTTGATACGATCCATGAAGTCTGCGAGTACATGGGGATTGAAGAAGCCGGTTTGAAAAAGACCATTGAGAAATATAACAAAGCGGCCGAAACCGGAATTGACGAAGACTTCAAAACAAATCCAAAATACATAAAACCGGTTCGGGAAGAAAGCGGACACATCTACTGCTTCCGTATCCTGGCCGGCGGTTACGATACTCTGGGAGGCCTGGCAATCGACGAAAATGCAAATGTTCTGGATCAAAACAATCTTCCGATCGAAGGACTGTACGCAGGCGGCGATATGGCGACTGCAAGCCTGTTCGGAAATCCGCCGTCTAATGCAGGAGGTACCGTATTTGGTTCCATGCCGACCGGAATGTTGGCAGGAGATTCTGCCGCTGCATATGTGAAAGGAGCGTTATAAATATGAAAATAGAACTTGCCGATTATTGTATCCGATGCGGAATTTGTGAAGATCTTTATCCTGATCTTTACAAGAGAAATTATGAAAAACACTGTATTGACGTATTATATGATGAACTTCCGAAAGAAATGGAAGAACGCGCCAAAAAATCTGCCGAAGACTGCGCGGTAGCCGCAATCAGGCTGAAATAGCAGATTCCATGCGGCTGTCGGAACACCAGATTCCGTCGGCCGCACGGATAACAAAAATTCATCCGGATATTACTCTGATATAATCAGCGTATCATATCCCTGATTCCGTATCGTCTTCTGCATATCCGCCGCATCATCAATTGAAAAATACGTGCCTACCCGAACGGCAAAATCTGATCCACAAGAAAAAATCTGCACCGGATAACCATCGTCTTCCAGCAATTCTTTCTGATAAGCAGCATTTTCATAATAACTGAAAATACCGGTTTGAATCCAGTAACTTCTCCGGTCACGGTACTCCAGCTGCATATTCTGCATTTCCGGTTCACAAAATACATTCTCTGTCTGTTCCGAATCATTCCATTCTTCGGTTTCCATGTCTTCTGCCGGGTAATATACCTCTTCGGTTTCCATGTCTTCTCTCGAGCGGAATACCTCTTCAGTTTCCATGTCATTTGAACGGAATATCTCTTCGGTTTCCATGTCATTCGAGCGGAATATCTCTTCGGTTTCCATGTCATTCTGAGGGAAAACCTCTTCTATCGCATCAGCTAACGCAACTACAATGCGGCTGAATTGCGTATCAAACAGCCGGTTGTCCTCAGCCGAATTTACATAGCCGACTTCTAACATTATTGCCGGCATTACCGTCCGTTTTAATATTGCCAGTCCATTTTTTACCTCAACCCCAAGATTATCAAATCCAATTTCCTGAAGTTTCTGCAGCATTTTTTCCGCCGTTATGTCTGCCACGCCTCCCTGTTTAAAAACAAATGCACGCGCTCCCTGCTTTTCTCCGTCTTCGTCAAAATCCCTGTGAATCGATAAAAACAAATCCCCGCCCATTTGATTTCCCATCTGTGCTTTTTCAAACGGCGACTGATATCTGTCATCTGTTCTTGTGTATTGTACTGTATATCCGTCTTTTTCCAGTAATTCTCCGAGCGACATGGCTAATTTCAGAGCATCGTCCTTTTCTTTCCGTCCACGATACATGGCTCCATTGTCCAGTCCTCCGTGCCCTGCGTCAATAATAATCGTTTTCGCCATAGAATCCTCATTATTTCTGTTTGCTACATTTTATGCGCGCGGAAAAGTTTTGTGCGCCGCAACAGTGGAAAACCCGAAAATACCGTTTCCATATTGATGATTTCCATCTGTATATCCGTTAATTACATTTTTCCAGAATAAGTACGCCTGCTCGCTTCCATACGCCGGAGAAACTTCCCAATTTCCTTCATGTTTGCCAAAACACTGAAATGCGGCTTTCTTTCCGATATGATTCCTGCGAAATTTTGGCAGTATCATAAATTCCGCTATGCTGTGTCCATAACTGCACCTTTGCACATATGTATTGATCATAACAAACCCCAGCAGCCTGTCCGTACCACATTCTCTGATAAAGTAAGCTTCTCTCTCCTCTTCCGTAAAATAACGCTCAAACCACGGATAATCAAACAAAGCGTCTTCATTCAGATCGCTCTGATCCCCCAGGCTTTCTTCATACAGAGAATACTGTAAAAGCCTGAACAAAACCTCTTTTTTATCTGCTTTCACTTCTTCCAGTTTTATTTCCATCGTCTTCACCTCCGCCACCGTAATCCATAAAAATCTTCTCATCGGCCCTACTTTAGCATAGTCATCACTCCGGCAGTTCCAGGGAAAAAAGCCCTTGTGAAATAAGTTTTGTCGTAAACCAGATTAACTCTTCCGTCGATATGCTCCATTTATTGACATTCTTCTGCCAACTGATAAAAGTGATTGCCCCATTCAGATAAGCGTCAACCAGCTCAATCTGTTCCGCATTGTATTTTGAAAGATAGCCGTTGGAGCGCCCAAGGCGAAACATCGCCTTTCTTGCATAATCCCCCGGACTTTTGCCAATCGGAAAGTTCCCCCTGCTGTACAGAATCTTTTTATCTGCCTCATCGGAAATATCCCATAAGGAAAAAATCCCGCGGATCAGTTTTTCAAAATCCTCAGGAAAGCGGAGTTCCGAAAGCGACTGCAATATTATCTCATATATTTCCGTCTGCATACTCCCCAGTAAACTATCCAGGGAATTGTAATGCAGATAAAACGTCTTTCTGTTCATATTCGCCCGTTCCGTCAGCTCCCGGATCGTAATTTGCGCATAATCCATTTCCAGTATCATATCCCGAAAAGTACTTCGTATTAACGCTTCTGTTTTCTTGTAGCGAAGATCCTGCCGTGTCTTCTTTTCCATTTTTCCTCTCTTTCCATTAACGCCACAATTTTGAATCTGTGTGTATTAAGCAACATAACAATAAAACTGACCATTGCGAACTATATTTCTATACATTATAATACAACAACTATAAATAATCAACGCGTGTTTCTTAAAACACAGATCAAAAGAGCTTACGTAATCACGGAAAATTACAGAATGTAAAAAGGAGGTTTTATTTTAATGAAATGTGATAATTTTGAACTTATGAGCAACGCGCCGGTTTCCAAAGCAATTTTAAAACTGGCAATTCCTACGGTGCTGTCCACCATCGTATCTTTGATCTACAATCTGACAGACACCTATTTTATCGGATTACTGGATGATCCGGTCCAACTGGGCGCCGTTTCCCTGGCTTTCCCTGTATTCATGGTCATACAGGCAATCGGCAATATTTTTGGCAACGGTGCGCCCTCTTATATTTCGCGATGCCTTGGCGCTGACAGAAAAGAAGAGGCGCGCCGGACCAGCGCGGTTTCCGTATACAGTTCCGTGATCGCTACTTTGGGAATGACCGTTCTTTGTCTTCTTTTGATGGAACCGATTCTTCACGCCCTTGGCTCCAGCCAGTATACCATTGGCCCTACCAGGGCTTACCTGAGAGTCATTGTCGGATTCAGTTTTGTTATGATTTTACAGATTATCCTGCCTGCCTTACTGCGTTCGGAGGGAAAGGTAAAGCAGGCTATGATCGGCATGATCATCGGTACGGCATTGAATATTGCGCTTGATCCGATATTCATACTCGTATTGCACCAGGGCGCTGCCGGCGCTGCCTGGGCAACGATCATAGGCAATGCATTTGCAGTCGTTTATTACATAACGATATTTTTAAAAGGGCATACTTCCCTTTCCATAAAGCCAAAAGATTTTCAGCCAGGCAAAAGAATTTACTTAGAAGTATTAAAAATAGGACTGCCGACTTCCGTTTCGCAGATTATCATGAGTTTATCCAATGTAATACTGAATAATCTTGCAGCCGGATACGGTGATTATGTTATTTCCGCATACGGAGTCGCCGGAAAAATGATCAGCATGGTATTTATGATCACGATCGGTTATGTTTCCGGATATATGCCATTTGCCGGATATAATTACGGTGCCGGAAACTTAAAGCGGCTGTTATCCGCCCTGAAATTTACATTGTTATCAGGAACCGGCCTTTGCCTGATTCTTCTGATCCCGTTTCTATTTCTCGCTTCCGCTTTTATGCGGGCGTTTACAAGCGATACTGCTATTATCGAAGTCGGAATTGCTTTCCTGCATGCTTATGCATGGATCATTCCGTTTATGGGCATACAGATGACGCTCATGTCAACATTCCAGGCAACCGGAAAAGCCGTGCAGGCAATGCTTGTCAACCTGGGCCGCCAGTGTTTGTTTTATATACCCTTTTTATATCTGTTCAATTCTTTGTGGGGACTTACCGGCTTGTTATATGCGCAGACCGGGGCTGACATATGTACCACGCTTCTCAGCATCCTGCTTGCTATTCCAATGCTGCGCCGTATGGCAAAACAAGGCAGTGGAACAATTTCAGAAGAACTGGTATAAAAAATATTATCAGAACATTTGCTTTGTGGTTTCGGACGGCAGCCTACACAAAACATTCTGTTCTGCCTGTTTCGTCAAATGGAGGCTCTAATCCCGCCGGGATATCTTACGGCTTCTGACGCAACCGCCCTCAATGCGCCGTCCGGGCGCACTCGGGCCTTTGGGGACATCCCTGTCCCCAAATTGCTGCATAAATACGGCGGAAGTAAGAGCCTCTCATTTTCCTGCACAAGGGCAGTCCATCCTGTTTTGTGCTGTCTGCCTGAAAACATCGACGCTAGAATGTTCTGGCAACATTTTTGTAAAAGGAAGAAACCGACGTACCGGCAGTACCTACAGTTCTCTCAAATATTTTAGAAGTATGGCAGCATAGGGACAGGCTTTCATTGACGTGGAATGTCAGGCCGGTACAAAATAATAACCAATTGTCCTTGCGGAAGAAAATGAGATTTTCTTAGCGCTCTGTGTTTGAACAGCAATTTGGGGACAGGGATGTCCCCAAAAGTCCGAGTGCGCCCGGACGGCGCATCGAGGGCGGTTGCGTACGCAAAAGTAATCCTGGCAG